>JANMYF010000115.1:0-13049 GCA_031381685.1 Acidimicrobiia bacterium
GAGACCACGATCGTCGAAGGTGCCGGTTCGACCGACGACGTCAAGGGCCGCATCGCCCAGATCAAGGCCGAGATCGAAAATACCGATTCGGACTACGACCGCGAGAAGCTCCAGGAGCGCCTCGCCAAGCTGTCCGGCGGCGTCGCGGTCCTCAAGGTCGGCGCAGCTACCGAGGTAGAGCTCAAGGAGAAGAAGCACCGCATCGAAGATGCCGTCTCGACGACGAAGGCCGCTGTCGAAGAGGGCGTTGTGCCCGGTGGTGGCGTTGCCCTCCTCCGTGCCCAGAAGGCCATCCTCGCGGTTGCCGACTCCCTGACCGGCGATGAGGCCACTGGTGCCCGCATCGTGGCATCGGCTCTCGAGGAGCCGCTCAAGCAGATCGCCATCAACGCCGGCATGGAAGGCGGCGTCGTCGTCGACCGGGTCCGGTCGATGAAGAAGCCCTCCGAAGGTCTCAACGCCGCCACGGGCGAGTACGAGGATCTCGTGAAGGCGGGCGTGATCGACGCCGGCAAGGTGACCCGCTCGGCGTTGCAGAACGCCGCGTCGATTGCCGCGCTGTTCCTCACGACCGAGGCCGTCATCGTCGACAAGCCGGAGAAGGAATCCGCCGCCCCGATGGGCGGAGGCATGGACGACTACTAGTGGTGTGACCACGTGACCGCCGCTGTCTCTTTCGGAGACGGCGGCGGTTTTCGCGTTCCGGGACGGGTCGAGCCGTCACCCTGGTCCTACGCGCGCATAGAGCGATCCTCTGCTTCGGGGCCGGTTCGCGAGACCATGGAGAGGTGGATCAGCGCCATTTCCGACTCTCGACCGTTCTCTCCCGCGGGTCTGTCGCCGCCTTGGCCGCGGCCCTCGGATTCACGCTTCTCGCGCCGGTCTCCTCCGACGTGCCCGCCTCGGCGGTCACGAAGACATCCACCACCGTGAAACGGACGACGAAGCCAACGGTCAAGCGGGTGACGAAGACGACAAGGAAACCGATCCGGACGACCGTCCGCTCGGTGCCCACGCAAGTCGCGGGAGTCACGCTCACCGCCCCGCCGCTCACGACGACGATCCCGCCCGCGCCGCCGACGGCGACCACCACGACCACCTCGGCCCCCACGACCACGGTGCCGGCTCTCGTCATTGCCCCGTTCGACGTGGTGGCAGTGAACGAGCGGGTCGACGCAGTCGTCGGAACCACCGTCGCTTTCTCCATCGTGATCGCTCAGCGCGGGGCATCGAACCCGATAGCGCTGAGCCTCGTCGGACTTCCGGGCGGGATGGGTGCCACGCTCAGCCCGAATCCGGCGACGGGTCTTGCCGTGCTTCGCATCGCGGTTCCATCGGATACGGTGCTGGCCGACTACCCCCTGCGCGTCATCGGGTCGTTCGGCGGCGCGCAGGCGTGGGCGAGCATGGTCCTGCGGGTAACTCCGGCACCGGGCTCGACGACGACGTCGACCACCACGACAACGATCGACACGTCGGGTCTGCCGCCTTCGTTCGGTTTCCGCATCACCGGTGAAGGAAAGACGTTGGTCACGGGCGGGCAGGTGCAGTACGAAATCGAGCCGATCTATGACACCGGGTACAACGGTTCCATCGAATTCTTCGTGTCCGGTCTTCCCGACGGTGTGTGGTTCGGCTTCTCGGAGAAGATCACCACGAAGAAGACGGTGCTGTGGCTCAGTTCGACGGTGCCGATGCGTGCGGGTCGCTACCCGTTCACCATCACCGGTGTCTCGAAGGGACTGAAGAAGTCCGGCGAGGTGACGCTCGTCATCGGCTGAACCTGGCCCGGACCGCCCGCCGCTCCTTAGCTCCGGGCCCTGACCTGGCGGCGACCGATGAGCGTCTCGTCGGATGCAACTCGCATACCGTGGAGCCCATGACCTCTCTGGTGTGCCCCGGTGTCCGTGCGCGTGCTCGTCTCCTGTCGGTCGGGGTTGCCGCCGCTGTGGTGGTGGGCGTGATGGCGGTGCCGCCGGCGGACGCGGTGACCAAGAAGCGGACGGTGAAGCGGCCGGTCGTTCGGAAGGTCATCCCAAAGGTCACTCCGCTCCCTCCGACGTCTGCACCGGCGCCTCAGCCGCTCCCACCGGCGACCGTTGCCGTGACAACCACGCCGCCGCCGACCACGGCGGCCCCGGCGCTGACCGTCACCAGTGACGTCCCTCGTCGGCTTGCCGTTCCCGGAGGCAGCGCGACCTTCGTGCTGACGGCGAAGTCCCGCTCCACGGAGCCGACCACGTTCAGCGTGAGTGGCCTGCCCGCCGGTGTCCGAGCGGTCCTGGCGACGAACCCGACGACCTCGTCCACGACCATGATCCTCACGACCACGGTCGGGATCACGCCCGGGGGGTACCAGCCGTTTCTCGTCACGGCCATCGGGGGTGGAGCGTCAGCCACCCTGGCGCTTGAACTCGTCGTCGATACGACGGCAGCGTCGGCAACCACCACGGTTGCACCCGGAGCCCAGCAGTCTTTCTCACCAACGACCGAGGTCCTCCTTTCCGGTCCGATCTTCCCCGGCGGCGCGAGCTTCGTGGCGTACCGGGTGACCCTGAATCGGTCCACCGGCGTCTCCGGCCCAGCAATCGTCAGCGCGGGCGCCCTGCCCGGAGGACTCGCTCTTGGACTTTCCCAGACGTCGGTCACGGGTTCGTCGTTCGACGTCAGCTTCTCGGCATCCTCGAGTGCGGCTGCGGGGTTCTATCAGCCGACCGTCAGCGTCGTGCTCGGTGGCTACACGGTGCTGATCGCGTTTCCGGTGCAGGTCAACGCGGCGGTTTGAGCCCCCGCGTGCGCGCCTGTCGTAAACGTCGGGCAGCGGCGAGGGCTGTTGCCCCCGCGGCTGTAAGCGCGCCTAGGAACACGACCTCGCTCGTCTGACCTGGTCGAGCCGGCGACGGTGCCTGTGATGTCGCGTTGACTGCTCGGGCGCGCACCCCGGTTACCGTCGACGAGGTGTCCCTGAACGGTTCGGTCGTCACCACGGGAGCTTCCGATGACGCTTGGTCGTCCTCGGTGCGAGTTCCGGCCGTCGGAGAGACGCGGCCGTCGACGGACGAGGGTGCCTCGAAAAAGCCGCTTTGGGCGAACACGTCCGTCGCCGCGCCCTGATCGTCCGATGGGTCGGCCGGCTCCGACGGCTTCAGCACTTCGACGTCGCCCAGGCCTCCGATCGAGGGAGTGTCCGACCGCTGCAGCGTGAAGAGCGTCGAGCGCAGACCGAGCGCGGCGTCGAACTTCGGCCCACTGATCGTCAACGCAGCGCCGTTTCCACTCACGGTGACCTCGACGGCGCGTCCGGACGGACCGACTTTCGTCACTTCGATGTGTGACGGTGTGCCGCTGAAGCCGACCCGACGACCGACTTCATCGATCGGCATCGTCACGACCCACGACTTGAGGTCGCCGGTCGGATAGGTGCCCGATCGCAGATAGGGGAAGACGCCGGATCCGCCGAACGCTTCCGCCGGTGTCGCGATCGTTCCCCCGCCGCTGGCCGAGTAGAAGGTGACCGCGAGCTTGCCCTTGGCATAGGTGACGACCTTGCCCCTCGTGGCGGCGACGGCGACGTCCATCGCCGGGTACTCGGCCTTCACGCCGACGTAGACCTGGCAGCGCTGGGTCGGGCACACCTCTCCGGCCGAGGCCATCGTTCGGAATGCGTACGTTCGAGCGGCGATGGCTTGCGCCTGCAGCGCCGCAGCGGGCCATCGCGCGTCGGTGACCTCGCCCATCCCCCGGAGGTACTGCTCGACGTCGAGTTCGTTGACCACTCGAACGCCGGCCTGGGCGCGCAACTCGAGCGCGCCTCGGTAGCGCTTGCCGGCGTAGGTCACGGTCCCGTCCACCGCGGCCTCGACCACGAGCGGGTCGCCCCGGACGGTGTCGAGGGTTCCCGCAGGAACGGTGGGTTCGGCTGGAGGCGGTGTCGCCCCGACCGCTTTGGTCGCGGCCGGTTCGGCGGGTTGTTCGGATGGCTCGGCCGGTTGTTCGGATGGTGATGCCACCGGAGCCGGTTCCGGCGACGGTGGGGGAGGTGCGTCGGGAACGATGCCGGGAAGCACCCCGACGGCCGGGTTCGGCTCCACGGTGGGCGGGGAGACCACTGCGGCCGTTGCGGGCGGAACGAGTGTGCCCGTGATCTCCGAGGGGGGTGACGGCGCTTGCGACCGGAACGAGATCGGCACCATCGCCAGCGCCGGAGCCGGCTCGGCTGAAGGCTCGGGGGCAGCGGGCGGGCCGGTGACGGTGGCGACGAGCTCGCCGTCGAGGGGTCGCGCCGTGATGGTGCCCCCGGGGGCGATGCGCCGCCCGTTGACGGCGCCTCCCTCGGCCAGCGTGAGCGTCACGACGCCTGCGCCGCCGATCGGAACCCGAATGTTGCCGCCCCGGCTGCCCAACGTCGTGCCCGGGTAGAAGTGACGGAGGATCTCGGCGGCGGTGCGACCTTGGCGTCCCATCCAGTAGGCCCCGTCCTGGGCCATCCCGACACCATGACCGAACCCTCGACCGGTGATGATCACCCATCGGCCTTGGGCTGCCGATAAGGCCGTGACGGCAGATGTGTCGCTGGCCACCCGCAGAACCGGGTCCGACGTCGCGGGGGAGATCGACAGTGCGACCAGAACTCCGGTGCCTACGGCGAGCGAGCCAACCCACGTCCTCGCTCGCCCGGCCACACCACCAGTTTCGCATTGGCGCGGCGGGTTCCTCAACCATCGCCTCTCGGGTTTGGCGGCGCCGACGGCGCGGTGATCGGTGGCCCCTACGCTGGATGCATGACTGAGCCGCTATCGCCGAAGGTTGGCTGGGGAGTTCTCCACCTGTTCTGGAAGGTCACGCCGGCGACCGACGCCGAGGCGGCCACCTCGGCGGTCAAGTCGTGCATCGCCGACGATCACCAGGTGGTCACGTTCGCGACGCTCGGACACAAGGCCGACGTCGGCACGATGGTTGTGGGTCCTGATCTGTGGCGTTTGCGCCGGCTCCAGACGGAGCTCAGCCAAGCCGGGCTGCTGCTCGTCGACTCGTATGTCTCCTTCACCGAAGTGTCGGAGTACGCGAAGGGTGCGCCGGAGGCGATGACGCGGCCGCGGCTGTACCCGGGAACGATGCCCCCCGAGGGCATGCGCGCCGTGTGCTTCTACCCGATGTCGAAGCGCCGGGGAGTGGGCGCCGAGGATGCCAACTGGTTCACGCTCCCGTTCGACGAGCGGAACCGTCTCATACACGATCACGGCAAGTCGGGCCGCACGTTTGCGGGTCGCATCACCCAGTTCGTGACCGGCTCGACCGGTGTGGATGACTACGAGTGGGGTGTCACGCTGTTCGCCCACGATCCAGCGGACCTGAAGGAAGTCGTGTACACGATGCGTTTCGATGAGGCCTCCGCGTTGTACGGCGAGTTCGGACCCTTCATCTCGGGGATGGTCGACGCGCCGGATGTGGTGTTCGGCGAGCTCACGCGGTCGCACTAGAGCTATCGGCGACCCAGACGCCGCTCTCGGCGCGAAGGACCTGGGCGTCATCGACGAATCCCTCACCGGGCGTGAGCCGTCCGCGCACGCCGATGAAAGCGGACAACTCCGGTGCGGATTTCGCTTCGAGCAGACGAGTCCGAGCGGTTGCCGGAGCGGCGCTGCGCGGAAGAAGGGTCGGGCCCGCCAGGCGAACGATGAGCGAGCCGGCGTCGTAGGCAACGGCCGTGGCCCACGACGGCGTGATCTCCGCGGCTGCGGTGTCCTCACGGAACGCGACCGCCTGCCGGTTGCTTTCGCCCCAGGAACCTCGTGAGACGCATCGTGTCCCTTCGGTCAGCCCGGTGGGTGCGGTGCGGCACCCGAGGGCATCACCGGGAACAACGAGGGATGGTGGCTCGGCGGAGGGAGCGATCCGTAGGCGCGCGTATCGTTCGAAGGACGCGTCTCCGTCGCCGGTCACGATTATTGGGAGCTGTTCCAGCAGTGCGGTGTCCGTTGGCGTGCTGGTCGTGATGACCGGTCCGGTCGACGACGCAGAATCGACCAGTGTCAGCTTGGACGCGATGGCATCACGCATGGCTACCGATCCCGCTGCCCCGGGGGTGGCGATGACGGCGATCGACGCGACGTTCGGATTCGCGTTCACGATGTAGCGCGCCGCCTCGTCCGACAGGCTCGTTCTCGAAGGGCCCACGCGGATCGATGACGGCGGCTCTTTCTCCGCTCCCCACGTGAATGTGAACAGCGCGATCTTGCGACGCCGGGCAAGCGGGGCGAGCACGTCTTCCGTCGGTTCGAGGAGACCGCCGACGATCGCGACGACGTCGTCGGCTCGAGCGGCGCGATCGACAGCGCGGGAGAAGTTGCGGGCGCTCTCGTCGAGGACCCGGACGCGTACGTTCATGTCGGCGGGGAGCCTGCCGTCATCTGTGGCATGCCGGATGGCGAGCTCGAGACCGTCGACGGCCTCGGTGCCCAGCCCCTCGAGCGGTCCTCGCGCCGGTACGACGAGCAGGATGGTCGCCTTCCGCGTGATGGTCGGCCGGGTGGTCTTCGGCGGCGCGGTGGTCGACGGCGCGGGTGCAACGGCGGTAGACGCTGAATCCGATGAGGACGTGCACCCCAGCACGGTCGTCAGAAGGCCGGCGAGGGCCGCCAGCGCGGCGATGCGCGGAGAACGAGGTGACACGGAGCGTCCGATGCGGGGGAGCCTACCGACCTCTCCGTGGAGGCTGCTCGGGCCCAACCGTCTCCGTGTCGAGCCGGTCACGGGCGAAGGGCGGTTTCCGGCGTGCGTCACCAGCCCCACGTTCCGGACGCGCCCTTGAACGGCCCGACCACGCGGCTGGTGATCCAACCGCCGTAGAAGCCGCCTTCCTGGGCGGTGACGATCTCGCCATTGACCCTGCACTCGTCCATGCGGCCCGGGTAGAGCGCGAGGTGGTCGGCGATTGCCTCGTATCCCTTGGTCGGGTTGGTGTATGTCCACGCGCAGTCCCGGTCGACGTGGCCTCCGGCGACGAGCGTGAAATAGGTGGCGAGACCCTTCCATTCGCAGAAGGTCGGTCGGGTGCCGCTCGGTCGGATGTGCTCGGCCGACACGTCGGCCATCGGGAGGTAGTACGCGGGTGGGTGGCTGGTCTCGAGGACCCGGAGCGATCGGCGAGTCGACGCGACGAGCACGCCACCGAAGACCACTTCGACGAGCTCGTCGGACGGTTCGACGCGGGGCGGGCGGGGGTAGTCCCAGACGGACTCCTGTCCGGGGCCGGGTTCGATCCTCGCAGGTCGGTGCATCCACCGAGCATGCCAGCGAAGGTGTGCAAGCGTGGACCGGTGAGCGACGATCGGGAAGAGGGCCTCACCCCGGATGCGATGTTCGCCCAAGCCGGTCTGGCCCTCGGCGAGGCGATTCTCGACGCGCTCGGCTCCTGGGCAGAATCGCAGGCGGTTCGCCTCGGAGGGGCGACTCTCGCAGCAGATGGCCGAAGGGCTGGGGAGGAGATCGCCGAGCTGGCCGCGCCGCGTTTGGCCGCCCTGCTCGCCGCGGACGTCGATGCGCAGCGCGGGACCCCGCTGACGATTCTTCGTCAGGTGCATCTCCCGTTGACCGAGATGCTTCGCTTGCGTGGGATTGGCGAGGTCCAACGCGACCCTGCGGACGTCGCCGCGCAGCCGGACGACGTGTTCGCTGTGGCGCCGCGCGCCTTCTCCGATCTCGGCCCCGACGTGCACGAGGCAGGGCTGCGGTGGGGCGTCACCAAGGCGTTCGCCCACCGAGCGCGTCATCAGCGCTGATGGCTGTTTCGAACCTTTGTGGGCGCCGTGGCCGGGTCGATCCGACCGGCGCCGGTCACATGCGGTGGCGCGAGCGACCTTCGTCGCTGTTTCCGCGACGAGGAGATCGTTGTCGGGGGTGCCCGCTACCCTGGGTGCCATGGCTGTGCGAAACGATTGCCGCCACTACTCGTCCCGATCGACGCCGGCGGGAATCATCGAGAAGTGCCGTCTCGACATGGCGCAGGTCATCCCCTTCGACTGCCCGGAGAACTGCATCTTCTTCGAACCCCGCGCGATCAGCGGTGTTGGATGGGCCGTTGAGGACCCCGACCACGGCGAGTCGACGTGAGCTGCATTGCCTTGCGCTGCGCCGCTCCGCTGCGCTTCACTGCTCGCAACACGGGTCCGATGACCACGAACGCGAGCCGACGTGAGTTCTGACGCAGTCACCCGGGCCGAGCTGCTGCGCTGGAGCGAGACCCTTGCGGGGATCGCCCGGACCGGGCTCGGCTTCTCCCAAGTGCAGTACGAGCGCGAGCGATACGAGGAGATACTCCACGTCGCCTCGGACATGCGGGTGGCCGCCGGGCACGATCTCGTGCGTGAGGAACTGCATGGTGAGTGGATGCGCAGCGTCGGGAACGGCGTCCCCGGCTACGTCACGCCGAAGATTGCCGTCGGCGCGGTGGTCGGCAACGGCGACGGTGAACTGCTGCTGCTCCAACGCGCCGATTCCGGTCACTGGCTCTACCCCACGGGTTGGGCCGACATCGGCTACTCCCCGGCGGAGGTGGCCGTGAAAGAGGTTCGGGAGGAGACCGGGATCGACTGCGAGCCCGTCTCGGTGCTTTCCATCGTCGATGGGCTGCGCCACGGCTTCACCACCGTCCCGCTGTATTCCATCGTGTTCTTCTGCCGGGCCACCGGGGGCTCGCTGCAGCCGCATCCGCTCGAAGCGACCGATGTCGGATGGTTCCGGGAGGACAACCTTCCGACGCCCCTCATCGGTCTGGATCGCTGGGTGCCACAGGCATTCGCAGCCGTGCGGGGTGCGCTGCATCCCACCCAGTTCGACCCACCGAGAGACCCGGTGTGGCGCACATGAGAGGACTGCTTTCGGTCTACGACAAGACTGGCATCGTCGACTTCGCCCGGTCACTCCGCTCGTTGGGCGTCGAGATCGTCTCCAGCGGTGGGACCTCCGTTGCGCTCGCGGCCGAGGGGATCGAGCACCTCTCGGTCGAGGAGGTGACGGGATTCCCGGAGATGCTCGATGGTCGTGTCAAGACGCTCCATCCGGCGATCCACGGGGGCATCCTCGCCCGTCGCGATCTTCCCGATCACCTCGACACGATTGCCGCGCACGGCATCACCGCCATCGACCTCGTGGTCTGCAACCTCTATCCGTTCTCGTCCGATCCCTCGGTCGAGCTGATCGACATCGGCGGACCTTCGATGCTTCGCTCGGCGGCCAAGAATCACGATGCCGTTGGCGTCGTCGTCGATCCCGCGGATTACGGGCCGGTCATCGCCGAGCTCACCTCGTCCGGTGCACTCTCCACCTCCACGCTGGTCCGCCTTGCCCGCAAGGCCTTCGCCCACACGTCGGCGTACGACGCGGCCATCGTCCGATGGCTTGATACGTGCACAGATGATTCGGACGCCGGGGGGTTTCCGCCGACGATCGGACTGGCGCTGGAACACGCCGAAACGCTTCGCTACGGAGAGAACCCGCACCAGCGCGGGGCAAGGTACCGCTACAACGGCGCGTCGAGCTGGTGGGACAGCGCGACGCAGCACGGGGGAAAGGAGCTCAGCTACCTCAACGTGTACGACGCCGATGCGGCGTGGCGACTGGTGCACGATCTCGGCGCGGTCGGCGGTGCCGAAGAGGGCATCGCCGCCGGGGTGGCGATCATCAAACATGCCAATCCGTGCGGCGCCGCGGTTGCGTCCGACATCTCGACGGCGTACCGGCTCGCCCATCTGGGTGACCCGGTGTCGGCCTTCGGCGGGATCGTCGCGATCAACCAACGTGTTCCGCTGGCGCTCGCCGAAGCGCTTGCCCCCGTCTTCAGCGAGGTGGTGATCGCTCCCGGCTATGACGACGAAGCCCTCGAGCTGCTCCTGTCGAAGAAGAACCTCCGCGTCCTGTCGGCACCTCCGCCGGGAGCGCCGCAGCTGTCGGTGCGCTCCATCGACGGAGGCCTGCTCGTGCAGACGCCCGACGTGATCACTGAGGACCTCGCCCGGCGCAACGAGTGGACCGTTGTCACGAAGCGTTCGCCGTCGGAGCGTGAGTGGCGCGATCTCGCGGTCGCGTGGGTGGTGTGCGCACACGTGTCGTCGAACGCCATCGTGATCGCCAACGAGGCCATGGCGGCGGGTATCGGTGCGGGCCAGCAGAACCGTGTCGATGCGGCGCAGATCGCGGTGCGAAAGGCGGGTGAGCGGGCGATCGGTGGTGTGTGTGCGAGCGATGCCTTCTTCCCGTTCCGCGACGGCCTTGACGTCGTCGCCGCGGCAGGGGTTCGAGCGGTGATCGCTCCCGGTGGTTCCATGCGTGACGACGAAGTCATCGCCGCAGCCGACGAGCACGACATCGCCATGGTGTTCACCGGCCGCCGCCATTTCCGTCACTGACTTTTGCATCGAAAGTCGATCCGGCCACAACGCACCGTCTGCGGTGCCGGGCGCTCGATACACTCCGGTCCCGAACGAAAGAAACCGCCACGACCAGGAGGCTCCGATGACGACCGCTTCCGCCACCGGCCCGGGATCAGGCACTCCCGACGATCCGTGGGTCCTGCAGACCCCGCCGCTCACCTCCGACTACACGATGCACCTCGATGTGCGCGACGGCGTGAAGGTGATCGTATGCACGGTCGGCAAGACCGTTCTCCTCTACGACGCCCGCTGTCTGGACGATCTCCATGCCATGCTCGTGGCCCACGGCGACTGGATGGACCTCGGTTCGGCCGACGAGCAGAAGCCGGCGAAGGACGGCACCGTCGAGGCGTGGGGTCGGTCGACCGACAACCCGATCGGTGGCTGGTACGGGCTGAAGAAGGGCTTGCGGGGCCGGTTCGGGATGTACGTCCCGCCGCTCATGGAACGCCTCGGAAAAGCTGAACTCGAGCACAACCCCCGCAACAACCGCATGCGGGCCATCTGAGCGGCGCGTCCCTCCCGGCGCGATGGCACGGGACAGTGCCATCCACCGAGCGTGGACGAAGATCCCGTCCGGCCGATGCCCTGTCGGGCAGTTTCCGGCCTGATCGGTTGCCTACTCCGCCCGCTGCCCTCAGACTGGCACCCGATGCGGAGATACCGTGATGATCCGAGGGGGCTGAGGTGAGCGAGTGCGCTGAGTCGGTGCAACCGCGGCGCAGCCGGACCCGTTCCGCAACGCTGGTCGCCGTTTCCGGTATCGTCCTCTCGGCCCTCACCACCGTTGTCGGTGTCGGACCGCCGGCGCGGGCAGCCAATTTCATCACTACCACTTTCCAGGTGTCGGCCCAGGTCACCAACACCCCGCCGGCCGGTGCTCAGCACCGCGTGCTGGTGCGATGCACGGCACAAAACGCCGCTGCCGTCGTCACTCAGGACCTCGAGTTCTTCTTCGCGACCACCGGAAACCAGACCCAAACGATCTCGGGCACCTGGACCTGTAGGGCCGTACTTGCAAGTGTTCCCGGGTACGTCAGCGGCCAGGACGTCTCGGTCGATTGGGCCGGCCTCTCAGGGTATTTCACGTGGCTCCGCACGTTCCCATCGACCCAGCCAACCCAGCCCGCCACGACACGGCCTCCGGCGCCGACGCGTCCCGCGGTTGAGGTCATCGGCGTCGACTTCGGGAGCCAACTCGCCGGGGCGACAACCGCGCCGCGCGACGCGATCGTGCGCAACACCGGTCCCACCGCCTTCACCGTGTCTCGGTTCGACGCGCCCGACCCCTTTGCGATCGTCGGCGGAACATGTCAGCAAGGGCCCGTCCAGCCCGGTGCCGAATGCACGCTGCAGGTCACGGCTCGGCCGTTGAACGCCACGGGTTTCGAGCGAACCCTCACCGTAGAGGTTCAGGCGGTGGGTAGCGCCAGAGGTCAGGCGCTGTTGCGGGTGCAGGGTTCCGATGTCGAAAACTTCTCGGTCGGCGGTGCGTCGTTCGGCCCCGTCAACGTCGGGACGGTATCCGGACCGCAGACGATCCCCGTCGTCAACGTCGGCAGCCTACCGGCGCGCATCTCCAAGATCGCCGTGTCCGGCCCGTTCCAAGTCGCCCCCGGCGGCACTTGCGAAGTGAACAACACGCTCGGACCTCGCGCGCAATGCACGGTCAACGTCATCTTCGCTCCGGGGGCCGATGGCGCCCAGACCGGCGCGCTCGAGATCACGGCCATTTCGCCGTCGAAGGACATCGTCTCCTCCGGGGCGCTGAACGGGACCGGAGTCGTGCTGGCCGGGCGGCTCCAGCTGACCCCCCCCGTCGTCGACTTCGGACGGATCCGCGTCGGCGCAACGTCGCCGAAGCAACAGGTGACGGTCTCGAACGTCGGCACGGCACCGGTGACGATCACCGGCGTCGGCTTCCCGGTTGCCGTTCCCGCGAACCGACGGAAGAAGACTCCTGCGACGACACGATTTGTGCCGACAAACGCCGGGTTCACCGCCGTGAGCGCCTGCAAGCGTCCGTTGGCGCCCGGTGCCAGCTGCATCGTGAGCGTGACAGCCAAGCCGGGAAAGCGCGGGGATCTGACGGCACAGCTGCAGGTCCTTGCCATCGGGGCGCGGGGGGAGTCCCAGCTCAAGGTCGTCGGCTTCGCCCGCTCCATCACGGCGACGCCCGCCGCGGTCGTGCTGGCGCCAGCGCCGATCGGCACGCCGTCGGCACCGTCGGCGCCCGTCATCGTGACCAACACCGGTGACGAACCGGTGGTCGTCTCCGCGGTCACCATCGGCGGGGCCCAACGAGCCGAGATGGCCATCGTCTCGAGTGACTGTCCCAAAGCGACGCTCGCGCCGAAAGCTCGCTGTACGTTCGTCGTTCGGTCGACTCCGTTAGGTGGAGGGGCGCGGAGCGGCACAGTAACCGTCGTCACTACGACCAAGGAGCAGGCGATCGTCGTGGTGCGATGGTCCACCCAGGCCAGCGCGCTGGCCCTCAATCCGCCCGTGCTCGATTTCGGAAATCTCGCCGTCGGTGTGGCTTCACCGCCGAAGCAGGCCGAGGTGCGCAATGTCGGGAAGCTGCCGGTGATCGTCACCCGACTCGACCGTTCCGATGCG
>JANMYF010000167.1:0-25669 GCA_031381685.1 Acidimicrobiia bacterium
CCGTCGAGCTTGCGGATGACGACGGTGGCCGGTCGGGGCTGAGTGTTCGCCCCATCGGGCCACGCGGACTGGGCATTCGCCGTCACGTCGTTGGCCCGGAAGAACCCGCCATCCTCACCCGGGTGCTGCACGGCGATGAAGAGGGTCTTCTGGTCGGGGGTGAACTCCGGGCCGCATGTCTCTGCGCCGGCCGGAACGCTGAGGAACTGGCGTACCTGGCCGCGGTTCGGTCCCGTCGTGGCAACCGCGTGCAGGGCGTCGTTGTAGCCGATCGTGTTCGGCGCTCCGTCGGTGGCGAGCCACATCATGCCGTCGGGAGAGAACGCCACGTTGTCCGGGGCGCCGATCGGGCTCACCTCGCCGGCAAACCCGGCGAAGTAGGTGTCGGCCCAGCTCGCCACATCCTTCAGCGCGCTGACCTGCTTGCCGCCCGCCCTCGGGTTGCCGGCCAGCATGAAGATGTCCCAGCGGAACTGCATCGACGTGTGGTCGTTGTTCTTCTCCGTCAGCTCCAGGATGTGGCCCGTCTTGTTGCCTTCACGGGCGTCGAACCGAGGGTTCGAGGCGACCTCCGCAGGGTCTGTCGCGAGTGTTGTCCGCCGAGCATTGTTGGTCAACATCAGGTACACCTTCCCGGTCTTCGGGTTGGCCTCCATGTCCTCCGGACGGTCCATGCGCGTCGCGCCGACGGCGGTTGCGGCGAGACGGGTGCGGAGCAAGACGTCCGCCTGATCCCGGAAGCCGTTGCGGGCGGTGAGCTCCGGACGACGGTTGTGCTCGAGAGGAATCCACTGGGCCGAGCCGTCGGCTTCGAGCTTGGCGACGTAGAGCGTGCCCTCGTCGAGCAGGGCACCGTTGGCCTTGCCCTTCTTCGGGTCGTAGACGCCGTACGAGACGAACTTGTAGAAGAACTCGAACCGCTCGTCGTCGCCGGAGTACACGACGATCTGACCCGACGGGGCGACGACCACGGTGGCCGCTTCGTGCTTGAACCGACCGAGTGCCGTGCGCTTCACCGGGGTCGAGTTGGCGTCGTCCGGGTCGATCTCGACGATCCAGCCGAACTTGTACGGCTCGTTCGGGACGACGGAGGCGTCAAAGCGGTTCGGGTAGACGCGCTCCCATCCGCGATCCGACGCGGCGGGAAGGAGCCCGTAGCGGGCGTGCGTCGCCCTGGTGGCGGCATCGGTCACCTTGTCGTTGTTGGCGAAGTACTGGTTGAAATTCTCCTCGGCCGTGAGCACGGTGCCCCACGGGGTGACGCCGCCGCCGCAGTTGTTGAGCGTCCCGAGAACCGGACCGGCCAGCCTCTCGTCCTGGGCTGCCGGGCCCGACATACGCATCGGTGTGTTCGCAGTGATCCGGCGATTCCGCTTGCCCGGACGCACGTCCCACTTCGACGTTGCATTCGCGCGGGCCAACTCGACGACCGTGCCGCCGTGGGCGGCGAGCTCGATGTCGACCCACGCCCGCAGCTGATCGAGGTTCGTGGTGCGCGGGTTCCAGCCGGGAATCATGCGATACCCGTCCGTGTATTCGTGGTTCACCCACAGGACGCCTTCGGTGCTGCCGTCGCCGATCGGGAAGAACGCCTGGAAGTCGTGGTTGTAGCCGCACTGCTGCGCCTGTGCGGCGGCCGTCTGGGCGGCGACATCGAACTTCGGCGCCCCCGGGAGAACCGGGTCACCCCATCGGAGGAGCACATCGGCGACGTACCCGGCCGGGACCCGGAACGCGTCGTCGGTGGTCCGGGCAGGAGCCACCGGTGCGAAGCCGGTTGAGTCTGCCGCCTTGCCGATCGTTCCGGGCGTCACGACGGCCGAGGCTCCGTTGGTCACGAGATCGAGCGCCGCGCCGCCGACAGTCGCCGCTGCCGCTGCCGCGGCTCCGGCCTTCAGGGCCCCGCGGCGGCTGATGCGCGCCTGCATCAGGGACTCGAGGGTGTTGTGGTCGGTCTGGTTGAAACGGGGGATGGTTGACATGTCGGCGACCGTAGAAAGCCGTCGGAACGCCGAGGCGACGCCCACGTGAACAGCGGCTTGCCGTTGTCGGAACTTCTCCAAAGAAGGGCCGGACGGCATTCCGTTCCGCGCGCCCAGTGAACGGTCGACGTGCAGTGGGCTCCGTTCCGGTGTCGCCTCAGCGAACGGGCGCGGTGAAGTGCTCGGCGAGGGCGTCGAGATGACCCTCGCTCACCCCGGCGTGGAGGAGGTACCTGGTGGCCGACCCGTAACGGTCCGCAAGGTCGGCGAGGAAGAGATGCATCGTCTCCTGGGGCGCAGAGAGGAAGGAGGACGGCTGACTGATCATCGCGTCGAGACGCTCAGGGGTCTGGTCCCGGATCAGTGCGATGAGTTCGGGCATGGCGAGGGCGCTCAACGCATAGTCCTCAGCGATCAGGCGGCGGTCGACACCGAACGCCGAAAGCAGCAGAGCGACGAGAACACCGGTGCGGTCCTTGCCTGCGGTGCAGTGGACCAGCGCCGGGCTCGCCGCGCTGTCCGCGAGCAACTCGAAGCACTCGGCAACGCGGGCGGCACCGACCTCGCACATCTCGAGGTAGCGGTCGGCGAGGAATCGTTCCGGCGGGAGTGTCGACGCCGCGATCGAACCCGGGTCCCACACCTGGGTCAGGATCGGGATCGAGTGCACCTCGAGGTTGCGGAGCGGGCTCAGGCGGCGCTCCGGCTCGGTGCGCAGGTCGAGCACCGTTCGGATTCCGAGGCGCTCGAGGAAGAGCACGTCCGTCGGGGTGGCGAAGTCCGGAGTCGCCGACCGGAACAGCCGACTGCGTCGCACCCGGCGGCCGTCGGCGCACGGCGTGCCACCGACCTCGCGGAAGTTGAGGAGCCTGACGGCGCGATCGGCCGGCCGCTTGAACCGCGGCGCATCGTTGCGGTCGAAACGGAGAAGTGCAGAGTTGGCGTCCATGGCCGCACGGTACCGAGCCAACGCCAACACCCGGCAACGGCCAGGCGTCGTTCGGGTGAATTGGAGGACTCCGACGACGCACTCGGTGCAACGGCGACCGCTGCCGCAAGATCACCCGTTCTGTGCCGCAGATCGCCCGGTTTCCTCCGGTTTCGGGTGGGAAACGACTGATGTGCGGCAGGGTGGTGGGGATGTGCGGCACGGCAGCGGGGATGTGCGGCGGGGCGGCAGTAGGCGGGAGCCAGTTGCGGCTACGTTGGCGTCAATGACGAGTTCGGCCACCTGGTCGATCATGGCCCGCAACCTTCCCGACCACGCATCGAACCCGATCCACACCGACGCCGGTGCCCGGGCCGCCGGATTCCCACGGGCGCTCGTCGCCGGTGTCACGACCTACACGTACTGCGTGCATCCGATCGCCGAGCTCTGGGGTCTCGAGTGGGCACGCTCGGGTTCGGCCGAAGTGTCGTTCTCCTCGCCGGTCTTCGACACCGAAACCCTTTCGTTCCCGGTGACTCCCGACGGTGACGACGGCCTGCATCTCGAGGTCCGAGTCGACCGCTCGGACCGCCCGCTGGTTCGCGTCGATGCCCGACGCACGGCGGCGTCCCGTCCGATTCGTTCAGCCGCCGAGACCCAGAGCTTGGAGACGATGACCGTTGATCTCGCGGGGGAGTTCGACCCGGGCTACGCCGAGCGCGCCGGCGATGACCTCGACCTGTTCAGATCGGCGGGCGTCGTCCATCCCGGAGTGTGGCCGAGGCTGGCCAACCACATGTTCCACGAGCAGCTCGTCCGCGGCGCGTGGATCCACACGCGATCACACATCCGCCACCACGCGCTCGCTCCACTCGGGGAGAACGCCGTCGTGCGCGGCGTCGTGTTCGACCGCTTCGTGCGCCGCGGGCTGCGCGCCGTGGCCGATATCGACATCACCGTGGCAGGTGTCGTCGTCGCGTCGATCGAGCACGAGGCCATCATCGACATCGCGGTGACGGCGTAACCGAAGCGCGAAAAAACGCTTGCCATCCGGGTTCCGGTCACCCGGCCGGTTCGAAAACGTCAGCGGGCGTTGACGTTCACCGGATGCAGGATCGCCGTCATGCGGACGGCGCCGGCGGGATCGAACCCCGACACGTCAGTGGCGTGCTTCTCGCCGACCCGGAGCATCGTGATCCGATCGGGGTCCGGCTCCCAGGTGACGTCGGCGCGGATCTCGACGAACGACCATTCGTTGTCGGGGTTCAGCACGAAGAACGTCGCCTTCGGGTTGGCCACCATGTTGCGGTACTTCTTCCGACTGGTCGTCATCGACACTTTGACCGCGTCGTCCTCGAACAGGAACCACACCGCGGTCGACTGCGGGTACCCGGCCGGATCGATCGTCGTGATCACGCCGGTGATGGGACGATCCAGGAGCGCGCGTGCGTCGGCGGAGAACATCTGCCGAGCATGCCACGCCCGGGCGAGCACCCGTGGGCCAGACTTCATCCCATGATCCGTCCGCCGCGAGAGGGCCGCCGTCAGCGGAGTCCGGGCTGGAGCAGGCAGCGATGAACGCGAACGGGTTGTCATCGCCGCCGCACCCTGCGTCCGGGCCCTCCCAGGCCGGCGGGGCAGACCGGACACCGGCTCGTGATTCGTTTCTCGACCTGCTACGGGCCGTGTCGATCTGCCGAGTCGTCCTGCTCCACACGCTGCTCCGTCCGCCGACCGTGTACCTCCCCTGGGTGATGTGGATCTATCCGGGCATGCCGGAAGTGTTCTTCGTGAGTGGCGCAGTCACGGCGCAGATGCTCTCCCGCCGCAGCGCGGGTGAGGTCGTCGTCCGTCGCATCCGACGTATCGCGCTTCCGTATGCGTGGTTCGCGGCGTGCGCGCTCGTCGTCATGATCACGACCGATCTGCGGAGCGACGCGCCCGGTGCCACCTTTCCGTGGAAGCACGTCTGGCATTGGGCCGTCCCCCTGCTGGCGCCGACCGGATCCCGCGATCGTGTGTTCCTGTGGGGCCAACTCTGGTACGTCGGGGCCTTCCTGTGGCTTGTCTTCGCCGCCGCCGGACTGCTCTGGCTGCATCGTCGGGTCGGCGCCTGGTGTGCCCTTGTCCCCCTGGCGGGCTTTGCGTTCACGCAGTGGCTGACGAAGATCCACGGTGTCGTCGTGGACGAGGCGATCATCACGACATTCCAGTTCGGCATCTTCTTCGCGCTCGGACCGTCGTATGCGCGCATGCGTCAGTGGTCAAGTCGTTCACTCGTAGCGCTCGGGTGCGCGTTTGCCGCGATGGGAGCGCTCACCGCGTTCGTCATCGAACCGATCCATGACAAAGGCACCCAGGAGCTCTATGCCTCGAGGTCCGCTCATCTCCTGATCGGCGCGGCATGGATGCTCATCGCGTTCTCCGCTCGATCGCCGATCGAGCGATGGATGTCGCGTCGGCGGGGTGCGGTCGACGCTGTCGTCGGTCGGATCAACCAGCGGACGTTCACCCTCTACCTGTGGGGCCTCCCGGCGAATGCAGTGGCGAACTCGATCAGTCGACGCATGGACTCTCCCGCTATCCGGCTCGTCGCCTACCTCGGCACGACCGCAGTCGTGCTCGGGGTCTTTGTCGTCGCCTTCGGTCAGTTGGAAGACGTGGCCGCCCGTCGTCGTCGTCGCTGGTTCCCGGTCGGGGTTGCGGGAGGTCAGGCTGTCGCGAGCTCTGTCGCCGGACCAGGGACCTGAAGCCCGTCAACAGCGCGCTCGAGGACGGCGGCCATGGCCAGGACCTCCTCGTGCGTCAGGTGCTCGAAGAGGTGCCGGCGAATTCCCGACACATGGACGGGCGCGAGGATCCGGACGGTGTCCCACCCGAGGTCGGTCAGGTGCGCGTAGTAGCCGCGTCGGTCGGTATCGCACTTGATCCTCTCGACGAGGCCCCGGTGGACCAGCTGGTCGATCTGGTAGGTGAGGCGACTGCGTGGACTCACCACGACCTGCGCCAGTTCCGTCATGCGGAGCTGACGACCCGGCGCCTCGGACAGCAATGCGAGCACCTCGTAGTCGCCAAAGCCCAGACCGAACGGCGCCAGATCCCCGGAGAGCCGGTCGGCGAGGGTGCGTTGAAACCGCAGGAACAACCGCCACGCGCGCTGTTCGTCGTCGGAGAGCCAGCGAAGGTCGGGCATGCAATCGACCCTAGTGATCCCGCCGTTTCTACGTTCTGTCGTCACCTGTGGTGACCCAGCACCCTTCGATGTGGTCGTCGACCATCCCCGCCGACTGCATGAACGCGTACATGGTGGTCGGCCCGACGAAGCGAAACCCGAGCCGTTTCAGCTGCTTCGACAACGCAATGGCCTCGGGGCACGTGACGCGCAACTCGTCGTGTTCGGTGAGCCGAGCCGCTCGGCGCGCCGGTCGAAACGACCAGCACAGGGCATCGAGTGACCCGCCCGTCTCCAGGAGTTCGACAGTCGCACGCGCGTTGTCGATGGCGGCGGTGATCTTTGCGCGGTTGCGCACGATCCCCGTGTCAGCCATCAGCAACTCGACCTCGCGGTCTCCGAACGACGCAACCGTGTACGGGTCGAAGCCGTCGAACACCTCCCGGTATCGCGCGCGCTTGCGCAGGATCGTGATCCACGACAGCCCGGCCTGGGCGCCCTCCAGGCACAACTTCTCGAGCACCCCTGCCTCATCGTGGAGGGGCTGACCCCACTCCTCGTCGTGGTACGCGGTGTACAGAGCGTCGGTGCCGCACCACCAGCACCGGACGCGGCCATCGGCGCCGGTCAGGAGACGCCCGTTCACCGCCTCGAGGCTAGGCCGAACCGGTCGCCTCCGAATTGGGTTCGGTCAACCAGGGATGGCCCGGGTAAGCTGGTCGGCCATGCCGCACACCTCAGACCAGCGCTTCTTGGTTCTGCATGGCTGCAAGCTGAAGGGCTTCTCCGAGCCGTCGGCCATCGGCCCGGTCATCGGGATGAAGCCGTCGGCTGTGACCAAGATTCTCCAGGGGCTGGTCAAGGAGGGTCTCGCCAAATACCTCGAAGGCGGTCGGATCTCCGGCTACGCCCTCACGCCCGCCGGAAAAGAAGAGCAGGTCCGCCTCGCTGAGGCCGATCTGGCGGGGAGCGGCTCACGGCCGGTCGTGCAGGGTTCCTACGAGCGCTTCCTCGTGCTCAACGCCGACCTTCTGGCCGTCTGCACCGCCTGGCAGGTCCGCGACCTCGACCGCAACATCCTCAACGACCACAGCGACCGTGACTACGACGCCGGTGTCATCAAGCGATTGGCTGACGTGCACCTCGGGGTGACCCCGATCACCGGTGTGCTGTCGGCCGCCCTCGACCGGTACCACCACTACCAGCCCCGCCTGCAGGTGGCGCTGGACAAGGTGAAGAAGGGCAACCGTGAGTGGTTCGCCAAGCCGATTCTCGACTCCTATCACACGGTCTGGATGGAGCTCCATGAGGATCTCCTCTCCACGCTCCGCATCGAACGCGCGTCGGAAGACGCATAACCAACCTGCGCGGCGCTTCTCGGCCGCGCCCATCCCCGTCAGGGGAAAGGATCCGATCATGTCCCGCTTCGGCGAACCCCGCCCCGCTCCCTCCGAAATGCCTCAGGAGCTCCTGATGTCGCGTTTCGGCGAAGTCCTCACCGCTGTGCTCCCTGAACGTCTTGACGGGAGGAACCTCTGATGTCGCGTTTCGGCGAAGTCCTCACCGCGATGGTGACCCCCTTCGACGCCACCGGCGCCCTCGACCTCGACGCCGCTCAAGCGCTCGCCCGTTGGCACGTTGCCCAGGGCAACGACGGTCTCGTCATCGCCGGGACCACCGGCGAGGCGCCGACGCTCTCCGACGAGGAGCAGCTCGACCTCATCAAGGCGGTGTGCGAAGCCGTCACCGTTCCGGTGATCGGCGGCGCCGGGTCGAACGACACGCCCCACGCACTCCATCTCACCAAGGCCATGGCCGGCCTCGGCTGCGCCGGCGTGCTCACCGTGACCCCGTATTACAACCGCCCCTCGCAGGCCGGGATCGAACGCCACTTCCGCGCTGTCGCCGGTGCGACCAGCCTCCCCGTGATCCTGTACGACATCCCGGTCCGCACCGGACGCAAGATCGCCAACGAGGTGATGCTTCGTCTCGCCCGCGAGTGCTCGAACATCGTCGCGGTGAAGGATGCGGCGAGCGACGTCTCGTCGTCGGCGCGGCTGATGGCCGAGGCGCCATCGGGCTTCGAACTCATCAGCGGCAACGATGACCAGACCCTTCCGCTGCTCTCCATCGGCGGAAGCGGCGTCATCGGCGTGGCCACGGCGTGGGCAGCGTCGGAGCACAAGGAGATGATCACCTCGTTCAAGAAGGGTGACGTCGAGCGGGCCCGTTCGGTCAACGCCCGGCTCCTCGGTTCGTACGCCTTCGAGACCGGCGACGCCAACCCCAACCCGCAACCGGTCAAGGCCATGCTGCGCACGCTCGGCCATCCGGTCGGCTACTGCCGTCCGCCGATGGACGGCGAACCCGACGACCTCGAAGATCGCGCCCGCAAGGTCTACGCCGATCTCAAGGCAGGTTCGTGAGACTCTCCACACTGCGCTGCGCTTCTCCGCTGCGCTTCGATGCTCGCAACACCCGTCTCGCCTCCGCGGACGGACTCCTGTCGTGAGTCGCCGAGGCGGTCCTCCTCGCCCCGTGGCGGCACTCGCCGAAGAGGCGCTCGCGCCGGTGGGCGCTGCACCTGAAGGAACCGTACGGGTCATCTTCCTCGGCGGCCTCGGCGAGGTCGGTCGCAACTGCTGCGCCATCGAGGTCAACGGCCGGCTGATGCTCGTTGACGTCGGGCTGATGTTCCCCGACTCCGACATGCCGGGCATCGATCTCGTCCTGCCGGACTTCACCTATCTGCGCGACAACGCCGATCGCATCGACGGCGCGATCCTGACGCACGGACACGAGGATCACGTCGGCGGGCTCTCGTACCTGCTGCGCGACATCTCGTTCCCGCTCTATGCGACGCAGCTCACGCTGAATCTGGCACGCGGGCGTATCGAGGAAGCCGGACTACTCGGCCGCACCTCCTTCAACCCGCTGGTCGACGGTGAGCGCCGCACCATCGGCGCGTTCGACATCGAAGTGATCCCGGTCTCGCACTCGGTGCCCGACTCGATCGCGATCGCCTTCCACACGTCACAGGGCGTGATCATGCATTCCGGTGACTGGAAGCTCGATCTCACCCCGATCGACGGGCGCACCACCGACCTCGCCCAGATCGGTGCGTTGGCGGAGAACCACGGCATCCGCCTGCTGATGGGCGACTCGACCAACGCCGAGGTCGATGGTCACACAGAGTCCGAACGCGTCATCGGCAAGCAACTGCGCGACATCATCCGTGACCAGGACGGACGCCGCGTCGTCGTGGCGTGCTTTGCCTCGCACATCCACCGGGTGCAGCAGGTCATCGACGCCGGCATTGCGTCGGGCCGCAAGATCACCACGCTCGGCCGGTCGATGCAGCGCAACCTGCAGATCGCCCGCGACATGGGCAAGATCAAGCTGAGCGATCGCGACATGTTCGACATCGAACGGCTCGGCGATCACGATCCTTCCAAGGTGCTCATCGTTTCCACCGGCTCGCAGGGCGAGCCCATGTCTGCCTTGTCACTCATGGCCGCCGGTCAGAACCGGTTCGTGAAGCTCGGCGATGACGACACCGTCATCTTGTCGAGCCATGCCATTCCGGGCAACGAGACCAGCGTCGGGAAAGTCATCGACGGTCTCTGCCGACTCGGCGTCGAAGTGATCCACTCTGGGCTCGCCAAGGTGCACGTGAGCGGCCACGCCAAGCGAGGCGAGCTGAAGACCCTGCTCTCGGTCGCGAAGCCGGAGTTCTTCATCCCGATCCACGGCGAGTTCCGCATGCTCAGTCACCATGCGCGCTTAGCAATGGACATGGGGATCAAGCCCTCCAACGTCCTGATCTGTGAGGACGGCGACACCGTCGACCTCACAGAGAAGGGCGCCGACTACGGACCGAACGTGCCGAGCGGCTATCTCTACGTTGACGGCATCGTCGGCGATGTCGGCCTTGGCGTGTTGCGTGACCGCCGCGTGCTCGCCAGCGAAGGTGTTCTCGTCGTCGTCGTCACGATCGACGAGGACCACGGCCACATCATCACCGACCCGGAGCTCATCACGCGCGGTTGGGTCTATGCGCCCGAGGCGGAAACGCTGCTGGGCGAGGCCGCCATCGTGATCCGCAAAGCGCTGGAGCAGGCCATTGCCGATGGTGCACGCGATCACGAGACGATGAAGCGAACCGTGCGCACAGCCACGGGTCGTTTCGTCAGCGAGCGTACCCGCCGCAAGCCGATGATCGTGCCCGTCGTCATCGAGGTCTGAGACCAACTCCGTCGCATCCCAGATACGGGATTGGCATGGATCGGCCGAATTGTGCGAAACGGGCGAAATCGAGGGTGTGGGATAGCGTTTGCCGGGGTCTGGGATGCCGGGGGCCGGTTCCGAGTCGGGCCGCTGCAGCGGTCGGGGGCAGGCGGGGCCCGGGAAAAACGGAACCTGTCATACGGGTCCGGCTACCCTGAAACGCACTGTGCCTTCCTCCCAGCGGACTTCCCCACGCTCGGGCGGCTCGACGAAGCGACGTTCCACGTCGTCTTCTCGGGGACGCTCAACCACTTCGACGCGCGCCCGGCGAGCGGCGTCGCGGCCGAGCACATTCGGTCAGACCAGGGAGTTCCTGGGCACCCACCTCGGGCGGCAGGCCGATGATGTGTGGGGCCTGGTCCTGCTCGTCGTCGGCGTTCTCATCGGCCTCGGCATGTTTTTCGGGCTCACCGGCATCTTCGGCGAGATCGTTCGCAGTGGCGCCGGTGCCGTGCTCGGGCAGGCGAAACCGCTGGTCCCAATGGCTCTCATCGCGGTCGGCTACGTCTTGGTGCGCGGCCGACCCCGGGAGGAACCTGTCCGTGTCGCCATCGGTTCGCTGTTCCTGACGCTGGCCGCGGCCGGCCTGCTCCACGTAGGCGCCGACGACGCCGGATTCGGGTCACCGCTGCGGACCCTGCGCGGCGCCGGTGGTTTCGTCGGGCTGCTGGTGGCCGAACCGCTCACCCGGGTGGTGGCGACGTGGGGAACGGTGATCGTGCTGTGCGTCCTGGGTCTGCTCGGCGCGCTGATCCTTGTCCGGCTGCGCGTCCGCGACGCGGTGAACCGGACCGCCGACGGCATGCGTCCGGTGGGAGCAGCGACGCGCCGCGGCGTTGCGTCGCTGTTCACGCTCACGTCGGCGTCCGAGCGCGAGGAACGCTCCTCCGCCCGAGACCGCCACCCCACGTCTCCGGCCCGTATCTCGATGCGCGAACGGCGCCTCACCCACCCCGGTCGCGACGCGGGTGCCCTCCGGCGCGACCCGAAGTCCGACAGTGACTACTTCCAGCCCGGCTACGACGACCTCATGGACGACCTGATCGACGACGCGCCCGACGCCGTCGAAGAGGTGGTGGAACCGGCGAAGCCCAAGCGGGTGCGCAAGAAGGCGTCGGCTGAACCGGTGATCGACCTGGCCGCCGCGGAAGATGCGTCGGTCGAGGCGGCCACTCCGAAGCCGGTCGAGGTCACCCTTCCACCGGAGCCGGTCTGGACCGACGAACAGCCCGTCGTCGCCGCGGTGCCGCTGCCCGGTCTCGGGCCGAAGGCGAAGCAGGCGGTCGTGTGGAAGCTCCCGCCGAGCGCGCTGCTGAAGAAGGGCAAGGCCGTCGAGATCGACAAGCGGGCGGTCGAGCTCGCCGGTCGGGTGCTCGAGGAGGCGCTCGCTGCGCATGGCGTCGAGACGCGACTGATCGGGATGACGGTGGGCCCGACGGTCACGCGCTACGAACTCGAGCTCGGTCCCGGAGTGAAGGTCGCCAAGGTCACGGCGCTCCACAAGGACATTGCCTACGCGATGGCCACGGCCGACGTTCGCATCCTGGCCCCGATCCCCGGCAAGTCGGCCATCGGGGTCGAAGTCGCCAACAAGCAACGCCAGCTCGTCGCCGTCGGCGACGTGCTCTTCACTCCGGAAGCGCGCAAGGCCGTAAGTCCGCTTACCGTAGCCATCGGCCGTGATATCGACGGCCGGCCAGTGACCGTCGACCTCGGCAAGATGCCGCATGTGTTGGTGGCCGGCACCACCGGTTCGGGCAAGTCGAGCTGCATCAACTCGCTCCTCACCTCCATCCTCATGCGGGCCACGCCCGATGAGGTGCGCATGATCCTCATCGACCCGAAGATGGTCGAGCTTTCGCAGTACAACGGTCTCCCCCATCTCTTGACGGCGGTCGTCACCAACCCCAAGAAGGCGTCGAACGCCCTGGCATGGGCCGTCGACGAGATGGAGCGCCGCTACGAGATGCTGGCGCGGCTGCGCTTCCGTGACATCGGGGGGTACAACGACGCGGTCGCACGCGGCGACCTCGACGACCCGTACGCCGATGACCCCGCCGGCGGGATCGGACTGCCACCGGTCAAGCACGAGAAGCTCAGCTACATCCTCGTGGTCGTCGACGAGCTCGCCGACCTCATGATGGTTGCGGCCCGCGATGTGGAGGAAGCGATCTGCCGTATCGCCCAGAAGGCGCGTGCCGTCGGCATCCACCTGGTGATCGCCACGCAGCGGCCGTCCGTCAACGTCATCACCGGTCTGATCAAGGCGAACGTGCCGTCGCGTTTTGCGTTCGCGGTGTCCTCGCTGACGGACTCGCGCGTCATCATCGATCAGCCAGGTGCGGAACGACTCATCGGGCAGGGCGACATGTTGATGCTCACCGTCTCTTCCAACGTGGCCACGCGCGTGCAGGGCAACTTCGTCAGCGAGGAGGAAGTCCGCGGCATCGTGAACTTCTGGAACCGCCAGGGCAAACAGGTGGCCGAGTCTCGACCGTCGTCACGTCCGGCGATTGACGCCGACGACGACATGGGCGCGAAGGAGTACACCACCGGTTTCGTCGGCCAGCGTGCTCCCGGACCCCTGCTCGACCCGTCGTCGGACGCGGTCTTCGGCTCGTCGGGTGTCGTTTCGGGCCCGAGCGCGACGTCGGCGTTCAACTACGGCGGAGTCGGCGAGCTCAGCGGCAGTCCGCTCACGTCCTCGGGCCCCGACGGGGGCGACGAGGACGACGATGACCTCTTCGACGCAGCGATGGACCTCGTGGTGCGCAGCCAGTTCGGTTCCACGTCGATGCTGCAGCGCAAACTGCGGGTCGGGTTCTCCCGCGCCGGCCGCCTGATGGACCTTCTCGAGACCCGCGGTGTCGTCGGACCGACGACCGGCTCCAAGGCCCGTGAGGTGCTGATGACGGTGGAAGAGCTCGAAGCGCTGCGCCCGCGGCCGCAGTAGAGCGACGTCGTGCACGCTCGGGTACCGGCATCGTCGGCCAACCTCGGTCCTGGTTTCGACACGCTCGGGGTCGCGCTCGAGTTATGGACTGAGGTCACCGTCACGCCTTCGGACCGGCTCCATCTCACGGTGACCGGCGAGGGCTCGTCGTTTCCGCTCAACAGCAATCATTTCGCCGCCAAGCTCGTCCGCCAAGTGCTGGGCCACGACCGTCTTCGCATCGACATCGCGAGTGAAGTGCCGGTGGCGCGAGGCCTGGGTTCCTCCGCGGCGCTCGGCGTCGGCATCGTCGCGGCGTGCGGACATCCGGACCCGCTGAGTTTCATCGGACTGCTCGAGGGACATGCCGACAACGCGGCCGCATGTGTGCTCGGAGGCTTCGTCACCGGCGCCATCATCGATGGCCGCGTGGTCGCCAGCCGCCTCCCGCTGGACCCCGAGCTGACCTTCGTCGTGGTCATCCCTGATCGGCATCTCTCCACGAAGGACGCGCGCCAGGCGTTGCCCGAGGCGGTGCCACTCCCCGACGCCGTCTTCAACCTCTCCCGAATGGGGGCATTGATCGCCGGATTCGCCGATCACCGCCAATTGGTGCGCGGCGCGTTCGACGATCGCCTGCATCAAGCGCAGCGCTCACCGCTCTTCCCGGAGTCCACGAGGGTTCTCGCCGCTCTCGTCGAAGCCGGTGCGCTCGGTGCAACATGGTCAGGTGCGGGACCCACCCTGCTCGCCACGTGTCACGTCGATGTCGCCTCCGTCGTCCAAGACGCCGGCGCCACGGCGCTGCACGATGCCGGCGTGCCGGGCCGTTCACTCGTCGTCGCCCCGGATCGCGTCGGGCTGGTGCTGACGCGCGAGCAGCGATGATCGGGCGTCCTTTGCTCGCCCGGCACCGATATCGGGGCGTGCTCGCCGGGTTCGTCACCCTCGTCGCCGCGCTCGGTTCGGTTGGTGTGGTTCCGGTCCTGCCGGCAACGGCAGATGGCGGGATGAACCGCGCCGAGCTGATCGCTCGGCTGGTCTCGGCGTACCCCTCGACCCTTGGCGTCGGACCGGCGGGGCAACTCCTGGTCCGAGGTCGCGACGTACCCGTCGCCGAAGCGCGGACTGCGGGCTCGGTCCAGGAACGGATGTCGATCGCCACGATGGGAGACCAGTTCTCCATCCCCTATCCGCGGGGGTGTCCGGCGCGGACGCCGGGCAACGACGAGGACCCCGGCCGACTCCGCAACGAGCCGTTCTTCCGAGCGATGTACGGAGGCTCGCGGAGCGAAGTCGCGAAGACTCTCACTCCCGTGAGATGGTTCGGTTCGACACTCCAGGCAACGACGACGAATGACGTCGACAGGCGTCTCGCCGCCGTCGCCGCGGAGCTCGGCCAGCGATCGGACCTGACTCGATACCTCGTCACGCCGGGCGGCGGCTTCAACTGGCGCAAGATCGCGGGCGAGAATGTCCTAAGTATGCATAGCTTTGGCATCGCCTTCGACATCAACGTGGCCTTCTCCGACTATTGGCGGTGGAGTGGCGGCGTGAAGGACTTTCGGAACCGGATCCCCTGCGAGATCGGCGCGGTGTTCGAGCGTCACGGGTTCATCTGGGGAGCGAAGTGGTTCCACTTCGACACCATGCACTTCGAGTACCGACCCGAACTTCTCACCTGATCGTTTCGATCGCGATGTGGGTTTGCCGCCCGCGCTCGCTAGCCTCGCCGTGAATGAGCACCGATGTCCAGCTTCATGACTACGAAGTCCTCGCCGAAGGACTCCGCTTTCCCGAGGGACCGGTGTGGTGTCCCGATGGATCGGTCCTCTTCGTCGAGATCGCGCGGGCTCGCCTGGCCCGCGTGCGGCCGCTGTCGGGTGGCGGGTGGTCGCTACCCGAGACCGTTGCCGACATTCCCGGAGGCCCGAACGGTGCTGCCCTCGGCCCCGCGGGCGAGGTCTACATCTGCAACAACGGGGGCTGCTTCGAATGGATCGAACGGGAATCGATGCTCTTCCCGGGGCCCCGGCCCAACTCGTATGCGGGAGGGTCGGTACAGCGGGTCGATCCCGTCAGTGGGTCGATCGAGACGCTCTACACGACGAGCACTGCCGCCGATGGCTCGACCGTCGCGTTGCGGGCCCCGAACGATCTGGTGCTCGACGGCCACGGTGGGATGTGGTTCACCGATCACGGCACCCGTGGCCCTCGCGAGGACGATCGGACCGGGATTCACTACGCCCGCCTCGACGGATCATCGTGTCGGGAGATGGTCTTCCCAACGGAACATCCGAACGGCATCGGCCTCTCGCCGAACGGCGACACCGTGTACTGGGCGGAGACCCACACCTCGCGCGTCTTCGCCCGTCCGATCATCGCGCCCGGCGTGCTCGGACCGGCCGGCCCGTACCGCGGTTGCCTCGCCGGACTCCCCGGTTTCCAACTGCTCGATTCGCTCGCCGTCGACGGCGAAGGGAACGTCTGCGTCGCCACGCTCATGCGAGGGGGGATCACGGTGGTGTCACCGTCCGGTTCGTTCCACCATGTGGCCATGCCCGAGCCCGTCCAGGATTCGATGACGACCAACATCGCCTTCGGGGGTCCGGAGCTCCGCACTGCGTTCGTCACCCTGTCGTCCTCCGGGCGCCTGATCGCGGTGCCGTGGCCGACGCCTGGTCTCCGCCTTGTCGGCCAATGAGAGGATCATACGTATGCGTATGATCGCCGTCGTCGTCAGCTCGATCGACGGCTACATCACCAGGCACGGCGGCGCGGCCACCGAGTGGGCGTCGCCCGAGGACCAGAAGCACTTCTTCAGGTTCCTGCGTTCATGCGACGTTTCCCTGATGGGCGGGGAGACGTATCGGGCGAGTCGGTCGGCGATCCTCTCCGAGGTCGTCGCCCGCCGCGACCGACAGGCGTCGGATGGCGCCCGGCCGCGGCGCAAGATCGTCTGGACGCGGGACCCTGACACGTACGCCGCGGATGGCGCGCCCGGGTTGTTGGAGTTCACCAACGAACCACTCCACGCCGTCGTCGGCGCGCTGCGTCGTGACGGACACCAACGGTGCGCCGTCCTGGGCGGTGGCGAGGTCTACGGCGCGATGCTTGCGGCCGATCTGATCGATGAGATCGTCCTGACCCTCGAGCCTCTCGCGTTCGGCACCGGCGTTCGCCACACCGGCACCGGCCACGTGATCAATGGGCGCTTCTGGCTCGCCGGGGTCGAGCGGCTGAACCCGGACACGCTGCTCCTGACCTACGTCCGCCCGGAACCGCCGGACGGACGAGCGCTGCCGGGCTGATCGAGCTCAGTCGAAGCGGGTCGTGATGACCCGGCCCTCGCGTTCGTCGGCCGATGGTGCGAGGCTGCTGACGACGAAGGTCCGCTGCAGCCATCGGTCGGTGCCGTCGAAGCGGGCGGTGAACGGGCTGCGTCCGTGGACCGCCCGATGATTGTCGACGATCAGCAGGTCGCCGGATGCGAGGGTGACGGACGTGCGGGCCCGGGCGATCGCCTCGTTCACTTCGTTGATCGCCGCTTCGGCGCGTGCGTCGGTGCCGAGCGTCAGTTCGCCGTCGAAGGTGAGCACCCACATGCCGTCGGCTGCGTGTTCGATCACCGGTGCCGGCTCGGTGACCCACGCGGACCCTGCGCCGAAGGATTCGTCCACCCCGCAGCGGAAACGCGGTTGGCGCAGGACCTCGACGGTTGCCGGTGGCAGAAGGGCGATGATGTCGTCGACCGAGCAGAGGGTGGTCGCGGCGGCCGAGTTGCCGCGGAGGCACAACAGCAGGAGGAATCTCGGCTTGTGGGGGTGGAATGCGGTCTCGGTGTGGAAGGCCAGCTCGACACCCGAGGACGTGGAGAGCTGACGCCCGACCGATGACGCAAGAGGGTAGAGATCCTGCACGATGTCGCCGCCGTGCTCCTGCGCGAAGCCGACCGGTTCGCCAAGACGCATGGCCGCCCCGAGCAGCGTCTGCTCGCTGATCCGGTCGGGCTTGTCCACACCGTGTCTGGTCAGGGGAGTGGGCGGCACGTTGCCGACTGGGCAGCCGGGGACGAGCACGGCGCCGCGGTGCGCGTCGTTGCGCATGGCGGTGATCGCCGCGTCGAGCGAAGGGGAGTGCGATGCCGCCTCGGCGGCGCGCAAGAACCGATCGGAGGCCAGAGCGTCATGGAGTTCGTCCATGGCCGGGAAGTGCGTAACCATGGCTTCCATGGTACGCCTATTCCGGGAGTAGTCAAGGCTGGAACGAAAATTCCCAGGGGCCCTCGCTCGCCCCGGCTGATCACTCGTCGGTGAGCGTGCGCAGCTCGGTCCAGGTGGTCTCGAGCCGGTCGAGATGTTCGGTGGCCGCCTCGCCGCGTCGGGCCACGGCGGCGGCCACGAGAAGGTTGGTCACCGCGAGCATGGCGACGAAGCTGTCGAACGGCCCTGGTCCTTCGCACGACACGGTGAAACTGTGCGCGGCGTTCTGGGAGATACGGGCGAGGGGGGAGTCGGTCACCGCGATGACGGACGCGCCATTCGACCGGGCGTGGCCGACCACCTCGAGCACCGCGGCTTCGTACCGGGCGATGTCGAGCACCACGAGCACATCGTGTTTCCCGAGCCACGCCACGGAACGCACGAGCGCCGCCGTGGCGCCTGTTGCGTGCGTGACGTCGGGTCGGACCATCGAGAGCTGGGACACGAAGTCTGCCGCCACTCCCGATGTCGCGTCGCTTGCCACCACGGCCACCCGCTCTGCCTTCAACAGCAGGTCGGCGGCTCCTCGAAGCGTTCGCGGTTCGATCGCGCCGAGGCTGGTCTGTAGGTTCGCCGTCTCCACCGCGAGAGAGCGATCGCGCGGGTCGGAGCCGACCAGCTCGAGACGCGCTCGTGCCGCAGCGGGGCGGAGTTGTCGGGTCAACTCATCTCGTGCCGCGTCCTGGAGCTCACGGAAGCCGTGGAATCCGATCTTGGCGGCCAGGCGCATCACGGTGGCGCCACCGGTGCGGGCTTGCGCGGCGATCTCGGCGACGGTGCCGAACGCCGCCGTGTTCGGGTCCTTCGCCATCACATCGGCGACCCGCCGCTCGGCTCCGGTGAGGTCCGCCTGACGGAGCCGTTCGATCAGGGTCACCGGCCCAGTATGGCGTCTGGAAGCTCCAGCGGAAGTCGCCGGGTCGATCGCGTGTGGTTCGTCAGAGCGAACGGGACACCGGGGCCGGCCCACCGTTGGGGACCGGGTCGGCGAAGTCCACCGTCACGTTCGGGTGCCCGAGACCCCTCACCAACGCCGTGATCATGTCGCGGGTGTTGGTCTCGGCGCGCACCTTCACGTCGCTCGCCCTGGCGGCGGCCACGAGCTTGCGTTCGGCCATCTCGATCATCGGCTTCTCACCCGTCGGGGCCGAGCCGATCGCCGAGCCGATCCGGTCGAGCAGTCCCCGTTTGTGGACGACCAGGTGCGTCGCGGCGAGGTCGATCGACGGACGGCGGAGGCGTGCGTGGGGGAGCGTGATGCGAACGGCCTTCGTCGTCTCGTCGATCGAGACCGCGGACGCGTCGAGTGCGGACAGGTTGACACCTGCGTCGACGGAACCCCGCGAGGTCAGAACCTTGCGCTCGCCGCGCAGGGCTGCCGGCATCCACTTCGCATCCTTCTCGACGTCGACGACGATGTCGAAGGTCGCCGAGGCTGCTCGGTAATCGTGGAGATCGGTGAGCGCTTGCAGGATTGCCGGCTGAGTGCGGTCGACGGTTCGCTCGGAGAAGGGAGCCGCGTGGTGGAAGAAGTTCCTCACCACCCCGCCGCCGAAGGCGAGCAGGCCGACGAGCGTGGCCCCGATGGCCAACCACTTTCCGAGCGACCGGCCGATTGCGGCACGGAACGTGCGGGGACGCGACTCCTTGTCGAACGACGTTGCGGTCACAGAAACACTCCTTGGGTCACGAGGCGAGCGATGGCTGACACCGTTGCAACGAGTGGTTGCAACGGTTCGTCGCGAGAAACGGCCGGGTCGCCGGTGGAAAAGCACGAGCAGATCCGACCTGTCGAACGGCAATGCGGCGGGGGACGGGTAGCGTGGACCATCGTGTCGGGACGGTTCTGGATTGAGACGCTCGGCTGCCCGAAGAATCAGGTTGACTCCGACAAGCTGACCGGGAAGCTCCTGGCCGACGGCATGGAGCCGGCCAATTCGGCCGGCGACGCCGATCTCGTCCTCGTCAACACGTGCGCCTTCATCGAGTCGGCCCGGCAGGAGTCGATCGACGTGACGCTGGCGCTCGCCGACGGCCGGAAGGCTGGGGCGCGTGTGGTCGTGACGGGTTGCATGGCCGAGCGGTACGGCGACGAACTGGCGCAGGCACTCCCGGAGGTTGACCGCGTCGTCGGGTTCGGCGGCGCGATCCACGATCACGAACACGACCATGAACATCCGCAAGGCTCGCCGAAAGCGGGTTCCACGGCCGTGCCGGTGGCGCTCGGCCGTACCCGTTCCGGGCTGACCGTCCCGGCCTTTGATCTTCTGAACCTGCCCCGGCCGAAGTCGGCCGCTCCGTGGGCCTACGTGAAGATCGCCGAAGGATGCGACCGCAACTGCGGGTTCTGTGCCATCCCATCGTTCCGGGGGCCGCAGCGCAGCCGTGACATCGCCCAGATCCTCGACGAGGTCGATGCCCTCGACGTGCAGGAGGTCGTGCTCGTCGCCCAGGACCTCGCGTCGTACGGCAAGGACCGGCCGACCGAACTGGGGGCCGGTTCCATCGTCGGCCTCGTGGAGGCGGTCGCCGCGCGGGTGAAGCGGACCCGGCTGCTGTACCTGTACCCGAGCGATCTGTCCGACGCTCTGATCGACGTCATCTGTTCGCAGACGAATGTGCCGTACTTCGATCTGTCGCTGCAGCACGTGTCGAAGCCACTGCTTCGACGGATGCGGCGATGGGGAGACGGTGACCGCTTCCTGCGCCGCATCGAGGACATCCGTCGACGGGAACCGTCCGCTGCGTTCCGGTCGAACTTCATCGTCGGCTACCCCGGTGAGACGGAAGAGGATCACGACCAGCTGCTGTCCTTCGTTCGCGAGGCCCGACTCGACTGGTGTGGATTCTTCTCCTACTCGCCTGAGGAAGGTACGTATGCCTACGATCTTCCCGGTCGCGTTTCCTCATCGCTCATGCGCGAGCGGCTCGACGAACTGACCGAACTTCAGGACGCCATCACGGCGCAGTCGCGCGACGCCCTCATCGGCACGGATGTCGAAGTCCTCGTCGACCGCCCGGGGATCGGGCGAACCGTCCGTGAGGCGCCCGAGATCGACGGCGAGGTGCACATCCCGACAGACCTGGCAGTCGGGGAGTTCCACACCGTCCACGTGATCTCTGCTGAAGGCCCCGATCTCCATGCGGTCGTACCCGAGTTCGCGGCCCGCCGCTGAGTTCGACGATGGCCGCCACCCGTACTCCCCGCTTCGACCCCGGAGCGTTCGTCACCCCGGCGAACGCCCTGACCGTTGTGCGCATGATGCTCACTCCGGTGGTGCTCGTGCTCATCGCCTCCTTGCGTTTCGACCTCGGTACCTTCGCTCTGTGGGCCGTTCTCTGCTGGACCGACTACTTCGACGGGATCCTCGCCCGCCGTTTCGGCACCACCCGATCGGGTGCCTTCCTCGATCCTCTCGCCGACAAGTTCATGACGTTGGGCGCCATGGCCGTCCTGGTCGTCAAGGGCGTCTACTTCTGGCCTTGGGTTGCCGTCACGGCGATCCGTGAGGTGGCGATCACCCTGTACCGCTCGTTTGTCGGCACGAAAGGTGTCTCCGTTCCGGCGCGCACGTCGGCCAAGTGGAAGACCTTTGCTCAGCAGAGCGCCGTTGGCTTCTCGATCATGCCGTGGGTCGGCGAGCACGCCGCGTGGCTGGGCCACACGCTGCTCGTGATCAGCGTCGTGCTCAGCCTCGTCAGCGGCGCCCAGTACTTCGTCGCCGCCCGGAAGGTCCAGCCGGCCTGATACGGCGGAGTCAGTAGCCGCGGGCGCGGTCGACCAGACCGGTGATCGCGTCGGTTCTCCCGGCCCGCAAGGCGCGGATATTCGCGGCAATGACGGTGGCCGCGGTGCTGGGGTCCGTCTCGGCGGCGACGTGCGGCGTGACGGTCACCTGCGGGTGACGCCAGAACGGATGCTCCTCGGGGAGTGGTTCCTGGGCGAACACGTCGAGAACGACACGGCGGAGCTGACCTTCGGCGAGTGCGGCCAGCAGGTCCGCCTCGACCACGTGGTTCCCGCGACCGAGGTTGATGAGCGCAGCCCCCCGGCGAAATCTGGCGAAGAGGGCGGCGTTCAACATGCCCCTCGTCTCGTCGGTGAGTGGCAGCAGGCTGACGACCACATCGGCGATGGCCACGGCATCGGCAACGTTGGCTGTCGTCGTCCAGGGTGCGTGGTCCGCGGCGGCCGTGCGGATACTACGTACACCTATTACCTTGGCTCCGGTCACGGCGATGTATTCGGCGCATCGCCGGCCGAGGGAGCCGAAGCCGAGGATGGCGACGGTCTTCGTGGCCATCGGCTTCGCGTGCCGGGGCTCCCACGCCGCCCGCGCCTGCTTCTCGCGGTAGTCGTGGTGGAGCAGGCAGATGTCGAGAACGTGCGCCAATGCGGTGGCCGCCATCTGGTCGGCCATTGCCGGATCGACGGTCCGGGCCAGGGGCACGCGCGTCGGCACCGCCGGGTCCCCGATCAGCCGGTCGACGCCCGCCCACAGGCAGTGGATGAGTTGCAGACGTCGGAACCGTCCGAGGTCGCCCGGGTCGATTCCCCTGACAAGGGCAACATCGACGGCGTCGGCCGCATGTCCGTCGGTGACGTCACCCGAAAGGACGAGTTCCTCGTCGGGCATGGCGGCCCGCAGCGCGTCGATCCACATTCCCGTCGTCCGGAACGTCGGATCAAGCAGGAGGGCGACACTCATGCAACGATCCTGTCACCTGGTCCCGGCGATTCGGCGTGGCGTTTTCCGCAGCTCACGCCCATCGCACCGGGCGGGACCGCTCGCGCAGAACGGCCCGTCGCGGCGGCTACTTCTTCTTGGCCTTGGGCGGCGTGTAGCGCTTCGACGGCGGAGCCAGCGGCTTGCCGCTGACCGTCTGGGTCGCCGTGGTGCCGGCCTTCTTGGCCTTGCGGGCCTGGTCGGCGGCAGTACGCGGATCGACGCCGTAGTCGCCGCGCCGGATGCGGTCGTCGATCAGCTTGCGGCGATCGGTCGAGATGCGAAACGTCAGCCAGAGCATGAGACCGAACAGCGGCGTTCCGAAGATCACGTACTTTCCCCACGCCGGTCCGTACACGCAGAGGATGGCTCCGATTCCGGCGAACATGCGGTTCGTCCGCCAGGTGAGCGCCACGAAGGCACCGACCAGGGCGAGGCTCACGGCCAGCCACCAGAGCTTCTCGGTGCCTCTCGTGTAGGCCTGGATCAACGCCATGGCCACGGCGCAGTAGGCCGCCGCCAGGTAGAGGATCTTGCGCTCCATCGGCTGGAGGCGCATCGTCTGCTTGGTCTCCTCCCGGTTCAGGTACACCCGGGGCGGCCGAGCCCGACGGGTTTTCTCGGATTTCGGTGTTCGGCTGAGGAGTCCCACGACCTTCACGCTACCTGTGGTCGGCGTTGGGCCAGGATGGGTCCATGCGCTGTGAAGTTGTCGCCGTCGGCACGGAGTTGCTGCTCGGCCAGATCGTCGACACGAACTCGTCCTGGATCGGCGAGCAGCTGGCCGCAGCCGGGATCGACACCCACTTCCAGACGAAAGTCGGTGACAACCATCAGCGGATTGTCGACGCGCTCCGTATGGCGTTGTCTCGGAGCGACGCGGTGATCTGCTGCGGTGGTCTCGGCCCCACCCAGGACGACATCACCCGTGAGGCCATCGCCACGGTGATGAACGTCGGGCTCGAGCGCCAGGACGACATCGTCGAGCGGATCCGGGCGATGTTCAGCGCCCGCGGCAGGGAGATGTCGGAGAACAACGCCCGACAGGGCGACGTGCCGAAGGGCGCGTCGATCATCGTGCAGACCCGAGGCACGGCGCCGGGCCTGATCTGCCCGGTCGGCAAGAAGGTCATCTACGCGGTGCCCGGCGTGCCGTACGAGATGAAAGACATGCTCGAGCGGGCGATCCTTCCCGACCTCGTCGCCCGGACCGGGAGCGTCGCCACGATCCGCAGCCGGGTGTTGCGCACGTGGGGCATCGCCGAGTCGACGCTCGCCGAGCGAATCGCGTCGCGCCTCGACGCCCTCGACCGGCCCGGTGCGCCTCCACTCACCATTGCGTTCCTGGCGAGTGGGATCGAAGGCATCAAGGTTCGCCTCACGGCCAAGGCGCCAACGGAGGCCGAGGCCGTGGCGTTTCTCGACGCCGAGGAGCGCGAGGTCCGGGCGATCCTAGGTTCGCTTATCTTCGCAGTCGACGACGCCACGATGGAAGCCACCGTCGGTTCGTTGCTGGTCGAGCGCGGCTGGACGATGGGTCTGGCCGAGTCCGTCACGGGCGGACTCGTGGCCTCGCGGTGTGTCGCCGTGCCGGGAGCGTCCACCTGGTTCCGCGGCGCCGTGGTCAGCTATGCCACCGAGGTCAAGCAAACGGTCCTCGGCGTGCCGGAAGGGCCGGTGGTTTCGGCCGCGGCTGCGCTGGCAATGGCCCGTGGCGCAAGGTCGGTGCTCGGCGCCGACGTCGGCGTCGCCATCACCGGTGTGGCCGGTCCGACCGAGCAGGACGGCCAACCGGTCGGCACGGTGTTCGTCGGACTCGTGACGCCCGCGGGGGAGCACACCGAACAACTGCTCCTCCCCGGCGACCGCGAGCGGGTTCGCAACTTCTCGGCGATCTCATCGATGGACGTCGTCCGCCGAGCGCTCGCCGGTTACTAAGCGCGCGTTGTTCTTGGGTGCACCGGCACCTGGATCAGCGCGTGGTTGTCCAGGTGGAGACGCCGGGTGCTCCGGGGCATCGAGCAGCGACTCTCGCGCTGATCGCCCGTCCCCTCGGGCTTGATTGATCAACGGCCCGCGCCCACCCGTTGCCGTCGAGGCGGTGCGGGGCGAAGGAAATGCCGACGAGACGCGGACCGTCGAAGCGGAGTTCGAGCACGCCCGTTTCGCCTGTTGCGCCGATGCGCGGGTCCCAGATGAAGTTGCCGAGCGAATAGGCGACCACGGCGTCGCCGTCGAGCGTGCTGACGGGCACCACGGGCTGAAGGACGTGCGGGTGGGCGCCGAGGACGGCGGTGGCGCCGGCATCGACGAGAAGACGGCCGAGCTTCTGCTGGACGGGGGACGGACACGGGTTTCCCTCGATGCCCCAGTGCAACACCACGATGACTACGTCGTTCGAGGCCTTCGCGAACCGAACGGCGGAGAGGAGCTGCTGGGTCTCGCGGTTGATGGCGTGCTTGCCCGCCGACGCGATCCCGGCCCTCGTTGCCGCCGCCGGCCAGGCGCCGCTCGGGATGATCTGGCTCGCGCCGAGCACGGCGACCGTGGTGCCTCCGATGTCGAACTCCGCAGGGGCGAGCGCCTCGGAGAGGTTTCTCCCGGCACCGACGTGGGCGACGCTCGCTGCGTTGAGATTGTCGACGGTGTCGTCGAGGGCGTCGATCCCGAAGTCGAGCGAATGGTTGTTGGCCAGCGAGACCACGTCGACCCCGGCGCGGGCGATCGAATCGGCGAACGACGGAGCCGAACGGAAGGTGAAGGTCTTGATCTCGGCTCGGCCCCGGGAAGAGATCGCGGTTTCGAGGTTGACGATGGCGAGGTCGGCATCGGCCATCGGCGGGCGGATGCCGGCGAACGGATCGATCGTAGGGCCGACCCGGCGGGTGAGGAGCGTGTCCCCACCGAACGCCAGCGTCCAGGTGCCGTTCGACCGTGGAGGAGTGCTGCCCGGTAGCGGCGGGCCCGCCGTCGGCGTGGTGGTCGTCGCCGTCGAGTTCGCCGGACCGGCCACTCCGGTGGTCGGCCCGGGCGGGGCGATCGGGCCCGCCGGCGGGACCGAGGTGGTCGTCGCGGCCGGCTGGTCGGCGCTCACGGGCGGTCCGGCGGGGTTCGCCGGGGCTTCGGCGGCTCGGCTGTTGGGGGCGGAACCAGTGGTGAGCAGCGTGCAGACAGCCACGCTGAACAGGCTCTTTATCAGTCGGCCGGTCCGACGGACGGCTGGGGCGGCCGGGGATGCCGGTCCGTCGATGCCGCGCACCTGAGCATGCTTGCATGTTCTCGAACGTTTGTTTACGATCTCGAACGTTCGTTTGGGGCGCCCGAACCCGCTCTCGATCGAACACCACCCCTTCGACCGGCCGTCCGTGGTTCGTCGAGG
>JANMYF010000184.1:0-19750 GCA_031381685.1 Acidimicrobiia bacterium
CGAGCAAACCCGTGCGGTATCCGCCGACGAACGCCGTCAGACCGGCGACTCCAAGGGCGACATCGAGTGCGCTCATTTCGAGAGCGCGCTCCCGTCCGATGACCTCCGTTGAGCGATCAACGTCACGTCGGGGGCCGAACCACGTCGACGCCCTTTTGCGCCGAGCAGTGCCGGAGGCGTCATGCCTCGCTCTCGGCAGGGGCGCTGGCACCGACGAGAGCGGTCGCGTCCGGGGCAAGAAAGCGAGCCGTGGTGAGGAATCCGGTGTGAGCGACCATGCGATGGTCGGGCCGGACCGACATCCCCTCGATATGCCATCCGCGGTGGAGCACCTCGAGGGTCTCGGCCATGGCGAAGCCGTACTCACGAAGCGTCGTCCGCAGCGTCACCACCTGCGTGATGGTCGGAAGGTACGCCAGGAGGATCCCACCGGTTCGCAGCGCCTGCGCGGCGTGCGGGACCACTAGCCAAGGCTCCGGGAGGTCGAGCACGATCCGGTCGAACTCGCGCTCGTCGATGCCGAGCGAGGTGTCACGGATCTGCACGTCGTAGCGCTCCAGCGCCTCCGGGCCGAGGAACGCAGCGACGTTCTCCTTGGCCTTGGCCGCGAAGTCCTCACGGAGCTCGTAGCCGGTGATGACCGCTCCCGCACGAAGCATCGTCATCGACAGCGCGCCGGAGCCGACACCGGACTCGAGCACCCGTGCACCGGGGAAGATGTCGGCGAGCATGAGGATCGCTCCGAGATCCTTCGGGTAGATCACCTGCGCTCCCCGGGGCATCTTCAGCACGAACTCGGCGAGCGTCGGCCGGATCACGGTGTAGCGGGCGCCCTGTGTCGAGCGGGTCACGGTGCCCTCTTCGGCCCCGATCATTTCGTCGTGGGTGATGAATCCGGCGTGCGAATGGAACTCCGCCCCCGGCTTGAGGTTCAACAGGTAGCGGCGGCGTTTGGCGTCGACGAGGACGACCTTCTCACCGGCGATGAGGGGACGCGACATGGAGATCAGACGCGCGGTTCGCGCAGCGTTGCGAGCGCACGAGTCGCCTTACGGGCGCGTCGACCGCTGCCGGCCGCTCGTTGCGCGAGTTCGACGCGCTCCTTCTCGAACGCGACCGCGGCAGCTTCTCGTCTGGCGTTCACCAGCTTGGACTCCTTGCGGACCTTACGACCGGGCGTGCCCGGATACCGCACGACAAGATCGTCGCCGGGTCGGAGTGGAGCGCGGAGGCGGATCGTCTCGTTCTTCGCGGCGGATCTCCGATAGAAGCGACGGAGCAGGCTGAACGCCCCGACGAGCAGCCAGAGTGATGATCCGTCCCGAAGCCCCCTCTCGAGGACGCGCTTTCGCAGGAGCGCGCGGAGAAGAGTGCCCATCAGGCCCTGCGGATTTCCACGAACGCGTACTTCGCCAGACCACGGCGGCGGCCGATGATGAACGCGATCAGCACGAGGAGCAGCGCGAGGCCGATACCGGCGGCGACCCCGGCTCCGACGGTGGAGGACTTCACCGATTCGAAGTCGTTGCGGACGTCGCGGAGTCGGTTCTCGATGTCGCTGCGCTCCACCGGGCGGTCGACGCCGGGCTGGGGATTCTTCGGGGGTGTCTTCTTCGCCATGTCGAGCTCGTTTCAGCGGGTCGTCTTCTTGGTGTCTCGCATCCACGACAGGACGATGAGCCCGATCAGCAGCAATGCGACGAAAGCGGTCAGCACATAGGGCAGCCACGTCCACGATCCGCTCAGCGGTCCCCGGTCGACGACGAACCGCTCCCCCGACTGCTTGACCTTCTCGTAGCTGAGGGCGGTCTGCAGGCCACGCAGGACGCCGAGCGTCAACAGCACCGCGCCGGTGCCGAGGAACACCGCTCCGGCGAGCCCGAAGGCGAGGAAGCGACCAAGGCCGAGGAGTGGGACCTTCGTCTCCTGCTTGACGTACGTGATCGAGAGCTGCGCGATCTCCTTCACGCTTCCCACACCGTGGGTGGCCGACGCCTTGGCGGCGGACGGGTTGGTCTGGCGGATGGTCCCGAGCAGGGGCCTCACCCGATCGACAACTCGGTTGGTCTTGGGGCTGGACACGGCGTCGACGTTACTGGACGAGCCTTCCCGTACGCGTCCGTTCGCAGAAATTGGCGCGTCGGCGCCGAGCCCGCCACGCGGTCAGCTCGAGTGGAAGCGAACCTCGTCAGCGGACGCGTCAAGGAGTTCGCCGATCGCGTCGATTCGTTCACGGACCGAGCGCGTGGCGAGAAGGCCGTAGTCGTCGAACGGCGTCGCCGGCACGAGGGCGCACACCTGCCAGAGCGCGACCGAGGGATCGGGAGAGAGTTCGATCGTGGCCGGCGCTGCTGCCAGATTGGCCTCCGCCCGCTGCGCCAGGCTGAAGCGGAGACGGCGCACGATCCGGGCGATCGCCTCGTCGTTCAGCTCTGCCCTCGAACCACGCCCGTCCCCGGACGGGGGTTCGCCGGACGCTACGTCTGCTGACGACGGATGACGCTCGCGCGTCGCCGCCCCGTCGTCGGTGTCCGACCCCGGGCGCTCGGGCCGGTCGTCGAGAGGCGTGACGATCGCCGCCGGGTACGGAGCGTCCGGGAGCCATTCGAGCACTTCGACGCGACCCGTTCCGACGGCGAGCACGCCGAGCGTGCCGTCGTCCTGGAGGGACACATCGAGGATCTTGGCGACGGTCGCGACACGTAGCCGCACCTCGCCTCCGCCCACCTCCGACCCACGCTCGATGAGGACGACGCCGAAGGATCGGTCACCGTCGAGGCAGTCCGCGATCATCGCGCGGTAACGGGGTTCGAAGACCCGCAGCGGGAGACCGAGCCCGGGAAACAGCACCGAACCGAGCGGGAACATCGGCAGTCGGTGCAGCTCGATCAGTGAGGCGCCGTCGGGGAGGTCGGGGCGTCGATTCATGGCAGGCCGAGCGCCGAGAGGGGCGGTGCGTCAGGGAACCGGACGAGCTGCTGGGCCACCTGATTGCCAATATCCACTCCCGTCGACGTCGAGGCCAAGCCGTTGCCGACGAATGCGAACACCGCCCGGCTCGCGTTTGCGGTCTCGGCAAAGCCGGCGAGCGACGAGACGCCGTTCAGCGAACCCGTCTTGGCCCGGACCTTTCCCGCTGCGGCGTCACCACGCAGCCTCCGCCGCAGTGTTCCGGATTCCCCCATCACGGGAAGCGCTCGTTCGAGCGCCCCGCCCGGCTTCTCCCCTGCGAGGACGTCGGCAAGAAGCGAGCAGGTGACCTGGTCGCTTCGATCAAGGCCGGATCCGTCGACCGCCTGGTACGCCGACGACGACCGTGTTGCCACGAATGCCTTCACGGCAGCGACACCGGTTTCGGCACTGCCCGGCCGATTCGTGCTGCGGAAGCCGACCTCTTTCAGGAGCATCTCCGCGGCGGTGTTGTCGCTCCACACGAGCACTTCCTGCACGACGAGTTCGATCGGCTGCGACTCGATCGCCGCGAGGACGCTCGGCGCCACGACGGCCGCGGCCGAGTCGGTCGGTTTCGCTCCGCGTGCGTCCGAGCCGATCGTCACGCCGCGTTCGACGAGCAGGGCTGCGAACTCGGCGGCCGCGTCGCGGGGCGGGTCGACCGCACCGGTCCGCCTGCCACGAGCGTTCTTCTTCGTGAAATTGTCGTTGAGGCTGAGCGCGCCGATCGGTCCGACCTCACCCGCGGCGAGGTACTCGCGCTTCCACGTCTTCACCTGCCGGGTGTCGTCATAGCGTCGATCGTCACCGACGACCCCACCGTTGATCCGAGTGACGCCCGAGGCCACCAGCTTGTCGGCCAGAGCCGTGACGTTGGTGGCGATCTCCGGCGAGTGATCCTGGGTCCGGGAATAGTCGGGTGTCTCGAGAAGCGGATCGCCGCCGCCGACCAGCCACAGGTCTCCGGCGATCACCCCGTCGACCGGCATCGCGCTGGCGCGTAACTCGGTGGTGAATCGCTCCTCGGGTGGGATCAGCGCGAGTGCAGTCGCGGCGGTGAGTACCTTCAGCGTCGAAGCCGGAATGACCGATCGGTCGGCGCCGTCGGCGTAGACCGTCCCTCCGTCGACTCGAGCGACGAGGCACGACGTCGGCCGAGCATCAACGAAAGCAGGATTGCGGAGCACCACCTCGAGCGCACCCGCCAGTCGCTGACGTCCAATCGCCACACGGAGCGCTTCGGGCGTGCGCCGGACGCTGAACAGCGGCGCGGTGGCGGACATGGCGCCCGACGATGAGGATGCCGGATCGATCAGCATCCCCGTGACCGCGACCCCGGCCGCGGCGATGCCGAAGAGCGCTACCGAGACGCGGAGCCGCCGATCGTTGAGCCGCACTCCGTCACCCCACCTCGCGGGGCGTCAGCACATACGTGGACGACGCCCGCGCCACCATCCGGCCGGCGTCGTCGATCACCTCGGCTTCGACGAACACCACGGTCTTGCCTCCGGAGACCACACGAGCGGTGCAGGTCAGCTGCGATCCGAGGGTCGCCGGCCGGAGGAACGACACCTTCATCTCGGCGTTGGCGGAGAAGACCTTGCGGCCGGCGACGAACGTGACCGAGCTCGCTCCCATCGCCGAGTCGCACATCGCTGCCACGAACCCGCCCTGCATGACTCCTGCCGGGTTGCTGAAGCGCTCGTCGGCCCGCATCGTCCAGACGGTGACACCGGGCACCGACTTGTCGACACAGATCAGACCGAGCGTGAGGTCGCAGCTGGGGGGTACCTGCATCTTCCCAACGTAGTCACTGCGACACCGCAGACCTGGGTCAGCTCAGCGCGTTGGGTCGGCATTTGCGCATCCATGCACTGCAGCCGACCCAACGACGTGAGCCGACCCAGCACGTGCAGCTAGGGAAGCAGGGCGGCGCGGTAGAAGTCCTTCAGGTGGCGACGCCTCACGTCGAGGGTCTCGGCGCTCAACGGATCGGTTTCGAGGAGAGCCTCCAGGAACGGCACGTCGCTGAACCAGCTCAGCACAGAGCCCCATCCGGTGAGCAGAAGGTGGTCCGTGTCGAATCGTCGCATTCGTCCGGCAGCCATCTCCCGTTCGAAGAAGCCCATGGCGCGGTGCAGCATCGGCCGGAGCAGTTCACCGAGATTGACCCCGAGCGGACTCACCTTGGCGAGGGCTTCCCTTCGGACCATGCGCACGAAGTCGGGGTTGGCGGTGAAGAAGTCGAACGAGGCGTCAAGGACCTGATCGACCTTCTCCCAGCCGTCCGCCTTTCCCTTCACCGACGATTCGACACGTCCGAACCAGTCCGCGACGGCACTGTCGAACACGACCCGGTAGAGCGCCTCTTTGGATTCGAAGTGGTGCAAGAGGCTCGGCCGCCGAATCCCGACCTCGGCGGCGATGTCATTGAGGCTGGTGCCGTCGTAGCCCTGCTCGGCAAAAAGGCGTCGGGCGGCGACGATCAGCGCCTCTCGCGTCGTCGGCGGCTCGTGCGTACCGACGAGGGCGGCCGCGTAACCCGTCACGCCGGTATCGGGCCCACGGACGTCTCGTGCATCACCAGCGTTCGGAGGCCGGTTGCTCACGGTGTCAATGTAGCCCCCGCCGGGCAGATGTCCCGGGTTCGCAGATGGCGGCCATGCACCCAAGCCCCCGGTGCAGGACCGGGAAACGTCCTTTTCAGTCGAAGAGGTAGACCGGAGTTCCGTTCTTGACGTCTTCGAACATCCAATCGGCGGTGCTGTTGCTGACGCGGACACAACCGTGCGACGCCGCGTACGCAGGAATGCTCGGGGAACCGTGGATCGCGAAACCACCCGTGAAATACATCGGGCTGTACAGCACGCCGAGATCGCTCTCCCGCTTGCCCTTGATGCGCCGCTGGATGCGGTAGTTCCCCCGCGGTGTACGGGCATCGCCGCAGTTCTCCTTCCCCGACTTTTTCGAGATCTCGCAGTACTTCCTATTCGATCCGGACGAAACCGCGACCACCCGGCTCAGGCCGAACTCGTCGAAGTACATGAGGATCTGGCGCGAGATGTCGACCTCGACCCGGGGCAGCCCGCCGTTGGGGATGAGCCCGCCCGGAACAGTGGCGACGGCCAACTCGCGCTGGGTGTCCTCGTCGAACTTGCCGGTGCGCTTCAGACCGTGGAGCTTCTGGAAGGCCATCAGGCCCTGCCACGTCTGGGAGTCGAAGCGGCCGTCGATCTTACCGACGTCGTAGCGCAACAGGTCGAGCTTGCGCTCCATGGCCACGACTTCGGGACCCTTCGAGCCCTGCCGGAGGACCTTGCCGACGACGAACGGTGTCGTCGTCGTGACCTGGGCGACGCTGGTCGTCGTCGGCGCGCCCGAGGTGGTTGCGACCCCGGTGCTCGTCGATCCTGCGGTGGTCGCCGCGACCGGGGTCGTCGACGACGAGGTCTGCGCCGAGGTCGTCACGGTCGGGGCGACGGTCGTCGGAACGAGCGTCGTGGCACCGATCGGCGCCGTTGTCGACGATTCCGACTGCGCGCCCACGGAGACGGCGGTCGTCAGCACGCTTGCGGCGGTCACGGACAGGGTGACGAGAAATACGACGGTGACTCGCCGGTTCACGAACCGGTGGTTCATCGGAGACATCGTGGGACTCGTTTCGGGAGCAGTTTCGGTCAAGAGGAGCGGCCCGTCGGGTTGGCCATGACCATTCTTGCCGACGCACACCGCTCGGTCGGGGCATCCGGTGCCCACGGACGCAGATTTCTCGCGTTCATCTTCGGCGCCAGCCGCGCCCTCGGGCTTGCGCGTGAATTCCTTCGTCCGGTCGCGGACCCGGATTACGGCGGCGATAGGGTCAGTACGCGCCGTCGTCCCCGACCACCGGTCTCGCAACGTTTCGGGACAACCGCGCAATTCGCCCCAACGAACAGGAGAACCATGACGATGACGACGACCGACCAGGCAAGCTCGGAACTCGGCGTCAAGGTCATTCGCGCGCTCGCGATGGATTCGGTCCAGAAAGCTGGCAGCGGTCATCCGGGTACCGCAATGGCGCTTGCTCCCCTGGCCCATGTGCTGTGGACCCGGGTCATGAGCTACGACGCAGCCCGCCCCGACTGGCCCGATCGTGACCGATTCGTGCTCTCTCCCGGGCACGCATCGATCCTGCTCTATTCGATGCTCCACCTGACCGGCTTCGGTCTGGAACTCGACGACCTCAAGGCCTTCCGGACCTACGGCTCGAAGACACCCGGCCACCCCGAGCGCGGCCACACCGTCGGCGTGGAGGTCACCACCGGTCCGCTCGGCCAGGGAATCGGCAGCGCCGTCGGGATGGCCATCACCGAGGCGAACCTTCGCTCCCGATTTGGCGAGGACCTCTGCTCGCACTACACCTACGCCATCGTCGGCGACGGCGACCTTATGGAGGGCGTGAGCCACGAAGCGGCGTCGCTCGCCGGCCATCTCGGGCTCGGTCGTCTCATCTGCATCTACGACGACAACCACATCACCATCGACGGTCCGACGGAGCTTTCGCTGACCGACGACGCCGGCATGCGTTTCCGTGCCTACGGCTGGCACGTCGACGAGGTCGGTGAGATCGCCAACGATCTCGACGGTCTCCACGCAGCGATCGACCGGGCCAAGGCGGTGACCGACCGTCCCTCACTGATCAGGTTGCGCAGCCACATCGCCCACCCGGCCCCGACGAAGACGGACACGTCCGCTGCCCACGGTTCACCCCTCGGTGCCGACGAAGTAGCGAAGACCAAGGAGATCCTCGGGCTGCCGGCAGTCGACTTCTACGTGCCCGACGACGTCCTGGCCATGTACCGGTCAGCCGGTTCGGCCGGACGCTCGGCGGCGGAGGCGTGGGACGCACGTGTCGCCGCCAGCGCTCGCGGCGAGGAGTTCCTCGCCCTGGTCGAGGGACGGCTCGCGCCCACCTGGGCCGACGTGCTGCCGACCTACGCCGAAGGCGGCAAGGTGGCCACGCGCGTGGCGAGCGGTGACTGCGTCAACGCTCTGCTCTCGACCGTGCCGTCGTTGATCGGAGGGGGTGCCGATCTCACCGGGAACACCGGCACGATGCTGAAGAACGTCGGCGTGTTCTCGGCTGCGACCCCGGAAGGGCGCCTGATCCACTTCGGCGTTCGAGAGCACGGTATGGGCGCCGTGATGAACGGGATGGCGGCCCATGGCGGGGCGCTGCCGGTCGGCGGCACGTTCTTCGTCTTCAGCGACTACATGCGCGGCGCCGTCCGGGTCGCGGCGGTCAGCGGCCTCAACGTCATCTACTCCTGGACGCACGACTCCCTCGGCGTCGGGGAAGACGGCCCGACCCATCAACCGATCGAGCAGTTGGCCTCGCTACGGGCGATGCCCGGTCTGCGTCTCATCCGCCCGGCCGACGGAAACGAAACGGCGGCCGCGTGGCGCGTTGCTGTCACCGCGGCCGGGCCCACGGCACTGGTCCTGTCCCGCCAGGACCTGCCGGTGCTCGTCGGTTCGGCCGAGCTCGCCAAGCGAGGGGTGGAGCGCGGGGCCTACGTGCTCAGCACCACGGCCAATGCCGACGAGTTGCCCGATGTCGTGCTGGTCGGTACCGGCTCGGAGGTCCAGCATTGCGTGGCCGCCGCCACCGCGCTGAAGGCCGAGGGCTACACCGCGCAGGTCGTATCGATGCCGTCGTGGGATCTCTTCGACGAACAGGACGAGGACTACCTCGACGAGGTGTTCCCCGACGGCGTGCCGGTGGTCGCCTGCGAGGCCGGGTCGTCGCTCGGCTGGGAGCGGTGGGCCGATCTGTCGATCACCGTCGACACCTGGGGCGCGTCGGGCGCGGCCTCGAAGCTGATGGAGGAGTACGGCTTCACCGCCGACGCCGTCACGGAGGCGGCGCTGCTGCTGATCGAGGGGGTCGGCGAATGATCCGTGCTCGCGAAGTGTTGTACCCATCGAGTCTGTCGTTTCCAGGAGCGTGCCATGAGTGATCGTCTTGTTTCGTTGTCGAGTGAGTTCGGCCAGAGTCCGTGGGTCGACAACCTTAAGCGCGCGTATCTTCGCGACGGCACCCTGAGCCGACTCGTCGAACGCGGCGTGCGGGGAGTCACCAGCAATCCGACGATCTTCCAGAAGGCGATCGCCGGCTCGGCCGACTACGACGAGCAGCTCGGTGTGCTGTTCGGCAAGGGCATGTCGCCGGGCGCCGCGTTCTGGGCCCTGGCCGACGATGACGTGGCCGAAGCCTGCGACGTGCTGGCCGAGGTACATCGTTCGAGCCGCGGGGTCGACGGCTACGTCTCGCTCGAAGTCGCACCGGAACTCGCCCACGACGGACCGGGCACCACGGCCGCAGCACGCGACATCCATGAGCGGGTCGCCAAGGCGAACCTGATGGTGAAGATCCCGGCCACGTCGGCGTGCGTCTCGTCGATCCAGGCGATGATCTCGGAGGCCCGCAACATCAACGTCACGCTGATCTTCAGCCTCGCCCGCTATGACGCCGTCATCGAGGCGTACATCAGCGGCCTCGAGGCACTCGCGGACGCCGGATCCGAGGATCTGTCCGGTGTTGCGTCTGTCGCGTCGTTCTTCATCTCGAGGGTCGACTCCGAAGTCGACAAGCGCCTCGACGCCATCGGCACCGACGCCGCGCTCGCCCTTCGCGGCCGCGCCGCGATCGCCCAGGGTGTACTCGCCTACCAGTTGGCCCGGCGACGCTTCAGCGGGCCGCGCTGGAACCGGCTTGTTGCCCTCGGAGCCCGCGTCCAGCGCCCGCTGTGGGCCAGCACGTCCACGAAAAATCCCGCCTATCCCGACACGCTCTACGTCGACACGCTGATCGGCCCCGACACCGTCAACACGCTGCCCGAGCCCACGCTCGAAGCGTTCGCCGATCACGGGACCCTCGCCCGTACGGTCGACACGGTGGAGGCGATCGCCGACGCCCATCGCGTGTGGACCGAACTGGCTGCGGTCGGCGTCGACATGGACGACGTTGCCGAAGTGCTCGAACGCGAGGGAGTCGCCTCGTTCGCGAAGAGCTTCGACGATCTCCTCGCCACGCTGGCATCGCGGGTCGGGGACTTCGCCAAGAGATGAGTACTCCGGCCGCGGTCATCGTCGAACCGACGGTTCTCGTCATCTTCGGCGCGTCCGGAGATCTCACGTCGCGCAAGCTCATGCCGGCGCTCGCCGATCTCGAGAAGCAGGGCTTTCTCGACGCGCGATTCACCGTGGTCGGCGTCGCCCGCACAGAGATGTCCGATGACGATTTCCGCACGCGGATGTCCACGGCCGTTTCGGAGGAGGCCGGACCGTGGCGTGATCGCACCTCGCACTTTCGCTACGTCCAGGGCGACTACGGCGATCCGCTGCTCTTCGCCCGGTTGCGCACCGTACTCGCCGAGGTGGACGAAGGCTTCGGGATTCCTCCCGGCACAGGCAACCGGCTCTTCTACTTCTCCGCGCCCCCGAGCACCTTCCCGCTCCTGGTGCAGGGTCTGACGGCAGCCGGGCTGAATCGCCCAGGTGGCCCAACATCGTATGCGCGCATTATTGTTGAGAAGCCATTCGGGCGTGATGGTGCCTCCGCCAAGTCCCTCGACGAGACCATCCACGCTGGCTTCGCCGAGTCTCAGGTGTTCCGCATCGACCACTACCTCGGCAAGGAGACGGTGCAGAACCTCCTCGCCCTTCGATTCTCGAACACGATCTTCGAGCCGCTGTGGAACCGCACCTACGTGGACTACCTCGAGGTCACGGTGGCCGAGTCGATCGGTGTCGGCCATCGCGGGGGCTTCTACGAGGAAGCGGGGGCGATGCGTGACATCGTCCAGAACCATGTGATGCAGGTGCTCTCGCTGATCCTGATGGAGCCGCCCGTCCGCATCGACGCAACGTCGATCCGCGACGAGAAGGTGAAAGCGCTGCAGGCCATCAAGGCCTTCAACGTGTCGCAGGTCGTCCGCCAGGTCGTGCGCGGCCAGTACAGCGCGGGAGTCGTCGACGGCGCTCCCGCGGTCGCCTACCGCGACGAGGAAGGCGTGAGTCCGACCAGCACCACCGAGACGTTCATTGCGATGCGTCTCGCCTGCGAGAACTGGCGATGGGCGGGGGTACCGCTCTTCGTCCGCACCGGCAAGTGCATGCCCAAGCGCATCACCGAGGTCACGGCACACTTCCGCGAAGCTCCGCTGCAGCCGTTCGCCAAAGCGATTGGGTCACGGCACGAACCCAACTCGCTGACCGTGCGGATCCAGCCGATGCCGGGAATCTCGCTGCGCTTCGGGGCAAAGGTCCCCGGGCAGTCGTTCCGTGTGCGCACCGCGCACATGGACTTCGACTACTCCGACCAGTTCCCCGAGGAGGACCTCGATGGGTACGAGCGGTTGCTCCTCGATGCCATGCTCGGCGATGCCACCCTGTTCATCCGCAGCGACGAGGTCCGCGCCGCCTGGGAGATCGCTGACCCGATCCTTCAGGGCTTTGCCGCCGAGGATGTTCCGGTCTCGATGTACCCCGCCGGATCCTGGGGTCCGCCGGAGGCCGACGTGCTGATGGACCTCGAGGGGCACCGCTGGCGCGCGCCCTAGCGAGCCGTTGACGCGGCGACCGCTCCGTCCGCCGCGGAGGTCGTCGGTACAGCGCAACGGCGGGTCCGCCGATCGAGAGGCGGAACGCTTTACGATCCGCCCACCTTCTTCTCTCACTCTTGGACCGCCCGTGCTCTCGCTCCCCGGACCCGTCGTCTCCGCAGAATGGCTCACCGACCATCTCGACGACCCCACGCTGGTCATCGCCGACGTTCGCTGGTACATCGACGGGAAATCCGGCGAGGCCGCCTACGACGCCGGCCACCTGCCGGGCGCCGTGTGGGTCGACGTCGACCGCGATCTCGCCAGCCCCTCGGGCACCGGCCCGGGTCGCCATCCGCTCCCCTCTCCCGAGCACTTCGCCGCGGCGATGAATCGGTTGGCGGTCGGTGACGGGGACGTCGTGGTCGCCTACGACGATGCCGGTGGATCCATCGCCGCGCGCCTGTGGTGGATGCTCACCGCGCTGGGCCACGACGCGGCGGTGCTCGATGGCGGCATCTCGGCCTGGACCGGGGAGCTGAGCAACGACCTGCCGTCGGAGCGTCCCGATTCGCTGTTCACCGAGAAGCCGTGGCCGCTCGGGGCGACGGTCGATGTTGTCGCCGTCGACACGCTTCGCCGAGGTGATGACGCCATCGTCCTCGACGCGCGGAGTGCCGATCGCTACCGCGGCGAACCGAATCCGGTCGACAAGCGGCTCGGCCACATCCCGGGAGCCCTGTCGGCGCCCTGGACAGGGAACCTCGACGAGGACACGGGACGCTTCCGGCCGGTGAACGAACTCCGCGAGCGCTTCACGTCGCTCGGCGTGCGCCACGATCGACCCGTCGTCTGCCACTGCGGTTCGGGCATCACGGCGTGCCACAACCTCCTCGCCCTGCAACTCGCCCACCTCCCGGCTGGGCGTCTGTACCCGGGGTCGTGGTCGGATTGGGCGGCCGATCCGGGCCGCCCGGTCCGCGTCGGCGACGAGCCGTAGTTTCCGCCCTCGACAGACGGAACCCTGGCCGAACGCGAAAGTGCAAGGGGGTGTGAGCCGACGGAATACCCGCACCCCCTTGCCCCGGTAACGCTAGAGCACACCGGGGACCTCCGACAACCGATCGCGACAGAGAACGCGTCGCGCGGTCGAACGGAGCTACGCGTGGCCGGACAACAGACGAAGGTCGCGGATCGGCCGGCGCGCGGAATCGGCTCCCGCGTCGTCCTCTTTGCTCTGGGCAAGACGCTCGGCATCGATGCGCGCGAGGTAGTGCTGGGTCTGGCGGTCACAGGTCGCCTCGTCCCACCCGAGCACCTTCCCCATCGCTTTGGCGACCACCGGCGCGGCGGCGACTCCGCGGTCGTCGACTTCGATCGACAGGCGGGTGCGCCTGGTGAGCACATCGTCGACGTGGCGCGCCCCTTCGTGCGTGGTCGCGTGGACCGCCTCGGCGAGAAGGTACCGGCCGCCCGTTGTGAGCGCCCGGTGCCCGGTGTCGAAGAGGTCGGCGTCGGGCGTCGGCTGCGGCTCGGCGCCGCGATCTGCGCCGGGAAGTGCCGCGGCCAGCGCGGGATCGTCGGCGATCACGTCGAGCACTTCCGATGCCGTGGACCCGTACCTGGCGACAAGGTGGGAGAGAACGTCGGCAGCGATGTGCGTCGAACCGCGGTGCTTTGCCAGGGTGGCGAGCGCCGTCTCGTGTCCGGTGGCGCCGAGCAGACCGATCTCGTGCGTTGGACTCCGCGGCAAGGTCCGGCCGAGTTCAACGGCCGCGGCATCGACTGCGTCGCGGCCCATCAGGCGATACGTCGTGTACTTCCCACCGGCGATGCTGACGAGCCCCGGCATGGCGTGGTTGATCGCGTGTTCGCGGCTCAGTTGCGTGGTCGCCGATTCGCCCCCGGAAATCAGTGGACGGAGGCCGGCGTAGACCCCGACGACATCGTCTTCGGTGAGAGGTTCCTTCAGAACGGAGTTCGCCCACTTGAGGACGTAGCGGACGTCACTGGCGCTGGCCGATGGGTGGTCGAGGTCATAGTTCCAGTCGGTGTCCGTCGTGCCGATGATCCATCGATCGCCCCAGGGGATGAGGAAGAGCACCGATTTCTCGGTGCGCAAGATCATCGCCGTGCCGGACCGGACGCGGTCTCGCGGAACGAGGACGTGGATGCCTTTGGACGCCCGCACGTTGAGCGGCCTGGTCACCCCGGCGGACCGCTCGAGGTCCGACGTCCAGACCCCCGTTGCGTTCACGACGCAACGGCCGCGCACGACGAACGAATCGTCGGCCTCCGTCTCCCGGTCGGTGACGAGCACACCGACAGCTCGTCCGTTCTCAACGACGATCTTCTCGACGGCAAGGCCGGCCAGACACACCGCACCGAATGAGGCGGCCGTCCGCGCCACGACAACGGTGTGGCGGGCATCGTCGATCTGCGCGTCGTAGTAGCTGATCCCGCCGACCAGTGCGGTCGGATCGAGCGACGGCACGAGCTCGAGACAGGCGCGATGCGACAGGTGCCGGTGATGCGGAACAGCGGCCTTGCGTCCGGCCAGGATGTCGTACATCAGCACGCCGGCGCCGATGTACGGGCGTTCGTAATGCTTGCGGAGCGGAAGGAGGAACGGTGCCGGCCGGACGAGGTGCGGAGCCACCGTCTCCAGGAGCACCCGACGCTCGCGGAGCGCCTCACGTACAAGGGCGAAGTTGAACTGCTCGAGATAGCGGAGCCCGCCGTGGACCAACTTCGAGGAGCGGCTCGACGTTCCCGACGCGAAGTCGCGCTTCTCGACGAGACAGACGCTCAGTCCCCGAGACGCCGCGTCGAGGGCGACCCCGGCGCCGGTCACACCACCGCCGATCACGACGATGTCGAAGGTCTCGTCCTGGGCCCGGCGCAGCCCGGCCTCCCGTTGGTCGGGACCGAGTCGTCCGGAAGCGTCACTCACGACTCCGAGCGTAGGGCCGCCGTCGCCATTGCGTTGCGCTGATTCGGAAGAAGCCGACGGGGCCGGTGCTCAGCCCTTCACGGCTCCGCTGGTCAGGCCGGCGACGAACCAGCGCTGAAGGAACACGTAGGCCGCCACCATTGGCGCGCTGGCGATGACCACGCCGGCGAAGAGCGCCGAATAGTCGGTGAGGAACTCGCCGCGCAGCGAGGCCAGCGTGCGCGGAATCGTCCACTTGCTCTCGTCGGTGATGAAGAGGAGGGGGTAGTACAGGTCGTTCCAGTGCGCGACGAGAAGGAAGATCGCCACTGCGGCCAACGATGGGGTGGACAGCGGAATGACCACTCGTCGATAGAGCTTCCATGGGCCGGCACCGTCGACCACCGCCGCTTCGAAGAGCTCGCGCGGAAGTGTGCGCATGAAGCCGGTGAGGATGAACACGGCCACCGGCATCGTGACCGCAATGTTCACCATGACGAGTCCGTGGAGTGAATTGGTGAGACCGAGCTGCTTGAAGAGCGCATACTGCTGGATGCCGTTCACCTGGGCCGGAACGGCCATGCCGACGGTGAAGAACCCGAAGAGCACTTTGGCCCGCCAACCACCGAGACGGGTGATCGCATACGCGGTCCACGAAGCGAAGAGAAGCGTGAGCGAAACGGAGGAGCCGACGACCACGGCGCTGTTGCGCATCGAGCGCAGGATGTTGATGTCGAGAACCTCGCGGTACCCGTTCACGTTCGGTCGGCCCGGGGGTCCGATCGGGTTGGTGATGATCTGACGCTGCGTCTTGAACGACCCGAACACCACCACGGCGATGGGTATGGACACGAGCAACGCATAGAAGACGAGCAGCATGCGGCTGCCGATGCGACGACCGGTGATCGGGTTCATGAGTGATCCGCCCGCACGTCGGCATTGGTGAGTCGCAATGCGCGGCGCAGAAAGAACGTGACGCTCAGGATCAGCGCCATGAAGAGGACCGACTCCGTCGCCGCCTCGCCGAAGCTGAACGACTCGAACGCGGTGCGGTAGATGTGGAAGCCGAGCACGCGCGTGGAGTTCAACGGGCCACCTTCGGTCATCACGTAGACCAGGTCGAACACCCGGAACGACTGGAGCGTGGTGTAGGCGACGACGATCCCGGTGGCGGGCGCCAGGAGAGGCCAGGTCACCTTGCGAAAGGTTTGCCCACGAGTGGCTCCGTCGATCGACGCAGCTTCCATGTAATCGCGGGGAATCTGCTGAAGGCCGGCTACGAAGACGACCATCATCTGGCCGGCGTGGAACCAGATCTGCACGAGCGCGAGGAAGAAGATCGCCGTTTTCGGGCTCCCCAGGAGCGCTGGCCGGTAGTCGGTGCCGAGCGCCTTGAGCACTGTGGTGACGAGACCACCGGACGGGTCGTAGACGAAGTTCCAGATGAATCCGACGGCCGCCGACGCGATGATGGTCGGCAGGAAGTAGAGCGCGCGGAGGAACACCGTCGTGCGATTGTTGCGAACGAGCATCACCGAGTAACCGAGGCCGATGAGCGTCTGGAAGATGACGACGATCATCATGAACTTGAGGCTGACCCACACGCTGTTGTGGAACGTGGTGTCGTCGAAGAACTTCGTCTTGTAGTTCTCGAGGCCGACGTAGGCCGGAGAGGTGCCCGGTCCTTCCCAGTTGAAGAACGAGTAGTACAGCGCCTGCACTGTCGGCCACGCAAAGAACAGCCCGTACATCCCCACGGAGGGAACCGCGAACAGGTAAAGCGGTTTGCGCGCGATCAACGGGCGCCGCCGCGCCCGAGTGATCGCTTCCATTCCTACGATGTCCTCTCGGATCGTCGAGGTGTCGTTACTTGCCGAGCTTCTGGTCAATGATCGCTTGCGCGGCCTCCGCGGCGGCCTTGGCGTCCTTGCCGCCGGCCACGGCAGTGAACGCGTTTTCAACGGCGTTGCGGATGTCGAGGTTCAGGAACTGGAAGCGAGGGGCGAGGAGCACCCGCTTGTCCGCCCAAATTCCCGTGTCCTTCAGTTCCTGTGTGGTGTAGGTCACGCCGAGAACGGTCGAATGCTGGGAGGTGCCGTTGGCGTATTTGGCGGCGTTCTCCTTCTGGCTCAGCCAGTCGACGAACTTGATGGCGGCCGCCTGCTTCTTGGCGTCCTTCTGGCGGGCGTTGACGCCGACGATAAAGGTGGAGTTGTAGATGCCTTCCCACTTCGGGGTCTGGCCGACCGGCGTGGTGATCGGCGCATAGAGGCCGAACTTGAGGCTCGGGTTGAGCTTGAGCGCTGCGCCCATCGAGAAGGTGCCGGTGGCAAGCATGAGCGCTTTGCCGGTGGCGAAGTCGGCCAGTGCACCATCGTCTTTCACCCCGAGCGGGTTGTCGCCGAAGCAGTCGGCGGCGAGGTCCTTGAAGTCCTGCAGCGCCTTGACCATCCAGAATTCGGTCACCTTGCTGACGCCGGTGTCGATCTTGACGAACGCATCATCGGTCGGGAAGGCGTTCATCACCATCCCGTTCATCGACAGCTGTGCGGCGTTGGCGACACCACCGGGCCAGGCGATCGGAGTGATGCCCTTGGCCTTGACCTGCTGGCAGAAGCGCTGGAGGTCGTTGATGTTGGCGGGAAGGGTCAGGTTCAGCAACTTCAGCAGATCGGTGTTGACGAGCGGCATGTTGAAGACAAGCTGGTAAGGGAGGCCGAGCTGCTTGCCCTCGTACTGGCCGGGCGCGATGAGGTCCTTGTTGTAGTTCTTCACGAACGGCTGGTTGCTCAGGTCGAGCCAGACGCTCCCGCCGTTGGCCTTCGCCATGTTGAAGAACTGTGCTCCACGGAAGGCGGTGAACACGTCGGCCGGCTTACCGTCGAGGATGTCCTGCAACGCCTGGGACTGGTAGTCGTTCGAGGGTTTGATCGACTGCTCGACCTCGATGCCCGTCTTGGCCGTAAAATCCTTGATGATGGCGGTGAGCACGTCCTTGTCCTCGGCGCGCCAGTGGAAGAAGGTGATCTTGGTTCCCTTGAGATCGTCCGCGGCGGCGCCTGAGTTCGAGGCACCGGAAGCAGCAACCGGAGCGACGGTCACTGCGGTGACTTCCACGGCACGGTAGACGTACTTGCCGCCCTCCTTTTTGCACACGAGGGTGCCCACGGTCTTGTTGACCTGTTTGCGGGCGCAGGCGCTGCCCACCTTCGGTGCCGATGCGGCGTTGGCGATCGGCACGGCGAGCGATGCGCTCAGCACGGTACCGGCCGCAAGAGCGGTCCAAATGCGCTTCATGGTGTTCCCCCTGTGTGGATGCTGACTCTGGTCCGAATGCGTCCGAGCGGGAAAGGAGTATTGCAGACATCACCTGTTTTCGCTCCAGACTGCTCAGATTTGCCTCCGGGCAAGCGGAACGGTCGTACCCTGGCGTCCGCCCGCCTGACCGGAGGATGCGCCGTGACGCTCTGGACCACCCCATGTGCACTGCTTCGTGAGGAGATGATCCAGCGGCGCGACGAAGGTGTCGAGATCCCGAGGTCCCTGCGCTCGCGCATCGACGCTCTCGATCCGGTGGAGGATGCCTGGAACGAAACCGTGATCTGGGGGTTCTACGACGAGGTCGCGGTGCTTCCCCCCGACGCCGCCCTCGCCGCCCGAGAGCCCGATGAACTTGACGCCATTCGTCTTCTCCGTCCCCCCGGTCCCCGCGACCTCCACTGGCTCCCCGATGAGGCCGAGCTCGTCGATCGGCTCCACGGGGCGCTCACCGGTCGCGCCACCGGCTGTGCGTTGGGCAAGCCCGTGGAGTTCCTCGGCTTCGGCGTCGCCGATGGACAGCTGACCGGGAGAGGCGACATCAAGCGCTACCTCCTGGCCCGAGGCGATTGGCCGCTGCGCGACTACTTCTCCTCGGCCGACGTCGGCGACGGCATTGCCCTTCGTTGTCCGCAGTCGATGAGAGCCGACATCTCGTTCATGGAGGCTGACGACGACATCCACTACACGCTGGCCGGTTTGGCCATCGTGGAGGAGCACGGCCCGGAGTTCACCTGGGAACACGTGGCCGAATGGTGGGCTGAGCACATCCCGGTGTCCGACATCTGCACGGCCGAACTCCAGGCGTTCAATAACTGGACCTCGCGCACGGCCCGGGCCTGGTTCGCTCCGGGGGCGCGTTCCGTGGCGACTCCCGAATTCTGCCGCACGCATCGCAACCCGTACCGCGAGTGGATCGGCGCCCAGATCCGGGCCGACGGTTGGGCCTGGGTATGCGCCGGGAAGCCCGAGCTGGCCGCTGAACTGGCGTACCGCGACGCCTGCTGGACCCACACCCGCAACGGCATCTACGGCGAGATGTTCTTCGCGGCGATCCAATCCGCGGCATTCGTCGAGCACCATGCCGGAACCCTCGTCGAGATCGGTCTGTCGGAGATCCCCGCCGACTGCCGACTCGCGAACGCCGTTCGGTCCACTCTCGCCATCTGCGGGGATGCTCCCGACTGGGAGTCGGCGATGAGCGAGATCGAGTCGATGACGAACGCCATGTCGCCGCCGGTGATGAATGCGATCCACACGATCAACAACGCGGCCCTCTGTGTCATGGCGCTCGTGTTCGGCCGGATGGACAGCGTCGATGCCGTCACCACCGCGGTGATGGGCGGCCTCGACACGGACTGCAACGGCGCCACCGTCGGGTCGATCGTCGGCGCCGCGTCCGGCCGCTCGGCTCTGCGAGGCGACCTCGCCGGCCGCCTCAACGACACGATCCGACCCAACCTGATCGGATTCCCCGAGGTCACGATGCACGACATCGCCACGCGGGCGGCAATCCAGTGGCATCGGGTCGACGACTACGCGCGCCGAACCGCGCCACCATCCTGAGAGGCTCGACCACTCGCTCAGCAATGGCGGGTTGGTCTGGCGCTCAGCGGCGGGCGGTACCGTCGGTGCCATGACTGGACCCGGACGAACTGCCGAACCGATCGGCGACCCCACGAACCGCCAGAACCTCGGTGCCGTGAGCGCGACCAGCAATCGACGAAAGGTCGGCGACCCCGAGCTCGATGCCACGATCGACCGGGTGCTCGAACTCGTCGGTGGACGGGTCCGCGACAACGACGGGCGCCTCGACAACCGCGATCAGCTTCGAGAGATACTCGTGTCGGGCGTACGGATGGCGCTCGACTCAGCCGATGGCCGCGCTGATCGACTCGATCTGAAGATCGCCAACGCCGCGTTGGCCGAGATGCGCGACGCCTACCTCACCTTCGGCCCGTAC
>JANMYF010000194.1:0-2432 GCA_031381685.1 Acidimicrobiia bacterium
CCGTCGAGATAGGTGTGCTGCATGACCGACGAATGGGTGTCGGGCCAGCCCGATACCTCGCCCGGTCGGCGAGGACGGGCACTCACGCCGATCAGCGGCCGCGCGCGCTTCCGGGCTCCGCGACCGGGATTCGCATGCGACATCCTTCCATTCTTGCCGGTCCGAGCGGTCTCGGCACGCAGCGCGTGGAACTTCGCCGCGCCGAGCACGCTTACCAACGTTCGAAGTTGCGGCGCAGCTCCCAGTCCGTGACGGCTTTGTTGAACTGCGCCCACTCGTGGCGCGCGGTGGTGAGCATGTGGTGGTGCACCTCCTCGCCGAACGCCGACTTGGCGACGGCGGAGCCTTCGAGAAGGTCGATGGCCTGAACCAGGTTCCACGGAATCCGGCCGACGTCCTTCGACTCGTACGCGTTGCCGACGAACGGATCGGCCAACGAGAGCTTGTTCTCGATCCCGTGAAGTCCCCCGGCGATGACCGCAGCGAAGGCCAGATACGGATTCGCGTCGGCTCCCGGGATACGGGACTCCACGCGGGTACCGGCACCGTGGCCGACCAGACGCAGACCGCAGGTGCGGTTGTCGCGTCCCCACGCCACCGCCGTCGGCGCCCACGAGCCGAGCTGGTAGCGCTTGTACGAGTTGACCGTAGGCGCGAACATCCACGACAGCTCCTGCGCCGTTGCCACCATCCCGGCGAGGTAGCTGGCGAAGGTGTCGGAGAGATGGTGCGGGCCGTGCCCCGGCGCGGCAGGTTCATCGGTGTCGGCGCTCCACAGCGACGTGTGGATGTGACACGACGACCCGACGTCGGCCATCGAGTACTTCGCCATGAACGTGATCGCCCGTCCGCTGAGCGCAGCGATCTCCTTGGCCCCGTTCTTGTAGATCGCGAGGCGGTCGGCCATCTCCAGAGCCTCGGTGTAGCGAAGGTTGATCTCGTGCTGGGCAAAGCCCGCCTCGCCCTTCGAGCACTCGATCGGGACCCCCGCCCCTTCCATGCCGTTGCGGATGGCCCGGATGATGTGCTCATCCTTGGTCGTCTGGAGGATGTGGTAGTCCTGGATCGTGTTCGAGTCCGGTGTGAGGTTGGCGTAGCCCTTGGCTGCGGCCGATTCGAAGCTCTCCTTGAACAGGAAGAACTCGAGCTCGGCCCCCATCTTCACGGTGAACCCCATCGCCGCCGCCCGGGCGAGCTGGCGCTTGAGGATCTGACGGGGCGACACCTCGATGGGGCCGTTGTCGTCGACCAGATCGCAGATCACCAAGGCGGTCTTCTCCAACCACGGGATCAGCCGAAGGGTGGCGAAGTCCGGCACGCACCGCATGTCCCCGTACCCGGCATCCCAGTTGGCGAACCGGTAGTCGGGCAGCACGTTCATCTCGACGTCGGTGGCGATCAGGTAGTTGCACGCCTCGATGCCGTGGAGCACGGTGTCATCGAGGACGAACCGGCCGGTCATGCGCTTGCCCTTCCAGGATCCGGCAAGGTCGGGGAACACCACGAGCACGGTGTCGATCTCGTTGCGTTCGACGCCCTCACGCAATTCGTGGATGGCAAGGGGCGGACGGATCGTGTGGCCAGGGCTGTCCATGGGAGAAGTTCTAGTCCCGCCGGGGAACGTCGCGCCGAACCGATCCGACTCGGCTAGACACGAGGCATGGAACTGGATTTCTGGATCGACCCTGTCTGACCGTGGTGTTGGCTGACGGCCAGGTGGGTCGTCGACGTAGCACCGCATCGCAAGTTGGTCATCCACTGGCGACCGATCAGCCTCTATTTCAAGAACAACGTGCAGCCCGACTCACCGTGGCACGAGCGCAGCTTCCACAACCACCAGCTGCTCCGGGTGCTCGAGTCAGTGAGGTCCGAGCACGGTGAGGATGCGGTGTTCAAGCTCTACTTCTCCTTCGGCGAGCGGATCCACGACAACGGCGAAGGCATGATCGATCCGGCGCCGTCGCTCGAGTCGTGCGGCCTCCCGGCCCATCACGTAGCCGCGATGACCGACGAATCATTCGACGCGGCGATCCGCTCATCGATGGACGAAGGACTCGCACTCACCGGCGACAACGTCGGCACACCGATCCTCGGATTCGAGAACGACGTCGGCAAGAAGGTCGGCTTCTTCGGCCCCGTCGTCAGCCGGCGGCTGAAGCACTACGACGCGCTCCAGATGTGGGACGGGATCATCGCCATGGCCGGCATCGACGCCTTCTGGGAGCTCAAGCGAACGAGGACCGAAGCACCAAACTTCACCCCGGTCGAGTAGCACCCGGGTCAGTCAAGGAGGTGTTGCGTTGGGGGGGGCGGGGTGCGCCCCAAACCAAAAACTCGCCCGTTACACCAGCGCAAAGCGGGGAGGGCTCGGGCGCAAGACCACCCGGCGTACCAGGGGGCCGGGGCCGTGGGGGCCGGGGGCCCGGTGTTTG
>JANMYF010000198.1:0-2372 GCA_031381685.1 Acidimicrobiia bacterium
CGCGCACCGGGTCAGCTCGCGCGCACCGGGTCAGCTCGCGCGCACCGGGTCAGCTCGCGCGCACCGGGTCAGCTCGCGCGCACCGGGTCAGCTCGCGCGCACCGGGTCAGCTCGCGCGCACCGGGTCAGCTCGCGCGCACCGGGTCAGCTCCCGTGCACTGGTGCGCCAATCCCGACCCAACGACGGGAGCTGACCCAGGTCGACGGAGCGGCGCCCGCGTCAGCGCTGGGGGAAGTTGGCGTAGTACCGACTCGGGGTGGGGCCGCGCTGGCCCTGGTACTTCGAGCCGACCGCCGACGAGCCGTACGGATGCTCGGCCGGGCTGGTCATCCGTAGGAAGCTGACCTGGCCGATCTTCATGCCGGGATAGATGGTGATCGGGAGGTTGGCGACGTTGGCCAACTCCAAGGTGATGTGGCCGTCAAAGCCGGGGTCGATGAACCCGGCAGTCGAGTGGATCAGCAGGCCAAGGCGGCCGAGGCTCGACTTGCCCTCGATCCGGGCGACGAGGTCGTCGGGGACGCCGATTCGCTCCGCGGTGGCGCCCAATACGAACTCACCGGGGTGGAGGATGAACACGTCCTCGCTGCCGATCTCGACGAGTTCGGTGAGATCTTCCTGGTTCTCCTTCACATCGATGACCCGCGCCGTGTGGTTGCGGAACACCCGGAAGTAGCGATCCACGGTGAGGTCGATCGACGACGGCTGCACGTTGTCGGGCACGAAGGGGTCGATCAGGATCCGCCCACTGGCGATCTCTTCACGAAGCGTGCGGTCGGAGAGGATCATGGCCGCGCGCTGCTCTCACGCGTCTCACGCGGCGATGTCGGGGTCCGGTCGAAGCACGTCATGGGGAGGCGAGGCTAGCGGCCCGGCCGGGTTCGGAAACCAGCGACTCCGTCGGTCAGCGGACGAGGCTGGCAATCGCCCAGATGCTCACGATGAAGCCGACCGATGCCATGGCGATCGTGCGGAGCTTCGGTGCCTTGGCGAGAGCGACGGCCTTCAGGTCGTCCTCGGTGATCCGCCGCTTCGCCGCCTCTCGAGACGGTGGTCGCGCCGTTCGCTTGGCCGGCGGGCGCACGAGCGCCAAGACGTTGCCGATGAACAGCGCGCCGCCGAAGGCGAGCAGCAACCACACCAAGAGATCGGGACCACCAAACATGCCGTCCTCACGCTATCCGCCATGACCTGCGTCAGTTGAGGCCTCGACGAGCGCTCAGGCAGTTGCGCCGCCGTCGACGGTGAGAACTTCGCCGGTGATGAACGAACCGGCGTCGCTGACGAGGAGCAGCGCGGGTCCGACGATCTCGCCGGGATCGCCGATGCGACCGAGCGGGGTAGACGACGCCACCCTTGCGAGGATCCGGTCGTCGAACGCCTTCGTCACCATGTCGGTACGGAACGTTCCTGGCGAGATCGCGTTCACGCGAATCGCGTCGGATGCGAGGTCTCGGGCAAGCGTCTTCGTCACCTGGGCGAGCCCGGCCTTCACCGGCGGATACAGGTAACGACCCGGTGAGGAGCCGTCCATGGCGATGCTCACAATGTTCACGACCGCCCCGTGTCCCGATGCCGCGAGGTGCGGCCGGGCTTCGCGCACGAGCAGCGTCGGTGCGAGCAGGTTCGTCGTGAACGCCCCGACGAACGCGGTGGCGTCGAGGTTCTCGAGCGCACGGTCGAGCACCGTTGCCGCGTTGTTGATGACGATATCGATCCGACCGAAGGCCGCCAGAGCACCCTCCACGATGGTGCGCGGCGCGTCAGGATCGCTCATGTTCACGCGGACCGCAGCGGCCGCGCCGCCACTCGATCGGATCTCGTCGACGAGGACCTGACACGCGTCGAGCTTGCGACTCGCGACGATCACCGACGCGCCGGCGTCGGCCAGACCGATCGCCATTGTCCGGCCGAGTCCGCGTGAGCCGCCGGTCACGATGGCGCACCGTCCCGTCAGGTCGAACAGTGTGGCGAGACGATCATGCATGCGGGGCTCCGGTCGAGGGGTTGCGGGTCGTCGGGACCCTACCCCCCTCGCCTACGTGACACCACACTGCGACCGCGTGCAGCTCAACACCTCCCAAGCGCGTTGGGGGGTGTTGCGCCCCCATAGATGGGGGCAACCTCGCTCACATTGTCACGGTCGCCCGTGTTGCGAGCAGTCGAGCGCAGCGAGCGGCGCAGCACCAATCGAACAGAGCGGGCAACCTCTCTCACATTGTCACGGTCGCTCGTGTTGCGAGCAGTCGAGCGCAGCGAGCGGCGCAGCACCAATCGAACAGAGCGGGCAACCTCTCTCACATTGTCTCGGTCGCTCGTGTTGCGAGCAGTCGAGCGCAGCGAGCGGCGCAGCACCACGCGAACAGAGCGG
>JANMYF010000224.1:0-13740 GCA_031381685.1 Acidimicrobiia bacterium
CGAAGCCCGGGGTGAACCAGCGTCGTTCGTAGAACTCTGCGGCGTTGGGGAGATGCTGCTTGGGGACCGCGCCGATCACGCGACCGGCGTCGAGCACGGCCGCGGCGTTGACCTGGCGCCCGTCGGACAGGCGGAGGGGAAGGCCGACGACGATCGTGGCCTCGATCGCGGCGGTGGCCTTGGCCAGTGCCACCAGCGCCGCTTCAGTCCTCTCGCGCAGTCCGTCGGTGAGGAACAGGTCCTCGCACGTGTAGCCGGTGAGGGAGAGCTCCGGGAAACAGATCAGGGCAGCGCCGTCGTCGGCAAGCCGTGCCGCCCAGGCGGCGATCTCGACGGCATTCGCGGCCGGGTCACCGAGGTGCACCGGCGGAGCCACTACGGCGACCCGCACGAACCCCAGTGCTCCCCAGTCCGACATCATGTGACCGACGCTACCTTCGCCACCCCGGAGGTGAGCGTTGGGAGAGAGGTTGCCCCCATAAATGGGGGCAGAACACCTCCGAACGCCGTTGGGAGGTGTTCTACAACACTCACTGCGGGCGTACCCTCGATGGTGATGTCTTCGTCATCCGGCGCCGTACCGCCCCGTCCCATCCACGCGTTGCGCCCCGCCGCCACGACGACTCGTGCAGACGCGTTCCTCGTGCGGAGCCGAGCATGAAACCGCTCGATCCGTATGGCGCCGTGATGCTGGTGTCCTTCGGCGGACCCGAGGGTCCCGATGACGTGCTGCCCTTCATGGAGAACGTCACCCAGGGTCGCGGCATCCCCCGTGAACGGCTCGTCGAAGTGAGTGCCCACTACGACCGTTTCGGCGGAGTGAGCCCGATCAACGGTCACAACCGTGAGCTGCTCGCAGCGATGCGCGAGGCCTTTGCCCGCAACGAGGTCGACGTGCCGATCGTGTGGGGCAACCGGAACTGGCATCCCTTCATCGCCCAGGCACTCGCCGAACTCGAACCCTCGTCACCGCGACGAATCCTGGCGTTCGTCACGAGCGCGTTTTCGTCGGCGAGCGGCTGTCGGCAGTATCGCGAGGACATCACCCGGGCGTTGGCGGCAGCGCAGGGCGACGCTCCGAGCGTCGACAAGGTCCGCGTCTTCTACAACCATCCCGGATTCATCGAGCCGATGGTGACCAACACGCTCGCCGCGCTCGCCGCATCGAGCGATGATGCCGAGGTCGTGTTCACCGCTCACTCGATCCCCCAGTCGATGGCCGATACCAGCGACTACGTGGCCCAGCTCCTCGACGCGTGTTCGTTGATCATGGCCGGACTCGGACCGTCGCACGCGGACCGACGTTGGGACCTCGTCTATCAGAGCCGCTCGGGAGCGCCCGGTCAGCCCTGGCTCGAACCCGACATCTCCGACCACCTCCGTTCTCGACGCGCCGCCGGCGTGGAGGCGGTCGTCGTTGTTCCCGTCGGCTTCGTCAGCGATCACATGGAAGTGGTGTGGGACCTCGACACCCAAGCCCGTGCGACGGCCGACGAGATCGGCCTCTCGATGGTCCGTTCGGCGACGGTCGGCGCCGATCCGCGTTTCGTCGACATGATCGTCGGCCTTGCCCTCGAGCGGGCGGCCTCCGAACGCGGCGAGCGGCCGGAACGCGTCGCTCTCGGCACTCGAGGCGCGAATCACGATGTCTGCCCGCTCGACTGCTGCCCGCTGCCCAGCCGCCCGGCGGCGGCGGTCGGGCGGCTCGCTCCACCTGCGGGCCAGGCGTGAACGGCCCCGGCGTCGCGTTCGCCGAGCAGGTCCGCTTCGTCACCGTGGCGGGCGAGATCACGGCAACCGGGTTCGGCGCCGTCGGCCGACGGGCCCTACACGCCGAGATGGCCGCGGATCGGCGAGACGTGACGGAGGCGTCGCGCCACCTCGGCGAGGTTGTGGGGCGTTGGGCTGCCCTGTCCCCCGACGCCGTCGGGCTTCGGGCGTTGGCCGACGACGTGCGGGGCGACCTGCTCGGATCGGCCCGGTTCACGGCGCTCGCCCGGCGTTTCGACGACGGTTCCTTGCGTGGAGTGGCGTTCGGGCTGGTGACGGGACTGCGGTCAGCGATCGCCGATCTCCGGGGCATGCTGGCACCGGCTGCCGACCGGGCCTTCGACCTGGCGCTCGCCGGCATCGACGTCCACCTGGACGCGGCGCTCCGGGTGCTCAGCGGCGTCGGGAGCGGAGTCCAACAAGAGCCGGAACGTGCCGCCCCGGGCACCCTTCCGTCACCGGACGACGACGGAGCCGACCTCGCGGACCTCGCGGACCTCGTTCGGATGGTCGTCGGGGCCGAACGAAAAGACTTCAGTTCACCACTGAGTGTGTCGAAGTCTGGATCGTCCAATCACTGAGAGTGTGTGCCTCGGATCCGAAGCACGCGCAGAAGGCAGTAGACTGCCCGCTCCCAGCGCCATGGCTGCGCATCCGCGCGACAGTGCGGGAATGTTCAGCGTTGGTAGTGGGTTCGACATCGTAGCGAACATGCCGCGAACGAACGCTTCAGAGGAACCGAGGAGTAGCTGTGGCGAAAGAACGTGGTGAGCGCGAAGAGGAAGACCTCGTCCGTCTCTACCTGACCGATATCGGGCAATATCCCCTGCTGACCAAGGACGATGAAGTCCGTCTCGCCCAGGCCATCGAGGAGGGGAAGAAGGCTGGCATCCAGTTGGAGGCCGGCGGGAAGGACCTGACGACGGCGAAGAAGCGCGAGCTGAAGAAGATTCACCGCGCCGGCGAAGACGCCGAGCGCACGTTCGTGCAGTCCAACCTTCGTCTCGTCGTCTCGATTGCCAAGAAGTACCAGGCGTCGGGCCTGCCTCTCCTCGACCTGATCCAGGAGGGCAACCTCGGATTGATGCACGCGGTCGAGAAGTTCGACTGGCGCAAGGGCTTCAAGTTCTCGACGTATGCCACGTGGTGGATTCGCCAGGCGATCACGCGTGGCATCGCCAACACCGGCCGCACCATTCGCCTCCCTGTGCACGCCGGCGACACGCTCGCCCGTCTGCAGAAGGCTCGTTCCCGTCTCGAGCTCAAGCTCGGCCGGCAGGCCACACTCTCGGAGCTCGCCGCGGAAGTCGAGATGCCCGAGGACAAGGTGACCGAGGCACTTCGCTTCGCCGCCGAGCCCCTTTCCCTCTCCGAGCCGCTACGCGAAGACGGCGATGCCGAGCTCGGCGACGTCGTCGAGGACCGTGGCGCCGAGTCCCCACTCGAGATGGCCGCCACGGCGCTGCTGCCCCAGGAGATCATCAAATTGCTCGGGCCGCTCGACGAGCGCGAGCGCGAGATCCTGCGCCTTCGCTTCGGTCTCGACCGTGGCGAGCCGCGTACCCTCGAAGAGGTCGGCGAGCACTTCAACCTGACCCGTGAGCGGATCCGCCAGATCGAAGCTCGGGCGATGTCGAAGCTGCGCCATCCCTCGTCGGACACCGGCGCTCGCGACCTGCTCGCCGTCTAGGCCAACCCGGCCCGCCGGGATCGTCATTACGCCGTCGGGGCGCCTGCTTCGGTAGGCGCCCCGATCGCTTTCTGCCGCGCCGACCCCGCCGGCTTGCGCCAAGGCCTCCGGCCGCGCCGACGCCCGACGCCGCGCCAACGCCCGACGGCATCAGACCCCGGAGGAACGGATCAGTCGGCGGCACAGCGCGGGGACATCCGGTGGTTGCACGGTAGCGGTGCGCAGCAGCGCGTCGAAGTGCTGCGCCATGGCCATGACGTGCTCGTCGGACGTGAACACCAGGTACGTCTCGCCGACATACAGCGCGGCACGTCGTAGGCCGAACACGGTGACCGGGGCGGCGTAGCGCGTACGTCCGTCGCAGAGGAACCATCGAAACGTCGGGTAGAGCTCGTCGGTCAGCTCGGCGATGCGTTCGAGCTGTTCACGCCGCGAAGGGGACGGGAGGCGGTTCCAGATTCCCTCCCCCCGGGCGAAGCCCTCGAGCGACTGCACCGAGCTGGCGCACTCCATGTCGGCGTCCGGCCGCCGCTGCCAGTTGAGCCCCGTCGTCGCCGTTCCGATGTCACGCTGCAGAGTCCCGGCCGGCGTGCCCGCGGCTTCGTAGCGGATCACGTCCTCGGTCTTCAGGAGATCGGGCAGCGTCGAAGGGATGTAGCGAATCTTCGAACCCCGGGCGTCGGCGAGCCACTCGACCAAGCGGGCGTCGTCGGGGGCGCCGGCGTCGCGCTCGATCATCGGCTGACGGTCCAGCACGTTCGTCTGGCCCGGGTTGTCCGACCGCAGTCCCAGAAGCCAGTCGACGGACACGTGGGCGTGGCGGGCGATGGCGACCAGCGTCTCGACCCGGGGGAGCCGCCGGTTCGTCGGCGACAGCAGCTGGGTCAAGGTGGTGCGGTCGATCTCGAGCTGGCGGGCCAGAGCGACGCGGGAGCCGTGGACGTCGGAGACGAGCTCACCGAGCCGTTCGCGGAACACGTCGAGGGTGGCTTGGCGTTCGAGCATGCGTCGGTTCTACCGCAAATGAGGTGGATGCACAACGTATGGGGCACTTTGTGCGCTTGTGATGCGGAATGTGCGCAAGTGCCCCTGGACGCGCGTAGCGTGATGAGCGAACGTGGGGAGTAACCAACCGTCCACTTTCCGATCAGCCAGGCAGCATGTCGACCGAAGCACGACCACTTCCCCGTCGCGACCCCGCCTTCTCGGGTCGCGCCATGAGGGTCGAGTGGCCGACGGTTGCTATCGGCATCCTCATCCTCGGCGTCTACGGTGCGTTCACCCTTGGCCACCGCCACATGCCCGCGGTGGTCCTGATCGTGGCCCTCGGCGCGATCTCCGGATGGTGGTCGTCGTTCCAGCACGAGGTCATCCACGGTCATCCGTTCCCCTCGGAGCGCGTCAACGAAGTTGTCGGCTCGTTCGCCATGAGCCTGTGGATCCCGTTCCGCGTCTACAAAGCACAGCACCTCCGTCACCACCGCGACACGCTCCTCACCGACCCGTTCGAGGATCCCGAGAGCTTCTACTGTGACGCCGAACGGTGGCGTCGGGCCAACGTGGTCGTGCGATTCCTGATGTGGTGCAACCGCACGTTCTTCGGCCGGATGATCATCGGTCCGCCGATCGCCCTCGTCCGATTCCTCGGAAGCGAGTTCACCCGGCTGCGTCGAGGAGAGGGCTCGGCGTGGAAGGACTGGTCGGCCCACGTGGTCTGGGTCGCGATCACCTGCATCTGGGCCTTCGGGATTGCCGGCGTGCCGGTGCGGGAGTACCTCGTCGGTTCGGTGTGGCTGGGCACGTCGGTGATACAGATCCGGTCGTTCGCCGAGCATCTCTGGCAGCCGGAAAGTGCATCTCGGACCGCATTCGTCGATGGGGTCTTCCCGTTCGGCGTGCTGTTCCTCTTCAACAACATGCACAACACCCACCACGCCCGGCCGACGGTGCCCTGGTACCAACTGCCGCGGTTGGCCGACCATCTCGGGTCGCGCTCGGCTGCCGACGTCGGAGCCGGCTACTACAAGGGCTACCGCGAGGTGATCAGGCTGTACGGGGTGAAGCCGTTCTGTGTTCCCGTGCATCCCTCCACCCCCGAGGGGTCGGCGCTGTTGTCTGCCCGGTACGGCACCGCGCCGGGCAAGGTCAGCCCGGGTTGACCGGGTCGCCCGGATTGCTGGGCTTTCGGGGCGAGCGATGATCGCGTCTCTGCCGATGTATGACCTCCCGGAGATCGCCACGGACACCGATGCGTTGTGGGGCGAGATCGCCCGGCAGCTGACGCATCGGGGTGTCGCGTCGGTTCCGTCGACGCTCGTACGCCCGTCCGGTCCCCTTCATGATCACTGGCGCGAACCGGGACTGTTGCTCTCCCATACGTGCGGTTATCCCGTAGTGCGCGTGCTGACCGATACCCAGCACGTGCTCGGATCGTTCGTCGTCGCCAGCGGGAGTCCGGATCGGCCGGGTTGGTACCGGTCGGTCATCGTCTGTCGGGCCGACGACGCCCGGGCTCGGGACGGTGTCGCGGGATTCAACGGCGCCCCGGTCGCCGTCAACGACGTCGGTTCCCTGTCGGGGTGGGTGAGCCTCGGTGTGGCCCTTGCCGACGCAGGGATCCGGCCCGGGGCGATCACCTACTCGGGGGCACATGCGTCAAGCGTGAACGCCGTGCGCTCGGGGGCCGCCGACCTGGCCTCGATCGACGCCCATTCGTTCGCGCTGTTCTCGGCGCATCGGCCGGGTGCGGTCGAGGGCTTGCAGGTGATCGGTCACGGTCCCGAGGTCGCGATCACACCGCTGATCACGGCGCACGCCGAGCTCGTGGGGGTCCTCCGCGACGCTGTCGCTGCCGCTGTGAAGGCGATGGCTCCACCAATCCGGACGGCGCTTCAGATCGACGGGTTCGTCGTGGGCGGCCGCGAGATGCACGCCCAGGTCCTGGAGCTCGCGGCGAGGGCGGGCACGGTGATGCCGCTCTCCGGGGTAGATCCCGAGCCGGTCGCGTCGTGATGGAGGACCTCGTTCTCGGCGGGGAGCCCTTGACCATCGCGGGGTCGTCACCGCCGCTCGGACACGTCGCGATCTCTCTCGGCATCGAAGACCACGCCTCCTTCGCGTGGCAGGGGGCGAACGCCACCCGGTCATGCGTGGCGGCGCTCCGCACCGTGGTCGCGTCTGAGCTCGTCGCCGCGCTGCGAGCGCTGCGCCGCCACGCCGATGTGGGTCCGGGCTCTGTTGCCGGCCAGCTCCAGGACCTTTGTGCGGCTCTTCCCGACGAAGCACTCGACCACGCGCTCGTCGACGATCTCGCCGCCGCCGACGCGCTGTTGGATCGCCTCGGCGCCGAGGTGGCTGTCCTGTCAGCCGCAGAAGCCGGTTGACTGCCGGGTGTCCGATGCCTGTCCGGCCGGCCCTGCGGCCTTGGTGAGGAGCTGTGCCAGCTGTGATCGTTCTTCGTCCGTCAGCGCGTCGATGCCGGGCAGCGATCGGGAGATCGCCTGCTGGAGGGATTGGAGTGCGGATGCGCCGGCAGGCGTGGTGGCGATCAGTTTGATCCGCCGGTCAGCAGCGTCGGGGAGACGTTCGGCCAGACCACGATCTTCGAGTGCGTCGACCAGAGCGGTCACGTAGCTCGGGTCGAACAGCATCGTGGCGGCCAACTCCTTCATCGGCGTCGGGCGGACGAGGAGACGCAGGATCAGCGCCTGTGGCGGGGTCAGCCCCAGGTCGGCGACGCGGCGCGCGAACACGCCGCGCATGACGTCACTCACCACCCAGAGGGCGGTATCGAGAGGGTCGCGGGGATCCATGGGGAAAGGTTTGATAATGTCCAGCTTCGGCAATGTCCAACTGTTGGACAACTACAAGGAGCATACGTTGGCCACCAGTCACAACGCCACTGCCATGGTCGAGGTCACCGGGATCGCCAAGTCGTTCGGGACGACCAAAGCCCTCGACGGGGTCGACCTCACCGTCCCCGCGGGCACCGTCCTCGGCCTGCTCGGCCCCAACGGCGCCGGCAAGACCACCCTCGTCCGTATTCTGGCCACGCTGCTCATCCCCGATGCCGGGACGGCGCGCATCGATGGGATTGACGTCGTCGCCGATCCGCAATCCGTGCGTACCCGCATCGGCCTGGCCGGCCAGTTCGCCGCCGTCGACGAGGTGCTCACCGGACGCGAGAACCTCGAGATGGTCGGCCGTCTCTACGGGCTCACGAAGACCGAGGCCCGGTCCGGCGCCAACGAGGCGCTCGAGCGGCTGTCGCTGACCGACGCCGCGAATCGTCAGGTCAAGACGTACTCGGGCGGGATGCGCCGCCGCCTCGACCTCGGGGCATCGCTGCTCGGCCGGCCCCGCCTGCTGCTCCTCGACGAGCCCACGACCGGCCTCGACCCACGGACCCGCATCGAACTGTGGGAGTTCATCCGCGAGCTCGTCCTCGCAGGGACCACGGTGCTCCTCACCACCCAGTACCTCGAGGAGGCCGACGAGCTGGCCGACCGGATCGTCGTCATCGACCAGGGCAGGGTGATCGCCGAGGGCACGTCCGATCAGCTGAAGCGCAAGCTCGGCGGCGACGTGATCGATCTCAAAGTGCACCACGCCGCCGATCTCGCGCGAGCGGCCGAAGCCGTTCACGGTCTCGGCTCCGACGCCGCCAAGCTCGATGCCCGCAATGGCCGTCTGACGATCCCGGTGGGGGAGCAGCGCGGGGTCGACGTGCTCCTTGCGGCGGCGAAGCGCATCGACGAGGCGGACATCCGCCTCGACGACCTCGGGGTGCGCCGTCCGTCGCTCGACGACGTGTTCCTCGCCCTCACGGGGCGCATGGCCGAGGAGACGGCCGACGACGAAGAGCCCGCAGCGACCGGCCGGCGCTCACGCAACGCACGATCACGTACCAAGGGATGACGGACATGACCGCACTCACCACAACCGCCGCCACGACCGAGCCGCCCGCCGCGGGGACGACGCGCGCCCACGGCAACATGGTCACCGACACCCTCATCATCTCGAAGCGCAACCTGCTGCGGATCCTGCGAACACCGCAGTACCTGTTCTTCTCGTCCGTGCAGCCGGTGATGTTCGTCCTGCTCTTCCGCTACGTCTTCGGTGGTGCCATTCAGCCCCCCGGCTTTCAGGGACGCTACGCCGACTACCTCCTCCCCGGTCTGCTGGTGCAGCTCACGCTGTTCGGCGGGGCGGCGACGGCGGTCGGTCTGAGTGAGGACATGCAGAAGGGGATGGTCGATCGATTCCGCGCCCTACCGATGAGCCGGGGAGCGGTGCTCGCCGGACGCACCTTCGCCGACGTCGCCCGAGGCCTGTTCGTCGTGCTGCTCCTGCTCGTGGTCGGCACCGCGGTGGGCTTTCGCTTTCACAACGGGTTCCTCGGCGCAATGGGCGCGATCGGGCTCACGCTCGTGTTCGGCTTCGCGTTCTCGTGGTTCTTCGCGTTCATCGGCATGAAGGTGAAGGACCCGGAGTCGGCCCAGGTCGCCGGGTTCCTCCCGATCTTCCCGCTCGTGTTCGCGGCGTCGACGTTCACGCCGATCGAGAGCTTCCCCGGTTGGCTCCAGGCGTTCGCCCGTGCCAATCCGGTGACCAATGCGGTCAACGCGATTCGCGGCCTCACCCAGGGCGACGCGCCCCTTCGCCGTTTCGTTGCCAGCGGTCAGCGCGTGATGCCCGGCACCGACGCGAAAAAGGTGCTCGCCACGTTGGAGAACCAGGCCAACTACGGCAGATACGTGCTCTTCACGCTGGCGTGGTCGCTCGCGCTCATCGCCTTCTTCGCCACGATGGCGATCCGGGCGTACCGCAACTCCAGCCGGTAGGCCGGCCGTAGTCGGCGAGGTCCTCGGGATACTCGGGGTCCCACGCCCACGGATACGAGGGTGACGAGGTCGCCCGGCGTTGCTTCAGATCGAACGACCGGCGTAGGCCATGAGTCGCTGGGTGAGCGGTGCGTCGTCAGCGCACAGTTGGGCCTCCGCGAACATTCCTGCGGCGCGGAGTTCCGGGGACAGCATGGCCTGCGCGGCCTCCCAACCTGCTTGGAGAACGTCCGGATCGAGAGCCGGGCTCTGCCCTGTCGCATGCGCCAAATCGAGGGCGTGCACCGTGAGGTCGAAGACCGCGATGTTCGCCGCGACGCCGGCCGGCATCGTCCCGAAGGGCAGTGTGACGATCCGCTCGAGTGCACCCGGCTGACCGAATGCCGCTACGGCGCGGTCCGCGGCGGCACCGAAAACGGCGCTCGGCTGATCCCCGACCAGATCGGTGGACATCAGTCGGCCAAACTCCTCGTCGGAGATCGCGCCATTTTCCACGCACTCGGCGAACATGATCGATCCACCGGTCACGTGGTTCACCACTCCGCGCACGTCCCACGCCGTGCAGGGGGTCGGAGCGGACATCTGCTCGGGTTTGATGTCATCCACCACCTTCCTGAGCGCGTTGACAACACGGACCAACATCGGCTCTTCCATGTCCACTCCCTTTTCGTCGGACGCCGGACATCGGCGGAGAATCGGGTTCTAGCACTTCGCGTTCCGACCCGCTCGCGGAGCCTGGAGCAAATCGGTCGCCTCTTGGCGTTCGTGCGTTGGTCGATGCCAACCCGGGCCGAGAGGTCGTCCGGCCCGACTCGGCAACGCTGCTCAGCGCACGATCTTGCGGATCGAGCGATTGCCGCTGTCGGCGATGTAGTCCACGCCGGGGGTCGAGACGATGTCCTGTGGCGAGTCGAGTTCGGCGAGGATTGCCGGGCCGGTGGGGTTGGCGTTCCCGGCGTTCCCGGTGCCCGCCTCGGCATAGACGCGTCCCGTCGTCCGGTCGACCCGCCACAGTCGTGAGGTGTCGGTGTCGAGCACGAGCAGGTCGTGGTCATGGCCGCTCACGTCGCCGATGACGGCGATCGCGACGGGCTTCTTGAACTCGAACATGGTGGCGAGGCTTCCGGAGTTCCTTTGGGATCCGCCGCCGCCGATGAAGTGGGCGATGCCGTCCGCGGTCACTTCCCAGACCTTGCCGGTGTCCTCGTCGACCACATCGAAGAACGTGTCGTGGGCGGTGACGTCGACCGGCTTCTTCAATCCGGTGGCGACCGCCGGCGCTCCGTCGCCTCCGCCCCGGTCGGTTCCGTTGCCGAAGACGGTGGCGATCATGTTGGCGACGAGATCGATCTCCCGGATCGTCTTGTTCGCGGAGTCGGCCACGAGGAGCCTGCCGTTCGGGCGTACCGTGATGCCTTCGAGGGTGTCGAAGCGAGCGGCCATAGGTGGACCGCCGTCACCGGAAGACCCTTTGGCTCCCGTTCCGGCGACAGTGGTGATGGACCCGGCGGCCGAGACCTTACGGACCCGTCGATTGTCGCTGTCGGCGATGTAGAGCTCATCGGTCGGCGACACGGCGATGCCGGACGGACTGTCGAGCTGCGCCGCGCCGGCCGGGCCGCCGTCGCCGCTGAAGCCGGCGGTGCCCGTGCCGGCGGCAACGGTGATCACGCCGACAGGAGACACCTTGAACACCCGGTTCTGCTCGGTGGCCAGCACGTAGACGTTGCCGGCGCTGTCGACGGCGACGCCGTCGGGTCTATCCCAATTCGACGGCGACGACGCGACCCGTGGAGATGAGCGGGGTGACCGCCGGAGGTGCGGTGGTCGGTGGTGGCGTGGTGGTCGTCGTCGTGGTCACCGCCGGCATCGTCGTCGTGGTCGTGGTCGGCGGGGGCGGTCCCTCGGTGATGACGAGGGTGGCGGTCGCGTTGACCAAGAATTCGAAGTACTCGTAACGGACGGTGTGGGTGCCGGGGGGGACGGTGAGGGACACGAGGTCGTACCGCTCGGCGTGGATGGTCCAGTCGTCGAAGATGACGACGTCGTCGAGATAGAGCCGGACCCCGTCGTCGCTGCGCATGATGAAGTTCACTGTCGTGCCGGGGAACGAGACGTCCGCTTCCCAGGAGACCGAGAATCCGTCGGCGTTCACGCCCGGGAACGGGGCGGTGGAACCCCACCCGTGGGTGATGGTCTGTTCGCATCCGGTGGCGGCCGTGGGGCCGACGAGGACGGGGTTGTTGAACGCCTGGTATCCCCACTCACCGGCCGGGCAGCCGGCGGCGCCGATGACCGTCAACACCGGGACCGTCGTGGTTGTGGTTGTGGTTGTAGGTGCGCCGGTCGTTGTCGTGGTCGTGGTGGTGGGTGCGCCGGTGGTTGTGGTGGTTGTCGTTGCCGGCGCCGCAGTCGTCGTGGTCGTGGTGGTTCCCACTGGCACGCTCGTCGGTGGGGGCGAGGCTGTCGACGTCGTCATCGGAGCAGACGTCGGCACGGGTGTCGGCGTCGTGGACGGCGGGTCGGCGAGCGTTCCGGGGATCGTGGTGGTGGTGGTGGTGGGCGCCGTGGAGGCCGTAGTGGTCGAGGCCGTTGTCGTGGTTGTCGACGTCGTTGAGGTTGAGGTTGTCGAGGTCGTCGCCGCGGTCGTCGGACTCGTCGTCGCGGGCGGCGGGGTCGGCACCGGAACGAATTCCCCGGTCACCGGATCCAGGTCCGCAACGGTCGGGGTCGGAAGCGGCTGCGTGGTCCTCGTCTCGAAGATGGGGTCGTCGGGGGCGGCGAGTGCGAGCGCGTCGGGGCCGGCGTCGAAGGGCGCGGCCCATGCGATCGCCGCTGATGGCGTTAGCGGTGGGGCGGGAGCGGCGATGAGCGCCAGCGCCACGACCGTGCTGCTCGTCGCCGCGGTGAGCTTGGTGCTGAGCACCGATGCGATCGTCGTTGATACCGCCCGGGTCGTCTGCGCAGGAATCTCGCGGGCGGCTGCCGCGGGCGCTGCCGCCGCGAGTGGTGCGAGAAACGTCGATGCGCCCGTCGCGGCGGCGCCGCCGGTGACGGCTTGGACGAGCGCGCCGACCGGCCCGTTGCTGGAGGCCATCTGGCCGATCCAGGAGGAAACCATGCCGGTGGCAACCTGTGTCCTCTTGCGCCCGACGCGCACGAAGGCCCGCACGATGACGGGATCGAAGTGGGTTCCCGAGCATCGGACGAGCTCGGCGCGGGCGTCGTCATAGCTCATCGGCTTCTTGTACGAACGGGCTGCGGTCATCACCTCGAAGCTGTCCGCCACCGCCACGATGCGCGATCCGAGAGCCATCTGCTCGCCACGCAGCCCGGCGGGGTATCCGTTTCCGTCGAAGCGCTCGTGGTGTTCGTAGACGCAGTTCGCCCAATCCCCGAGCCACGTCCGCAGCGGCTCGATTCGCGACCGTCCCTCCCCGGGATGGGTCTTCAGCGTGGCCCACTCCTCCTCGGATGGCTGGCCGTCCTTGTTCAGGATCTCGGCCGGGACGGAGAGCTTGCCGATGTCGTGGAGCAACGAGGCCCAGCGGAGCAGGTTGCGATCGGTCTCCGGCAGATCGAGCTCTTCGGCGATCACGTCGGCGAGCGCCCGGACCTTCTCCGAGTGGCCTCGAGTCTTGCGGTCGTGCTCGTTGAGGAGATTGACGAGCTCGAGGGTCTGGAGCGCGGCGGATTGGGGATCGGCGGCGAGTCCGTTCGTCCGGAACTCCTCGAGGACTTTCTCCACGCGGCCGGTGTTGCCCATCCGCAATGCCAGCTTCACCCGGTTCGGGGCCTCCTCCGGGAACGCCAGGTTCAAATGGCACAGCGCCGAGAGCGGAAGAAGTCGGTCCGTCTTGCGGGCCACTGCCGTGGAGACCAGCGTCGCGACCACGAACATCGCGCCGATCCAACCGATGCGTCCGGAGAGCGGCCAGGTGTGTCGGTCCACCAGCCGTCCGACTCCCGTGGTCACCGCAATGGCGACGGCGATCGGCACGGCGAACACGCCGAGACGGATGGCCAGTGCCAGCTTCGGCCTGGGTTTCCAGGCCTGGCGATTGGAGTAGTCCTGGGGTGCGGGGGCAACCAACGCGAGCCGCCTCCCTGGCCGGTCGGTGAAGCAGACGAATCTCGTCGCTTCCGACATCGGTTCGCGGTAGTTCATGCTTGACCTGCGGCTCACCAGGGTGCGTCATTGGATCGTTGGCCTATGTCCGGATAGGTTGACTGCGCGGTGACCGACACCGTCGGCGGAGCGGTCCAGAGCAAGCCTCGCCGGGGCAAGATCCCCAAGAAGGTCCCGTGAATGCCACCACCGAACACACGCGTGAAGGCGTCCGACCAGCGCAAACGTTGGATTCGCCCCTCGCTCTGGAACACGTGGCCTGCTGTCTCTGCGGGAACCAGGACGGTGTTCCGGTAGGCATCGGGGAG
>JANMYF010000228.1:0-8915 GCA_031381685.1 Acidimicrobiia bacterium
CCGTCGACGACCAGCGTCGCGAGATCCGCGGCGGGTGGATCGCGCTCACCGGGAACCTGATCACCGGGATCGGCGGGCCGGAGAGCCTGCCGACGGCGGCCGAGATCGCTGGCGCCACGGTGGTCGAGGCCGCCGGCTGCCACGTGACGCCGGGGCTCATCAACACCCATCACCACAACAACCAGAACCACACGCGCGCCTACCTTCCGGCCACAAACGGAACCCTCTTCCAGTGGCTCACCACCCTGTACCCCGTCTGGAGCCAGCTCGACGAAGAAGCGGCCTACATCAGCGCATGGATCGGGCTCGCGGAGCTCGCACTCGGCGGCTGCACCACCAGCACCGACCATCTCTACGTGCACCCCCGGGGCGGCGGTGACCTGATCTCGGCGGAGATCACCGCGGCGACCGAGCTGGGCTTTCGATTCCACCCGACCCGCGGTTCGATGAGCCTTTCCCAGAAAGACGGTGGCCTCCCACCCGACTCCGTGGTCCAAACCGACGAAGAGATCCTCGCCGACTCGGAGCGCTTGGTGAAGAAGCATCACGACTCGTCCTTCGGCGCCATGGTTCGAGTGGCGCTGGCACCGTGCTCGCCGTTCTCCGTCACCCCCGCCCTCATGAAGGCAACTGCGGAATTGGCCGAGAAGCTCGACGTCCGGCTGCACACCCACCTCGCCGAAGACCCCGACGAGGACACGTTCTGCCTGGAGAGGTTCGGCCGCCGTCCGATCGAACAGTTCGAGGAGGTCGGCTGGGGAACGGACCGTTCGTGGGTCGCACACTGCATCTACCCGAACACCGAGGAGATCACCCGCCTGGGCCGCTGGGGTACCGGGGTGGCGCATTGCCCCTCGTCGAACTGCATGATCGGCGGCGGGGGCATCGCCCCGGTCCGCGACTATCGGGCTGCCGGTGTGCCGGTCGGTCTGGGCTGCGACGGATCGGCGTCGACGGACTCGGCGTCGCTGTGGATGGAGGCGCGCAACACGTTGCTGCTCGGACGGCTACGGGAAGGCCCGACCAGGTTCTCCGCCCGGGATGCGTTGGAGGTGGCGACACGGGGCGGGGCGTCGTGTCTTGGCCGTGACGGCGAGATCGGTCAGCTTCGGGTCGGGGCGATGGCCGACGTGGTCGTGTGGCCGCTCGGTGGCGTGCTCTTCGCGGGGGCTCACACCGACGCCATCGAGGGATGGCTGCGATGCGGCCCGTTCGCCCCGCGACACACCATCGTCAACGGACGCTTCGTCGTCCGCGACGGCGCGCTCGTTCACCCGGCCCTCGAAGATCGTCTCGCCACCCACCGCGCCGTCGCACTGCGCTGGCAATCCGCCGCGCTTGCTTCGTCCTGAACCGGTTCGTGATCGTCAGCGGCTGACGACCATGACGATGAGGCCGGCGGCGACAACCAGGGTTGCCACCATACGTCGCCGGCCGCCGGACTCACCCAGCGTCTTCCAGCCGATGAGCGCGGCCAGAACCACACTCGACTCGCGCAGCGCCGTGACGTAGCCGACGGGCGCCGAACGGAACGCGACCTGCACCATGAAGTACGTGAGCGTCGAAGCCAGGGCGGCCAGCGTCAGCCGCCGGTAGTTGGCGGCCAGGGTCGCCCGCATCTCCGTTGCCCGACCGCGCACGAGACCGTAGGTCGTCGTCGTCACGCCCGTGCCGATATGAGCAGCGAACGCGTATCGAAGGGTGCCGCTGGTCCGAATGCCCTTGGCATCGGAAAGCGAATACGCGCCGATGGTGAACGCCACGATCACCGCGTTGCGGAGAGCCGCCGATCGACGGAAGCCGGCCAGGAAGAACAGCCCCAAACCGACGGTGGCAATGCCGAACGCGGTGAGCGGACGTAGCGAGTCGCTGAGGAGCGCGACTCCGCCGACCGCCGCCAGCATCGCTCCTCCACCTCTGGCGATCGGGTACACGAAGGAAAAGTCGCCGGTGTCGTACGCCTTGGCCAGGAAGACGCAGTACGGCAGGTGTACCGACCCGGAAACGACGACCCACACCCACGACCGCGCGGGCAGCCCCCCGAACAGGAACACGATCGGCACACAGAACAACGCGGCGATCGTGAACTGCCCCCACAGCATGAGGAACCGGTCCCCGGTCGCCTGCTTGACCGCGAGGTTCCATCCGGCGTGCAGTACCGCCGCGCCGAGCGCGAGCGCGGTGGCGGTCAGCACCCCGTGACCCGGCGAGCGCTCAGCGGCGGGCGGTCGAGTCGACGACGGTCGCGAGACCGTTGAAGACCGTATGGCGGACGACACCGTGGAGCGTTCGTCCGGCGTAGGGGGTGTTGCGGGCCTTGGAGGCCAAGGCCGCCGGGTTCACCGTCCACGTGGCGGAAGGATCGACGACACAGAGGTTCGCGGCGCGTCCGACCAAAACGTGCCCGTGGCGGTCGTCGGCCTTGGCGATCCGCGCGGGCCCGCTCGACAGCAACGAGAAGATCCGGGCGATCGGGAGGCCGAGCTCGGTGATCGCCAGCGACAGGGCGGTCTGCAAGCCCAGCATCCCCGGTGGCGCGTCGAGCATCGACTGCTCCTTGGTTTCGGGGGTGTGCGGGGCGTGATCGGTGGCGATGGCGTCGATGGTGCCGTCGGTCAACCCGGCTTTCACGGCGGCCACGTCGGCGTCGGTACGCAGAGGTGGATGTACTTTGAAGACGGTGTCGTAGCCGGCCAGGCACGCGTCCGTCAGCGTGAAGTGGTGGGGGGCGGCCTCGGCCGTGACCGGCAGACCATCGGCCTTGGCCCGACGGATCAACTCGACCGAACCGGAGGTCGACATGTGCAGGAAGTGGACCGGCGTTCCGGTGCGCCGGCACAGCGCGATGTCACGCGCCACCATGAGCTCCTCGGCCTCGGACGGTTGACCGGGAAGACCCAAGCGCGCTGACCATGCACCTTCGTGCATCACGCCGCCTTCGGAAAGCGCCGCGTCTTCACAGTGCTGCGCCAGGGTGACACCGAGCGAGCTCGCATATTCGAGCGCTCGGCGCATGAGTCGGTTGTTCTGCACTCCCGCGCCGTCGTCGGTGAAGATGCGCACGCCGAGTTCGGCCATCTCCGCCATTGGCGCCAGCCGCTCTCCAGCTCGGCCGACGGTGATCGCTCCCGCGACGAGAACCTCGCACAGTCCAGCGGAGCGACCCAGGCGCAGCACCTGTTCGACCACTGCGGCCGAGTCGATCGCCGGGGTCGTGTTCGGCATGGCGACCACCGCGGTGTACCCGCCGAGCATCGCCGCACGCGACCCGGTCTCGATCGTCTCGGCGGCCTCGTTCCCCGGTTCGCGTAGGTGGGTGTGCAGATCGACCAGACCCGGTCCGACGACGCAGCCGGTCGCATCGAGCACCTCTCCCCCGCTCGGCACCTCGACGGATCCGCCGATGGCGACGATCCGCCCGTCGACGACGACGATGTCGGCGCGTACGGGCTGCGTCGAGCCGTCGGTGAGGACGGAGCCGCCGCGGATGGCGAGCGCAGGGGTGGTCATGAACGTTCTCCGGTCAGTAGTTCGAACAGCACTGCCATGCGGACCGCGACGCCATTGGCGACCTGCTGGGTGATGACGGTGTTGGGGCGGTCGGGAACCGACGGGCCGATCTCGACGCCGCGGTTCATCGGGCCCGGATGCATCACGAGAACATCATCTCGTAAGCGCGCTGATCGTTCGTCGGTGAGGCCGTAGATCGAGGTGTACTCCCGCAACGACGGAACCAGCGCCTCCGTAGTGCGTTCCATCTGCATGCGGAGCAGGTAGATCACGTCGACGCGGCCCAGTACCGCTTCGATCTCGTGTTCCACCTTGACCGGCCAGCCATCGAGTGACGGCGGGAGCAGGGTCGCCGGGGCCACGAGGGTGACCTCGGCCCCCAACGCGGTGAACGCCTGCACGTTCGAGCGGGCGACCCGGGAGTGCTTGATGTCGCCGACGATGGCGATCGAGCGGCCCTGGAGGCTGCCGAGACGGGTACGGATCGTGTAGCAGTCGAGCAACGCCTGGGTCGGGTGCTGGTGCCAGCCGTCACCGCCGTTCACCACGCTGGCCTGTGTCCATCCCGCGATCTGCAATGGCACGCCCGCGGCCTTGTGACGGACCACCAGGGCGTCGATGCCCATCGCCTCGATTGTCTCCACGGTGTCGCGGATGGACTCGCCCTTGTTGGCTGAGCTCGTGGAGACGGAGAAGGTCATCACGTCGGCCGACAGCCGCTTCGCCGCCGTTTCGAAGCTGAGCCGCGTGCGGGTGGAGTCCTCGTAGAACAGCGACACGACGGTCTTGCCCTGAAGTGCGGGAATGCGGGGCACCTTTCGCTGGCTCACCTCGACGAAGCGATCGGTGAGCGTCAGCATGTGGTCGAGTTCGTCGGCGCTGAGGTCCTCGATCGACAACAGGTGCTTCATGACAGCACCACGCCATCGGCGGTGGCTCGCACCGATTCCGTCCGAGACGTCGGCAGGTTCTTGCCGACATAGTCCGGCCGGATCGGCAGTTCGCGATGGCCGCGGTCGACCAGGACGGCCAATTGCACGGCCTTCGGTCTCCCGTACTCGCGCAGCGCGTCGAGGCCGGCGCGCACCGTTCGTCCGGTGAAGAGCACGTCGTCGACGAGCACCACCACGGCGTCGTGCACGGGAAAGCCGAAGACGCTCTGCATCGGCGTCACCGTGCGCAACTCCAAGTCGTCGCGATAGAAGCTGGCGTCGATGCGACCCACCGGCACCGGGTTCCCGAGGGCCTCGAGCGCTGCTCCGAGAGCGTCGGCGAGCCACACGCCCCCCTTCATCAGCCCGACGAGGACGACACCTTCGGTACCTTCGTTGCGTTCCACGATCTCGTGGGCCATCCGCCGGACGGCCCGGTCGACTCCGGCGGCATCGAGCACTTCCCGTCGCTCCCGGCGGGTCACAGGCCGGTCAGGACCGGTGGGGGCGGTGAGCCCCGTTTCGAGTGCCATCTTCTCTCCTCTCCGTATGAGCCTCACAGGACTCATTTCACGGACGAGGCCCCAGGCTATTCGCGCCGACCGGCCGGGCGCGCCCACTGCCGGAAGGGCGCGCCGGATGACCACGCCCACCCGCATAGCCTGGACCCCGTGGAGCCCAACGACCCGACGGATCCCACCCCGGGGGGGCCGGAGCGAGCCGTCGAAGCATGGGCGGCATACAACGACGACCGGGTCGTCGTCGACATCACCGAGGTGAGCACGTTCGTCTCGACGAACCACGTGTACCGCTGTTCGCTGAGCGACGGCTCCGCGGTGATCGCCAAGGTGTCGTCGTACGGTTCGTACTTCTTGTTCTGCGAGGACCACGACCGGCTCCACGCCTGCCATCGGTTGCTCGAGGGGACCCGCCACGCACGCCTCCTCGCCGACGTCCTCACCCAGGACGGACGGCCCTTCACGCACAACGACGGACGAACATGGGTGGTGTTCTACGACGAGGTTCCCCGGGGCCGCTCACTCCCCCGCATCCTCACCGACGCCCAGATCACGGCGTTCGCCCAGGAGATCGCTCTCTTCCACCGCGCCTGCGCCGACATCGCCCCGAAGATCCCGCTGACCAGCACGTCCATCAAGGCCGACGCCATCCACCTGCTCGACCTCGTGACCAATTCCCGTTCGGCGAAACGGTTCGTCCTGAATGCATCCCAGTTGGCCGTGGTCGCGCAGCACACGCACAAGTTCCTCGTCACGCTCGACGAGCTGCGCTACGACTACTGGCCGAAGATCCCTGTGCTCATCGACTGGAACCTCGGCAACTTCTCCATCACCGGCGAGGAAGGCGACGACGACTTCCGCCTCTACAGCAGGTGGGACTACGACTGGTTCCGTATCGAGCCCCGCATGATGGACTTCTACTTCCTCTCACGGGTGTCGTCGTCGACGGGCGACCGGACCCACTTCACGTACTCGCCCCACACGCTCGTGGAACCGCGCTTCATCCAGTTCCTCACCGCGTATCACCGCATCTTCCCTCTTCGGCCCGATGACATCGCGTTCACCCGCGAGGCGTACCGGTTCTTCATCCTCCACTACGTCATCGCCAACGGAGACCGATTCTTCCGTGACGATCTGTGGAAACGCCTCCAGAAAGAGGCGGTGAGCATCTACCTCCCCGCCGTCGACGATCTCGATCTCCGCCCGCTCTTCGATGTGGTCACGCCGTGACGGTGAGACTGGTCGACCTCGGCGCGGTCGACGCACGCGTGCGCCTCCACCTCCCGACAAGTCGAGCCGCGCTACCCCACGCCACGCCGGGTGTGTGCGCCACGTGGGACAAGCCCGTTCCGGTCGACCTCACACGGCTCCACGGCATGGACCTCGAGGACTGCGCATGGCTCGTGCGGAGCGTCGAAGGCGTGCCTCTCACCGTATCGACAGCGTCTATCTCGGCACTGGTAAGTGCACGGATTATCTGCGCAGGTACGAACGAGACCTTCACCAACGTCGAGGAGATGCTCGCCGCTGACATCATCGTGGTCGAAGGCCTCGACCTTTCCAATCTCCCCAGGGTCGGTTTCACGCTCACGGTCGCCACCAACGTCCACGCTCACGTACGGGACTTCGATTGGACGGTGTAGCGCTGCGAGCTGCCCTCACCGGGTCGAGGTTCTCCGAGGTTCGGGTCGTCGACTCGATCGACTCGACCAATCGGGCACTGCTCAGCTGGGCCATAGCCGGTTATGACGAAACCGGAACTGCCATCGCCGACGGCGCGGTCCTCATCGCCCGTTCGCAGACCGCCGGGCGCGGGAGGCTGGGCCGGACATGGATCGCTCCTCCTGACTCCGCGCTGCTGATGACGGTGCTCGTGGAGCCAACATCCATGCCGATCGAACGCTGTCCGATGCTTTCGTTCGCGATGGGCATCGCGGTGGTCGAACGCGCGCGTGCGGCGGGTGTCGACGCGTCGCTGAAGTGGCCGAACGATGTCGTCGTCGCCGATGACACCGCACCGTTCGGCTACCGCAAGCTCGCCGGGATCCTCGCCGAGTCGCACGTCGGCGAACGTCAGCGGTTCGTGGTCGTCGGCATCGGCATCAACCTGGTTCGGCCGGCCGAGATCGACCCCGCGCTCGGCCCTGACGCCGTGCCGACGTGGCTCGAGGACCACGCACCGATGCCGGCGCGCGAGTCCTTCACCGCCGAGGTCCTCGTGGCGTTCGACCGAGCCGTTGCCGTGCTGACCGACGAACCGGCAGGGTTCGTCGACCGCTACCGGTCGGTGTGCTCAACGATCGGCCGCGTCGTCGAGGCCGATCTCGGCGGACGCCGGGTCGTCGGGACCGCCGTCGACGTCGACCCGTCCGGCCACCTTCTCCTCGACGTGGCGTCGGCCGCCGGCACCGAGCGCCGCGTGCTGTCGGCGGGCGACGTGGTCCACCTCCGTCCCTCGGTGTGACGCACCGGCGGGCCGTGGCTCGCCTCGCCTTCGACAAGTCCCGCCGGCGGCCGGAGTCAAACGGCAACGGCCGCGACGACAGCCCGTGGCGAGACTCCCTCGCGGTGGCCGGATTCACCCCCGAGGCGGTGGCGTTCGGCGGCCGGATACGCCCACAGAGTCGGTAGCGTTCGGGTATGGAACTGACCGACGCCTCGCCGGTGCTGCACACCTTCGCGCTCGGTTCGCCACCGTGGCAGACGTTCGACCCCTTCCTGTTCTGCGTGCACCACGACGACGCCTACCCGGCCGGCAACGGTGAGCTCGGACCAGACCCCAGCCGCCTCCGGGGCCGTACGATCGGGAGCGATTTCACCGGCACCGACGGCTGGAGCATGTACCACGGGAGCACCATTCCGGGGTTCCCCCAACATCCCCACCGCGGCTTCGAGACGGTCACGTTCGTCCGTCGCGGCTACGTCGATCACTCCGACTCGCTCCGCGCCGCGGCCCGCTATGGCGCCGGTGACGTGCAGTGGCTCACCGCCGGCGCGGGAATCGTCCACGCCGAGATGTTCCCGCTCCTGCGTGAGGACGAGGGAAACCACATGGAGCTCTTCCAGATCTGGATGAACTTGCCGTCGGCCGACAAGATGGCCGACCCGCACTTCGCCATGCTCTGGGCCGAGGACATCCCGATCTTCCACGATGTCGACGCGGACGGACGGCGCGCCACGGTCACCGTCGTCGCCGGGGCGATCGGCCCGCACGTACCGCCGAGCCCGCCACCCGCCTCCTGGGCGTCGAAAACCCAGGCCAACGTGGCCATCTGGCGGGTTGCCCTGGAGCCCGGCGCATCGTGGACAATGCCGACCGCGCCCGAAGGAACTATCCGCACCGTCTACGTGTTCGACGGTGGCGGCATCGACCTGAGCGGCCATGCGGCAGCGCTCGGCACGGGTACCGTCCTCGACGCGACCCGTTCGGTCACGGCGACCGCCGGCGATGCGGCAGTGACCTTCCTGGTGCTCCAAGGGCGGCCGATCGGCGAGCCGGTGGCGCAGTACGGTCCGTTCGTCATGAACGACCGGGCGGGCATCGAGCAGGCCTTCCACGACTACCAGCAAACGCAATTCGGTGGCTGGCCGTGGCCGACGGACGATCCCACCCACGGTCACGTGACCGCCCGTTTCGCGCGGCGCCCCGACGGCTCACTCGAACTCCCGCCCGACACCAGCGCCGTCGGCTAGGTGTAGTGCCCGGGGCGTCCTGGGTCAGCTCCCGTTCACCGGGTCAGCCCCGATGCATAGATGAACAGATCCCGACCCAGTGCACAAATCCCGACCCAGCTCGGTGGCTCTCGCTTGCGATCCACGCTTCGTCGGCTCACGTTCACTGGGTCAGCTCCCGTTCACTGGGTCAGCTCACGTTCACTGGGTCAGCTCACGTTCACTGGGTCAGCTCCGACGCATGGATGAACAGATCCCGACCCAGTGCACGAATCCCGACCCA
>JANMYF010000270.1:0-26963 GCA_031381685.1 Acidimicrobiia bacterium
GCAGCATCGGATTGCCGCTCAGCGCCAGGAGCGGGAGGGGTGGCACCGGGAAGGGGCCCGCCGAGGAACGGAGACCCGGTGCGACGGAGGAGCACAACGGGCGAGTACCGCAAGGTGGGAAGCATCCCGGTGACAGGACCCCGGGAGCGGTCAACGGAGGGATCGGTACCGACCAGCACAGCACTCATGCTGCGGTGCCGCCCACGGTGATCCCCTGCACGCGCAGCGTGGGGTTGCCGTCGGAAACCGGCACACCCTGGCCGTCCTTGCCACACGTGCCGACGCCGGTGGCGAAGTCGTTCCCGACGGCGTCGATGGCCTGGAGGACCTGAGGCCCATTGCCGATCAGGTTGGCGTCCCGGAGCGGTTCGGTGATTCGCCCGTCTTCAATCAGATACGCCTCGACCATCCCGAAGACGAAGTCGCCGGTTGCGGTGTTCACCTGGCCACCGCCGAGCTTGGCGCAGTAGATCCCGGACTCGGTGCCGGCGACGATTCCTGACGGGTCCTCCTGACCGGCCAGCAGGTAGGTGTTCGTCATCCGGACGATCGGCAGGTGCTGATAGCTCTGGCGTCGGCCGTTGCCCGAGGGGGCATGGCCCTCTTTCTTGGCATGGCGGAGGTCCCACATGTAGTCGGTGAGGACCCCGTCGTCGATGAGCACGTTGCGTTTCGTCGGGTTGCCCTCGTCGTCGATGGCGCTCGTACCCCATTCGCGGACGTAGGACCCGTCGTCGACGATCGTGACGCCCTTCGCCGCGACCTGCTGCCCGACGCGGTTGCGGAACACACTCGTATCCTTCAGCACGAGGTCGGCTTCGAGGCCGTGCCCACACGCCTCATGGAACATCGTGCCACCCGCGCCCTTTTCGAGGACCACGGTGACCTTCCCCGACGGGGCTGGCCGGGCCGACAGCTTCGTCAATGCCCGACCTGCAGCCTTTCGGGCGATCTCCTCGACGTCGTAGTCGTCGAAGATCTCCCAGCCGATCGTCTTCGCGGCGACGTCGTACCCGGTCTGCATCCCGGTGTCGCCGAGAGCTACCGCCTGCACCATGAGACGCGTCCGGATGGTCTCGTCTCCGGCCAGCATGCCGTCGGAGTTCACCACGAGGATGCGCCGTCGGGCGTCCCCGTACCCGACGGTCACCTGCCGGATGGAAGACCCGGCGGCGCGGGCAGCCGCGTCGGCACGCTTGAGAAGTTCGACCTTCTCGGACTTCGCCACCCCGGTGGGATCAACCGAGACAACGTGGGGCCGGGGCTGTGATCGATCGGTGAGCGACACCGAACGGGACCCGCCGGCACCGCTGCGCGCGGCAGCACTCGCCGCCTCAGCGGCGGCGAGCAGACCCTTCTCGGAGAGATCTGCGGTGTGGGCGAAGCCGGTGGTTTCGCCCCGGATCACACGGATACCGGCGCCACGTTCGGCCCCACTCGTCAACTCCTCGATCCGTCCGTCGTCCATGAGCGCGGAGCTGTTCACTCGGTCCTCGACGAAGATCTCGGCGAAATCACCGCCGGTGCGCAGCGCCGCAGCCAGGACGGATTCGAGCGTCGGCTGGCCCACGAGGGTCAGAAGGGGTGAGGTGTGGACAGTCATCGGGCACTCCAGGGGAACGGTGCGGGTCACAGAAGTCTTGCGGCCATCTCCGAATGTAGGGCGGATGCGCTCAACACGGTCCCATCGACGCGAAACCGCGTCGCGAGGCAACGTCACCGCCTCGGCGGAGCCACTCCCCTACGCTGACAGCCGTTCATGACGGATCACCTCGTCTCCCCGGCTGAGCCGGAACCGCCGAAACCGTCTGCTCCGCAGGAGGCGTCGGCTGAGATCGACGAAGAGTTCGTCGAGCGTTGGTTCCGCGAGGACGCGCCCACCGACGAACCTTCACGCCCGAAACTGCGCTTGATCCACGAGGCGGCGATCATCGGGTTGCTCTACGGGGCGTATTGGTTCGTTCGGAACAGCCAGGGCGCCAACCTCGATGCCAAGGCGCAGGCGTTCACGAACGCCAAGCGCGTCATCCAGGCCGAGCGCTGGATGGGGCTCTACCACGAGGAGTCGATCCAGGACTTCTTCCTGCGATCTCGTCCCTTCATACGTTTCCTGAACGGCTACTACGGCATCGCCCACTTCCTCATAACGATCGCGGCGATGGTGTGGTGCTACCGGAAACTCCCTTGGCGGTTTCGGTCGATCCGCAACGGGCTCGCCCTGATGACGTGGTTCGCGCTCCTCGGATTCAAGTTCTTCCCGCTCATGCCTCCGCGCCTGCTTCCGGAGCGGTACGGCTACGTGGACACGCTCGAGGTGATCGGCGGACCGTGGCACTTCAAGTCGGGACCGGTGGCGCAGGTGTCGAATCAGTTCGCGGCGATGCCCAGCCTGCACTTCGGCTGGGCGGCATGGTGCGCGGTGGCATTCTGGCCCTGGGCGACGACCTGGCCGCGAAAGATCCTCCTGCTCACGTACCCGGCGCTCACGCTCCTCGCCATCGTGGCGACGGCGAATCACTTCATCCTCGACGCCCTCGGCGGTTTCGCGGTGTTCACCATCGGCATGCGGCTCGGCACGTGGCTCGACCGGATCAACTGGTCCCGGGTCCGGGCGAAGTTCGCTCGGTCGACCCCGGCCCGTTGAACGACGTTCTCGCAGACCGCGGACGCGGGCGGGCTCAGAAAATCGAGTAGCCGCCGTCCACCAGGTGCACCTCACCGGTGTGCCAGCGAGTGGACGGTGATGCGAGGTACACGGCCAGCGGGCCGAAGTCCTGCGGTGTCCCCCACCGGCGGAACGGCATGCGCGGCATCACGGCGTCGCGGAAGCGGTCATACGCGAAGGTGCGTTCGGTCATCGGGGTCTCGACCCAACCGGGGAGGATCGCATTCGACGAGATCCCGTGACGGGCGAACTCGATGGCGCAGGCTCGCATCATCGCGATGACCCCACCCTTCGTCGCCGCGTAGTGCTGGCCGCGGGCCTGGCCCTGAATGGCGGCGAGCGACGCGGTCACCACCAGAGCGCCACCGTCGCCGCGCGCGACCATGTGGCGTGCGGCGGCGCGGAGTGTGTAGAAGACGCCATCGAGATTCACCCGAAGGACCCGGTGCCATTCGTCGGCGGTCATCTCGATGAACGACGTTGCCGATCCGCTGACGCCGGAGTTGGCGAAACAGGTGTCGACACGGCCGAAGGTCTCGAGGGTCGACGCGAACGCCGCTTCTACTTCGGCCTCCTCGCCGACGTCGCAGATCCAGGCCTCTGCCCGACCCCCCAGCGAACGCAGGCGCTCGACAGCCACTGCGTTCTTGGTCGCGTTCGTCCCCCAGATCGCCACGCCGGCACCGGCGTTGACGAGCGCCTCTCCCATGCCGAGGCCGATGCCGGAGTTGCCACCGGTGATCAGGGCGACGTGTCCGGAGAGGTCGAACGGATTGGCAAGGGTGGCAGGGACGGGTGTGTCGGTCACGGCGACGACGGTACGGCGCTTTGCGGGTGAACGGCCAAACCGTGCGCGCGTCCTAGAGGGTCATGGTCACCCGGATGACCGACGGGTCACCGACGACGCGCTTGAACACGGCGTTGTAGGGGCTGTTGCGGAACACCGCCTGCATGGCCATGTTCTCGGCGAGCGTTTCGGCGACGAAGCAGGATATCGACCGGCTCCGAGCGAGGTCGGCGAGACGTCCGAGCAAGTCTGAGGCAATCCCGTTCCCCTGGAACTCATCGGCGACCACGAAGGCCACCTCGGCGGCTCGTTGTTCCGTTGCATTCTCCGCGACGAGGTCGTAGCGGCCGACGGCGATGATCCGGTCGTCGAGCACGGCCACGAGGGCCTCCCGCTCGTCATGGTCGACGTTCGTGAAGAAGCTGAGCATGGCGGGCGGCAGGTGTGCCTGCGACGAGAAAAACCGAAGACGGTGCGTGCGCTCCGAGCAGCGCTCGTGGAAGTCATTCAACGCCGACGCATCGTCGGGGCTGATCGGACGCACGGTGTAGTCCAAGCGCCGTCGGGAAGGTTCGGCCACGCGATCCATGGAACAAGCCTGCCGCAAGAGTTCAAGGCCGGATAGGGTCGATGGTCCCGGCCACCTGCCCTGGTCGGCTGGTCCCGGTGCGGCCATAGTGGAGACAATGACGAACACAACGTCGCCGAGCCCGCTCCTCGTGGTCACCAATCACGTGCACGACCGCCATGACACCGGCGACCATCCGGAGAGCTCGCCACGCCTGAATGCCGCCCTGCACGGGTTGGGGCTGGCCGGATTGGGGGAGGCATTTCACGATGTCGCTTCACGGGCAGCGACGTTCGACGAGATTGCCGCAGTGCACGATCCGTCCTACATCAACCGGCTCGAGGCGCTCTGCGCCCGAGGTGGAGGCCCGCTGGATCAGGACACTCCCGTGGTCGAAGGGTCGTGGCACACCGCGCTCCACTCGGCCGGAGCCGGGTTGCTCGCGGTCGAGTCACTGGCACACGGTGCGGCGACGGCCGGCCTCGTGGTGACCCGCCCGCCCGGCCACCACGCGGGCCCGAAGAACGGCATGGGCTTTTGTCTGTTCAACAATGTGGCCATCACCGCCCGACAGCTCACCGCGAAGGGCGAGCGCGTGATGATCATCGATTGGGACGTGCACCACGGCAACGGCACGCAGGATGTGTTCTGGGACGACGACCGGGTGCTCTTCGTCTCACTTCATCAGTACCCATACTATCCCGGAACCGGTGCCGTGCACGAGACCGGCGGACCCAACGCGTCGGGGAACACGATCAACGTGCCGCTTCCCCCGGGAACGACCGGAGACGTGTTCCTCTCGGCGTTCGACACCCTGATCGCTCCGGCCGCGGCCGAGTTCTCGCCGACCTGGGTGCTTGTCTCGGCCGGTTTCGACGCGCATCGTGACGATCCTCTCGCCGACCTGTCCCTCACGGCCGGCGACTTCGCCGACCTCGCCAAGCGGACGCAGGGCCTCGTGTCGCAACCGGGTCGGCTCGTGCTGTTCCTCGAAGGCGGGTACGACCTTCGGGCCCTCTCGATGAGCGTCGGAGCCTGCGCCGCTGCGCTCTGCGACACCAGCTTCCGGCCGGAGCCGGCATCGAACGGCGGAATGGGAGCTTCCGGTGTTCGGGCGGCGATCGAGGCCCACCGCCTCGCCCGCTGGTGAACGGTCAGCGGTACTCGCTGACCTTGAAGTACGGCGGGCCTTGCTCGCGCCCGGCGAGTCGACTCACACCTGCGGGTTGATCTCGGACGCCGCGAGATCGCCCGGGACGAGTCCGGGGAGCCAGGTGTCGAGGTCGCGCTGTTGTGCCGGGTTCGACGGTTCCTGCACGGTCAGTCCGTCGGCGAAGTAGATGACCGTCATGACCTCGCGAAGCGTGCCGGAGGTGTTGGCGCACGCGTTGTGTACGGTCCAACCGCCGTGGAAGGTGGCGTCACCGGCGGCCATCGGGACCGGGGTGGAAACGGGGTGGCCCAATTCGGCCACCAGGGCAGCGAAGTACGCATCGGAATCATCGGAGATCACCGCTTCTCCCAGCGAGCCGGCGTTGTTCGTGCCCGAACAGAACGACATTGCTTCCATGTCGGGGGTGATGTCGACGAGCGGCATCCACATCGTGACGCAGCGCGTGCCGTCGATCGGCCAGTACACCGCGTCCTGATGCCACGGAGTGTGCCCTCCGCCGGCTTCTTTGAACAGCGCCTGATCGTGATAGATCCGCACCCGTTCGACGCCCAAAAGGGTCGCCGCGATACCGGCGAAGCGCTCGGCGAGCGTGAACCGGGCCACGCCCGGATCGTGGCGCCAGAGGTTCATCACCTGGATGAACGCCTTGCCGTAGGTGTCGCGCTCGGCCATCGGACGGCGCTCGTTGTTGTAGCGCATCGCCGCGGCCGCGATCACGGGGCGAAACGCTGCAGCCTCCTCGGCCGAAGCGACGCCGCCGAGCAGCACATGGCCGTCTCGGCCGTAGGCGGCGATGGCATCATCGGGAACGATGTAGTCAGCGGAACAATCGGGTAGCTGGAGAATGCTCACGGCGCACCTCGGTGATGGGTGGAAACGAAAAAGAAGGGCCGGCCCACCTGCAGAGCAGATGTGCCGGCCCAACTCGATTCGAGAGCTACAGACCGATCGTCGGGTCGATGAATTCGTTGGTGTACTGGTCCTCGATCTTGAAGCCCTCCGGGATACCCTTGAAGCCGCCCGACTTCACCATGAGGTCGAGGTGCTTCTGGAGGCGTTCGAAGTCGAAGTTGCCGAGGGTGCTGTCCGGGCCGTTGCCGACGAGGCCGAGTTCCTTCTGGGTCTTGACTGAGAAGTCGGCCAGATCCTTGGTGTACTTCCAGAAGTCCTTGTACTGGGCAACGGCGTCGATGATGATCGCGTTTGCACGATCCGGCGAGTTGATGAAATCGACCTGGGCCCGCTGCACCATCGGCACGAACTTCTTCAGGCATGGGCGGAGCTTTTCGAGGTCACCTGGGCGCACGCCCAGGGTCTGGGAGTAATCCTGGTAGCCGGCGTCGAAGAACAGCTGGAACGCGACCGGCTTGCCCCACTCCTTGAACTCGTACTGATACGAGTACGGCTCGGCCGAAGCAAAGCCCTGCTGGGCGATCTTGCCCTTGGCGGCGATGAAGCGGGCCGGTCCGCCGTCGTAGCTCGGGTCGAGCAACTTGTCGTCGACGCGACCATCGGCCTTGAAGAACAGCATCGTGTCCTTGCTGAACAGGTTGAAGGTAACGCCGAGCTTGGCGAGATCGTCGATCGTCTTGGCCGTCGGGTACGTCTCCGGGTCCCACATGATGATCTGCGGGTTCTTCTCCAGCGGCGCGACGACGGAGATCAGCGGGGTCTTCGACCAGTTGTTCGCCTCACTGTTGTAGCTGTAGCCCATGGTGATCGACGAGTCGGTCGCCATAGTCGCCGACGGGCCCTGGAACCCGGTGGCCGGTCCGCCGGTGCGGACCTCGAGCTGAATGCCGGTCTCCGAGCCGTCAGAGTTGATGAGGCTTCCGGAGACGACCTTCTTGCCGGTGTCGACCTTGTAGTCGGAACCGATCATCTGGTAGAGCGCTCCGTGCTCGGACTCGGGGAACCAGTCGGTCTGGATCACGATCGGGTCCGGGCAGTCTTCCTTGAGGCTGACCGCAGCCGCCGGAGCAGCCGCAGTCGTCTCCGCCGCCGCCGCTTCGGTCTCCGCGGGGGCGGCCTCGGTCTCGGCGACCGCAGCCTCCGTCTCGGCCGGTGCGGCCTCGGTCTCCGCGACCGCAGCCTCGGTCTCGGCCGGTGCGGCGGTGGTATCGGCGGAATCGCTGCTGCATGCGGACAACGCCAGCATGGCGGCAATCGATACGGCGGCAAGGACGGTTGTTCTGGTGCGCATGCTCACTCCTGTGTGGGGTTTCGGGATCCGAAGGTGATCGTGTCCGGCACGTCAGAACATCCCGGCACTCGTTGTATGACAAGCGACATTGATGTTATCAATGATGCTGGTCATCTTGCCGATTCACGCCGCCCCGGATCAATTCGGCAAGAGGCTTCAACAAAGTTGCAACCCAACCGAAACACAGGCTCGACACGCTGATGGGCCGCCCCGGATCAATTCGGCACGAGGCTTCAAACGAAGTTGCAACCCAACCGAAACACAGGCTCGACACACTGATGCCCTACCGTCACACTTGGTGATGATCGGTATGGCTCCGACCGAACCGTTCACCAGGGAGTGACCATGGGACTCAGCGCACCGTCGACATCATCCGCGACCACCACGCCGACGCTGTCGTTCCGCAACATCTCCATGCAGTTCCCCGATGGGACCCGGGCGATCTCCGACGTCTCCTTCGATGTGTCGAAGGGCGAGTTCGTCACTGTTGTGGGACCTTCTGGCTGTGGGAAGTCGACCCTGCTCAAGATCGCCTCGGGTCTGCTCAAGGAGACCGGAGGAGAGTGCGTGCTCGACCGATCGAACATCGGCTATGTCTTCCAGGACGCCACGCTGCTGCCATGGCGGACGGTCCGGGGCAACGTGGAGCTGCTCATGGAACTCCACGGCGTGGGGAAGGCCGAACGCACCGCCGAGGCGCAGCGGGCGATCGAGCTCGTGGGTCTGAAGGGCTTCGAGCACCACCGCCCGAAGTCGCTTTCCGGCGGCATGAAGATGCGGACGTCACTCGCCCGCACGCTCACATTGAAGCCGCCGCTCCTGATGTTCGATGAGCCGTTCGGCGCGGTCGACGAGATCACGCGCGAGTACCTGAACGAAGAGACGCTGAAGCTCTTCACGCAAGAACGCTTTGCCGGCCTGTTCATCACGCACTCGATCAGCGAGGCGGTGTTCCTTTCGACCCGGGTACTCGTCATGAGCGCTCGTCCCGGCCGCATCGTCGCCTCGTACGACGTGCCGTTTCCCTACCCCCGCGATCCCGAGCTTCGGTTCGACCCCGCATTCGCCGCGCTGTCCGGCGAGATCAGCCATGCCCTCCGAGGAGCCCACGTATGAGCGCGACCATCAGCCCGGACACCGCCGCGCACACAGTGGCCGGGCAGCCGTCCTCGGGCAACCCTGTCCTTCCCGACGACGCACCTCCGGTGGGGATCAAGCGCAGGGAAGGCGTCGCCGCCATCGTGCTGCCGCCGATCGTGCTGGGCGCCATCATCATCGGCTTCTGGTACTTCGTGAGCTACGTGGTCCTCGACAAGGACCGGCGTTTCCTGCTCGAACCTCCACATCGCGTTTGGCAAGAAGGGTTCATGAACGGGGATGCCCGCTCCGAGATGTTCAGCGGCATGTGGTCGAGCGGCAAGGTCGCGTTCTGGGGTCTCGGCATCGCCATCGCGCTCGGCATGTCGCTCGCCGTGTTCATGAGCCAGTCCAAGCTGCTCGAGCGAGCGGTGTTTCCCTACTCGGTGGTCCTGCAGTCCATGCCGATCCTGGCGATCGTCCCGTTGATCGGCTTCTGGTTCGGCTACGGGTTCAACTCGCGGGTGTTCGTGACTGTGCTGATCTCGCTGTTCCCGATCGTCGTCAACACCCTGTTCGGTCTCACGTCCGCCGATCAGGGCATGCACGACCTGCTCACGCTGCACAGCGCCGGCCGGCTCACCCGCCTCCGCAAGATCCAGTTCCCGGCGGCCCAGCCGGCGATCTTCGCCGGACTGCGTATCTCCGCAGGACTCTCGGTGATCGGGGCCATCGTCGGCGACTTCTTCTTCGGCCAGGGCGACGTCGGGATCGGCCAGCTCCTCAAGCGCTACGCCGCCAAGCTCGAAGGCGAGAACCTGCTCACTGCGGTGTTCCTCTCCGCCGGCATGGGCGTCGCCGTGTTCATGTTCTTCGGCTGGCTGAACAACAAGATGGTCGGCAAGTGGGCGACCGTTTCCCGCCGCTGAAGGGCAGCACGCTTACGTTTCGGCGCTGACCCCGTACGGCCGGGCGACCAGGTCTTCCGACGAGTGGTCGGGGCCGAGCGGCATCATGAAACCGCCAGTGTTTCGAAGCCGGCGATGCTCTTGTCGTTGTCCGGGTTGAGGAAGACGCGCTTCTCACCTTCATGGCGACCGGCGCGCGCCAAGATCTCGGAATCGGTGAGCACTTCGATCGGGTGATACCCGGGGTGGTGGTGTTCGAGATAGGGATCGTTCGACCGGGCGTTGTAGGCAACGAGCAGCAGATGACGGTCCGAATCGGACCTGTTCGGTGCCGACGTGTGCAGCGTGTTCGAGTGGAAGAACATCACGTCGCCGGGCTCGGCTTCGAACGCCACCCGATCAAGGCGCTGCTCGGCCGCGGCCACGCGCGATGGATCAGCTCCGGTCTGCTTGCCGACGAAACCGTGATCGACACGACCCATCAGATGCGAACCGGCGAGCACGTTCAGGCAGCCGTTCGCTTCGTTGTTCGGGGTGAGGGGAATGGCCACCGTGAGCATGTCGGGGCGAAGGCAGCCGTTGGAATACCAGTACCCGTAGTCCTGATGCCAGACCCAGGTGCCACCCGATCCGGGACGCTTCATGGTGATCTTGGAGTGGTAGTGATACACCTCGCCGCCCAACAGAATCTCCGCGGCGCGGACCAGTCGTTCCCCCCGGGCGACGGCTCCGAAAGAATCGTCACCCGGCTCGTTCCAGAGCGCAATCTCGGTGGCGCCTCCCTGTCCGTCGTCGACTCCATACGCGCGCTCGTGAATTGCCTCGTCGGCGGTGAAGGCGTTGAGCAGCACCGCCATTTCCGCGGTCGTGAACAACCCCCGCTTCACGACGAATCCGTTCCGCTCGAACAGTGCCTGATCCGCGGCGGTGATAGCGCTCACGCAACGAACGGTAGTCGGGAATATTGATCAGTTCAATGGGAGACCGCACCCTGGACCCTCCCGCGTCACCGTGACAGTATTAGCCACATGAATATCGCGGCCGGGGCATCGTCGCTACGCGACTACTCGCTCGTGGGCCCGGAGCGCGCCCGCTCGATCGATCGCGGCCTCGCCGATGCCCAATGGTACACAACCCCAGTCCCTCGGGACGAGATGCGCACGTTGATGGCCCGTCGCGACGGGCCCGCAGTGCGCGACACCCTCCTGTGGTTCGCCCTGCTCGCCGGGTCGGGCTACGTCGCGCATCGAACCTTTGGCACGTGGTGGATGATCCCGGCGTTCTTCGTCTACGGAACGCTTTATGGATCGGTGAGCGACTCGCGCTGGCACGAGTGCGGCCATCGCACAGCGTTCAAGTCCGCCTGGATGAACGACGCGGTCTACTACCTCGCCTCGTTCATGGTGTGGCGCGAGGCGGTGTCATGGCGCTGGAGCCACGTGCGCCACCACAGCGACACCATTATCGTCGGCCGCGATCCGGAGATCGCCAACCCCCGCCCGATGCGGCTGCGAGGACCGCTCAAGGAATGCTTCGGCCTGTCGTCCAATCCCGGGGAGACCCGCAAGATCCTCGGCAACGTCATCGGCCGCCTTACGCCGGCAGAGCTCGACTTCGTCCCGGAGTCGGAACGCCCGAAGGCCATTCTCACGGCGCGCATCTACGTCTTCCTATGGGCGCTTACGGTCGCGGTTGCCATTGCGACCCGGAGTGTGGAGCCCCTGCTCTTCGTCATCGGTCCCAGCTTCTACGGCAAGTGGCTCATGGTGGCCTACGGGGTCACGCAGCACGCCGGTCTTGCCGAGGACACGCTCGATCACCGGCTGAACAGCCGAACGGTGAGGATGAACCGCCTGCACCGTTATCTCTACTGGAACATGAACTACCACATCGAACACCACATGTTCCCGACGGTGCCGTTCCACGCATTGCCTGCCCTCCATGAAGCGGTCAAGACGGACTTCCCGCCCGTGTACCCGGGTTTCCGGGCGGCGTACCGCGAGATCCTCCGAGCGGCACACGGTCAGGCGAAGGACCCGACGTTCTTCATCGATCGCAAATCGCTGCTTCCCACTCCGAGCGCTTCCCCGACACCCCCGGACCCTCAGCGCAACGAGACGCCGCGCGGTGCCGGCGCGCCGGACCCGGAGGCGAACGACGGGTGGGTCATCGTCGGCCCCTCAGCTGCGCTGGCCATCGATGACGTGCTCGGGTTCGATTGCGGTGATCAGACGTACGCCGTCTACCGGGTGGCCGACGGAACCGTCCACGCCAGCGATGGGCTCTGCACCCACGGAGCGTTCCGCCTCTGCGAGGGCCACGTCGCCGACGGGGTGATCGAGTGCCCGAAGCACAACGGACGCTTCGACATCGCCACCGGCAAAGCGATCAGCCGACCGGTCAAGGTCGACCTCTCCGTCCACGAGGCGAGAGAGCGCGACGGTCGGATCGAATTGCGCGTCGCCCGGAACCGGCGGGGTTCATAGGTCAGTCGACTGCGCCGAGCGCAGCGCTGCCGGGCTTCGGCTTGACGCGGCGACGGCCGCGGGCGCGCAGGAGCGGCTTGGGTGCGTGGCTGGCCGGACCGCGGTCCTGGAGGGATTCGACCTTGGTCTCGACGAGAAGCACGCGGGCTTTGCGCTTCGACACGCTCCTCAGGCGGTGCGGGAGGCGGGAGGGATAGGAGAAGAAGTCGCCGGCGCCGAGCGTCGAGACCGCGCCCTCGAGATCGACCTCGATGGTCCCGTCGATCACGTAGAGCGCCTCGAAGCCCTCATGTTCCCAGTAGTCGAGGAACTCCGACGGGAGCCCCTCGAACTCGAGAACGTGGAACGGCGCCGTTCCGGCGAGCATGAGATGACAGACCGATTCCGCGGCGGTACCCGTCACCTCGACCACCGTCTCCTCCCCTGCCCGGATCAGGGTCGGTTCCGTCGTCGTTCCGATCGGACCGCCGAAGAAGGCCTGTGGGGTGGTGCCGAGAGAATGGGCGATCCGGTAGAGCGACATCATCGAGGGCCTCGCCCGCCCGTTCTCGACCTGGGAAAGAAACGGCTGCGACAGATCGACCTCCGCGGCGAGTTCCACCAAGGTCAGATCACGGGCCAGACGCCGCTCGCGAATCGCCTTTCCCAGCGTTTCCCATTCGATGGAGTCGAGCGCGACGTCGGACATACCTTCATTGTCCACCAACGGAGGTCAACACGCCGGGCTGGCCGATCGACTTGTCCGGAATTCTTCACGCGAAGTCGTTGTCGACCCGTTCGCCGCCGACATGGCGTCGATGGCCGCTGCGCTGCGACTCCTCGTGCCCGTCCTGGTCAGCGTGGCGGTCGTGGTGTTCGCCATCGCGTTGTTTCCGTTCGCCGCGCTCTTGCTCGGCTGACCCGGACAGCGACAACGCCATGCGCCCGGTGCCCAAATCTCCGGATTCAGCACTAACTTCGATCAGGCCGTGTCCTCCGCTCCGTCAACACTCGCCGAGATCGCCGCACGCGTCGACGTCCGCATCAGGGAACTCCTCGATGGCGAGCTGATCCGCTGGACCGCGGTCGACGCCGACCTCGCCGCCCCACTTTCCTCGCTGCGGGATCTGGTTCTCGCCGGGGGGAAACGTCTGCGTCCGGCATTTTGTCATTGGGCGTTCGTCGGCGCCGGCGGGGATCCCTTCGATCACAACGTCGTCGACGCCGGAGCCGGGCTTGAGTTGCTCCACACGTTCGCGTTGGTCCACGACGACGTCATGGATGCGTCGCTGCGCCGTCGGGGCATGGATGCCGTCCACGTCCAATTCATCGATGCCCACCAGAAGAACGGCTGGCGGGCCGAGGATCGCCGCTTCGGCGAGGGCGTCGCCATCCTCGTCGGCGACCTCGCGTTCGTCTACGCCGACCTCCTGATGAACGATCTGCCGCGCGCCGCGCAGGCGATCTTCACCGAGCTTCGCATCGAGGTGAACATCGGGCAATACCTCGATCTGCTCGGCACGGTCCGGGGCGGTCCGAGCGTCGAGTCGGCGCAACGGATCTGCACCTACAAGTCGGGCAAGTACACCATCGAGCGACCGCTTCACCTCGGAGCGGCGCTGGCCGGCCAGCACGAGCGCTTCGATGCAGCGCTGTCCGCCTACGGGCTACCGCTCGGCGAGGCGTTCCAGTTGAAAGACGATCTCCTCGGTGCGCTCGGCGACGAGAGCGTGACCGGCAAGCCCGTGGGTGATGATCTCAGGGAAGGAAAGCCCACCGCCCTGGTCGCCCGGGCCCTCTCGGCGGCCACGCCCGCTCAGCGGACCTTCCTCGACCGGATCGGCCACACCGACCTTCGCTCCGACGAGATCGCGTCGATACAGGAGATCCTCGTCGACACCGGCGCAGCTGCGGTCGTCGAGGCCCAGATCGGCGAACTCCGGGACGAGGCGATCACCGCGATCCGGTCCAGCGGGTTGACCCCGCCGGCCGTCGAGTCGCTGGTTGCGTTGGCGTTCTACGTGACCGACCGCGATCGCTGACCCGATTCCGGACGTTTCGTGTCGGCGGCGCGTGTAGCGGCGTGCCGGGGCAAGACTGGGGGGATGGGCAAGCGTGTCGTCGTCGTGGGTGCCGGTCTCGGTGGGTTGTCGGCGGCGTGCAACCTGATCGGGCAGGGGCACGAGGTGACCGTTCTCGAGCGCGGTCTGATTCCCGGCGGCCGGGCCGGGCTCATCGAGGACGGTGGCTACCGGATCGACAACGGCCCGTGCGTGCTCACGATGACGGGGATCCTCTCCGACGTTTTCGCCGCAGCCGGCGCGGCGATGGAGGACCACGTGACCATCCGACCGGTCAATCCCTCCTACCGCGCCACGTTCTCGCCTACGGAAGGCGGAGGTGAGGTGCGGGTATGGCACGGCCGGGAAGCGATGGCCGAGGAGATACGCCGCTTCTCGGGGCCCAAGGACGCCGAAGGGTTCCACAAGATGGTCGACTGGCTGACCGAGCTCTATGAGGTCGAAACGCCGAATTTCATCGACCGAAACTTCAACTCGGTCCTCGACCTCGCCCGGCCGATCACTCCCGGCTTGAAGCTGCTGAAGCTGGGCGGGTTCTCGAAGCTCCACGGCCTGGTGGCGAAGTACCTGAAGGACCCCCGGTTGCAGAAGATCTTCTCCTTCCAGGCAATGTATGCGGGCCTCTCTCCGTACCAGGCGCTCGGCGCGTACGCCGTGATCACGTACATGGACTCGGTCGCCGGTGTGTACTTCCCGGAGGGCGGAATGCATGCGATCGCGCGCGGGTTGGCCGAGGCCGCTGAGAAGGGGGGTGTTTCGTTCCGCTACGGCGCCGAGGTCGAACGTGTGCTTCGTGCCGCCGGAGGCAACGGGTCGGTGCGCGGCGTGCGGCTCACCGACGGATCGGTGATCCCGGCCGACGTTGTCGTCGTCAACGCCGATACCCCGGTTGCGTACTCGTCGATGCTGCCGGAACTCGAGATGCCCCGGGTCCTGCGCAAAGGGCACTACTCCCCGTCGTGTCTGCTCTGGCTGGCGGGTGTGAAGGGTGACTTGCCGACGGGTACGGAGCACCACAACATCCATTTCGGCGGTCAGTGGAAGGAAGCCTTCGACGCGCTGCTCGAGGACGGAACCCGCATGCCCGATCCGTCGCTGCTCGTCACCGTTCCCACCCATTCCGACGCGTCGTTGGCCCCCGACGGCCGCAACATCCTCTACGTCCTCGAGCCGATACCGAATCTCGGAGGGAGGATCAACTGGGACATCGAGCGTGAGCGGATCACCGCCGACCTCCGTCGGCGGGTGGTTGACCTCGGCTACCCGGCGGCGGCCGACGACATCGAGGTGAGCCATGCCTACGATCCGGCCGATTGGGAACGTCAGGGCATGGCTATGGGCACCCCGTTCGCGCTCTCCCACCGGTTCTTCCAGACCGGACCGTTCCGGGCGAAGAACACCGACAAGCGGGTTCCGGGCCTGGTGTTCGTCGGCTCGTCGACGGTTCCCGGTGTCGGAGTGCCGATGGTGCTGTTGTCCGGCCGACTCGCGGCCGAACGCGTGGCCGAACTGACCTGAGCGCGGTCGCAGGATCGGGAAGGCAGACTGTCGACGTGAAGCTGCCGGATGTCCCCTGGACCACCCGCTCCCGTGGAGTGTCCCTGAACGAGGCCGGTGCCGAGCCGGCGCTGCCGATCAAGGTGTCGGACTGGGTCACCCTCGATGAGAGCTATGAGATCTGCCGGCTCCTGAACAAGCGGAGCGGCACGACGTACTACTGGTCGACGAACATCCTCCCCAGGGTGAAGCGCCATCACGTGCATGCGTTGTACGGGTTCTGCCGCTACGCCGATGACATCGTCGACGATCTCGGTTCCGCCGCCAGCACCGATGCACGCGCCGCAGCGCTGCAAGCGTTCGGCGACCGTTTCCTGGCTGAGATCGCCGCCGGGAAATCCGAGCATCCGGTGCTGAAGGCAGTGGTGCACACCGTTCGGGCGTTCGACATCGACGTCGACTGCTTCCGGCGGTTCCTGCGTTCGATGACCATGGACCTCACCGTGCAGACGTATGCGACCTACGCAGACCTGCAGCACTACATGGACGGCTCAGCCGCCGTGATCGGCGAGATGATGCTCCCCATCCTCGAACCCCGCGACCTCGCAGCGGCCACTCCGCACGCGCGCGATCTCGGCGACGCGTTTCAGCTGACGAATTTCCTGCGCGACGTCGCCGAGGACCTCGACCGTGACCGGGTCTACATCCCTCAGGAAGACCTGGCAAAGTTCGGCGCGGACCCGCATCGGCGCGTCGCGGACGGGCCGTGGAAGGACCTGATGCGATACGAGATCGCTCGCTGCCGTGAGCTTTACGCCAGCGCCGACCTCGGTTCTGCGATGCTGCCCCCGACCTCGCAGCGCTGCATCCAGGCGGCTCGCGACCTCTACAGCGGCATCCTCGACAAGATCGAGGAAGCCGAGTACGACGTGTTCACCTCCCGGGTGCGGGTCACGACCTCCCGCAAGCTCGCCATGGGCTTCCAGCTCGTCCGGCCCCGTCGTTTCGGCTGACCGGATCTGTCTCGGGTGCCCATGACGGGCGTCACTCGTTTCCGCCTCTGACAACGACGGACAACTTCGACCACGGGGGTAGCGTTGGGCGCAGTGCTTCTCGACGCCGTTTCCGCCCCCCAGGACCTTCGCCGGTTCACCTACCCCCAACTCGAGGAGTTGGCGGGCGAGGTGCGCGACTTCATCGTCGCTGCGGTGAGTGAGAACAGCGGGCACCTCGGGTCCAACCTGGGTGTCGTCGAGCTGACCTTTGCCCTCCATCGGGTGTTCGACTCGCCGAAGGATCTGCTCCTGTGGGACACCGGGCACCAGGCCTACGTCCACAAGCTGGTCACGGGACGCAGGAACGAGTTCGCCGCGCTCCGGCAGCCCGGAGGCATGTCGGGCTACCCCAATCGCGCCGAGAGCGAACACGACTGGATCGAGAACTCCCACGCGTCGACAGTGCTCTCCTACGCGCACGGCATGGCCGAAGCGCTCAAGGCCCAAGGTGTGAAGGACCGTCGCGTCGTCGCCGTGATCGGCGACGGCTCCATGACCGGCGGCATGGCCTACGAGGCGCTGAACAACCTCGGACATACCAACGCCCGGGTGCTGATCGTGCTGAATGACAACGGCCGTTCGTACGCACCGACCATCTCCGGGCTGACGCGCACTGTCACCCGTATCCGCACGAAGCCGAGCTACGCACGCGGCAAGAAGAAATCGGAAGCCATTATCGAGAACCTTCCCCTCGTCGGCCAGATCAGCCGACGCACCGTGAAGGGCGTCAAGTCCGCACTTCGTGAGGTGATCGATGAGCCGCTGGCGTTCTTCGAAAACCTCGGGGTGCGCTACATCGGGCCGGTCGACGGCCACGACCTGCCGATGCTCGAGTCGGTGCTCCGCGACGCCGCCGAGTTCGACGGGCCGATTGTCGTGCACTGCCTCACCCAGAAGGGCAAGGGGTACCGCTTCGCCGAGGACGACGAGGAGAAGAACCTCCACGACGTGCCCGCCGGTTTCGACTCGAAGACCGGCAAAGCGAAGGCCTCGCCGAGTTCCTGGACCAACGAGTTCACCAACGCACTGTTGGAGATCAGCCGGACCCGGCGCGATCTGCACGCGATCACTGCAGCAATGCCCGGACCGACCGGACTGCTTCCCTTCCAGGCAGAATTCCCTGAGCGATTCCATGACGTCGGCATCGCCGAGCAGCACGCCGTGACCCTCGCCGCGGGCATGGCGCTGGGCGGCCTGAAGCCGGTCGTGGCGCTGTACTCGACGTTCTTTTCGCGGGCATTCGACCAGGCCAACCTCGATGTCGGCCTTCACCGGCTGCCCGTCACGTTCGTCCTCGATCGGGCCGGGATCACCGGCGAGGACGGCGCATCGCATCACGGCGTACTCGACATGGTCCTGTGTTCCAAGATCCCCGGCCTCACGCTGTTTGCGCCCTCATCGGCCCAGGAGCTCGCCGTGCAGTTGCGCAGCGCGATCAACATCACCGACGGCCCGACGTGCGTACGTTTCGCCCGAGGCGTGGCCCGCCAGGTCCCCGCTGATCAGGTCGGCACGGGGCTCGAGGCACGACGCGTCGTGGACGGTGGAGCGACGGCTCGGGTGTGCGTGATCGGCGTCGGCCGTCTGCTCGAAGCCGCAGAGGGAGCGGCATCGCTGTTGCGAGCCGAGCACGGCCTCGAGGTGACCGTGTGGGACCCTCGGGTCGTCGTGCCGCTCGATCCGAGGATGATCGCCGATGCCGCCGGTTTCGATGTCGTGGTGACCGTCGAGGACGGTATGGCCGAAGGCGGCATCGGTTCGATGATCACGGCGGCGATCACGTCGCATCGACTCGCCAACACGTTGCCGATCGGTCCGGTTGTTGTCCTCGGGACGCCGCGCCAGTTCCTGGCGCACGGAAAGCCGAACCAGATCCTCTCCGAGCTCGGGCTCGACGTGACCGGAATCGTCAAGGCGATCACCACCACGCTGGAAGCAGTGGCAAAGGCCCACGAATCCTCAGCGCGCTGACAACCCCGACCGCTCGCGTCGCTCGTTGCCAACCATGACCAGTCTCCCCGGCCCGACCCGGCTCACGCTGATACGCCACGGCCAAGGGATTTGCAACGTTGAACGGCGGGTCGAGGGCGTGGCCCAGTGTCGCGGCCTGTCCGACCTCGGTCGACAGCAGGTCGAGCGACTCGCGAGTCGCTTGCGGACGGAAGGCTTTGCTCCGGATGTCATCGTGGCATCACCGATACGTCGAGCCCGCGAGACGGCGGAGATCATCGCGTCCTCGATCGACCGCGGCGTTGACCTCTTCGATGCGGACATCGAGGAGGTCCGTCCCGGTGAGGCCGAGGGGATGACGTGGGATCAGTACTTCGCGTTCTACGGCGCGGTGGAAGGATGGGACCCGTCCGTCGCGTTCGCACCGGGGGGCGAGACGTGGGTCCACTTCGCGGCGCGGGTCGGGAAGGCACTCGACCGTCTGGCCGCCGCCCACGCTGGCCAGACGATTGCCCTGGTCGCCCACGGCGGCGTGGTCGATGCGAGCCTCTTTCACTTCTTCGGGCTCGATCCGTTCACCCGCGCCCCGATCGACTTCGAGACGACGAACACCTCGCTCACCGAGTGGGAATTGCGCTCCTTTCGTCCGTACGTGCCCCCGACCACCGGGTCGCACGACGCGATCGACAACGATGGCGTTACGACCGCCGTAGAGGACGTTCGACGATGGCGTCTGGCCCGCTACAACGACGCCGCCCACCTCCAAGGACTCTGATCCGCCCCGATTCCCTTGGCGTTCCCGACCTCTCCGTAAACCCTATTTGACGATAGGAATAGTCGGGTTATAGAGCAGCCCGTGTCCCCCGTTCTCGCCACTGCCAGTTCGCCCGCTATCGCGGCGGGTGGACTCTGCGTCGGGGTGCTGGTGGGCATGACCGGCATGGGGGGCGGAGCGCTTCTCACCCCTCTGCTCGTGCTCGGCCTCGGGCTCCCCGCCCGCGTCGCGGTCTCGAGCGATCTTGTCGTTTCCCTGTTCATGAAGCCGGTGGGAGCACTCACCCACAGCCGCAAAGGGAGTGTTCGCCGCGACATCGTCGGGTGGCTGGCGGCAGGGTCCGTGCCGGCCGCGTTTGCCGGGTCGGTTGCCATCAACCGGTTTTTCGGGAAGAACAGCGAAACCCGGGTCGAGCCGATCATCGGTGCGGTGCTGTTCCTCGCCGCGACGCTCATGGTCGTCCGCATGGTCCGCAGCGCGCGGATGGCAAATGACGGGTTCACCGTTCCGCCGCTCCGCATCGCCCCGACGATCGCAATCGGCGCGGCCGGTGGTTTTCTCGTCGGTCTCACGTCCGTGGGTTCGGGGTCGCTCATGCTCGTGCTCCTGTCCTGGTGCTACCCCAAGCTGGCCGGTTCGACACTCGTCGGCACCGACCTCATGCAGGCGGTGCCGCTTGTCGCCTCCGCCGCGTTGGGTCACGTGATCTTCGGCGACGCCCGCATCTCGCTCATCGTCCCGGTGCTGTTCGGCGCCCTGCCCGGAGCCTGGGCGGGTGCCCGTCTGGCGCACAAGGTGCCCGAGCTCGTCCTTCGCCCCGTTCTCGCCCTCGTGCTCGGCGCCAGCGGGCTCCGCCTCGCCGGCCTCATCTGACCTTGCTCGTCCACCCCAGTACACCCCACCGCCGGAGAACCATGACTGCCACCGCCACCCTGACGACAGCCGAGCTCGAGGAGATCTCGCAGTCGTTCGAATCCAGCCACCCGATCGAGGTGATTCGCTGGGCGTCGAAGCGCTTCGGCACCGGCCTCGTGGCCACCGTGAGCTTCGAGGACCCGGTACTCGCCCACCTGATGGCTACCGCTGCGCCCGAAGCCGACGTGGTGATGATCGACACCCAGTATCTGTTTGCGGAGACCCATTGGTATGCGAACGAACTTTCTCGTCGACTTGATCTCCGTTTGCGAGTGGAACATCCCCTTCCGTCGGTGGTACCCGACAACCTCTGGCAAACGTCAACGTCGGAATGCTGCAACGCCCGCAAGGTCGAGCCGCTCGAACGGATCCTCGCGTCCAAGACGGCATGGGTCACCGGCGTGCGCCGCGCCGACGGCCCGACCCGGGCGAATGCGCCGATCGTCAGCTGGGACGAGGCGCGGGGCGTGGTCAAGATCAATGCGTTGGCGACGCTGTCCGACGACGACATGGCCCTGTACGCACAACTTCACGATCTGCCGGCGAATCCGCTCTCGGAGCGGGGATTTCCCTCCATCGGCTGCTGGCCGTGCACCCGCCCGGTGGCGCCCGGCGAGGACAAACGGGCGGGCCGGTGGTCCGGGCAGGACAAGACCGAGTGCGGGTTGCACGCATGAGTGCGGTCACCACATCGGCTTCGGTCCGGTCGGAAGGGAGTCGCGTCCTGGCCGAGTTGGAGAGCGAAGCGATCACCATCATCCGCGAGGTCGCGGCGGAGACCCGGGCACCGGTGCTGCTCTTCTCGGGCGGGAAGGACTCAGCGGTCCTGCTGCACCTCGCCCTGAAGGCGTTCAGCCCCGGTCGGCTTCCGTTCCCGGTCATGCACGTCGACACCGGCCACAACTTCGAAGAGGTGCTCTCGTACCGTGACGAGTTCGTCGCCCGGCATCGCCTCGAACTGCTCGTCGCCAGCGTCGAGGAATCGATCCGGCGCGGCCGGGTCAGCGACCCCGGCCCCACCGGTAGCCGCAATCGTCTTCAATCCGTCACCCTGCTCGACGCCATCGCTGAGCACGGCTTCGATGCAGCGTTCGGCGGGGGGCGACGGGATGAAGACAAGGCCCGCGCTAAGGAGCGGATGCTCTCGTTCCGGGACACACGCGGACGTTGGGAGCCCCGCCAGCAACGCCCCGAGCCGTGGAACATGCTCAATGCGCGCATACATCCGGGCGAGCATCTTCGAGCCTTCCCACTGAGCAACTGGACCGAACTCGACATCTGGTCGTACATCGGCCTCGAGGGCATCCCGCTGCCCAACATCTACTTCTCGCACCGCCGCGTCGTCGTCGAACGGTCAAGGATGCTCCTCGCCGTCGGTGGTCCGGTCGTTCTCGAAGCGCACGAGTCGGCGTTTGAAGAGACCGTCCGGTATCGAACGGTCGGCGACCAGAGCTGCACGGGCGCCGTGCGTTCCCACGCGGCAACCGTCGACGACGTGATCGCCGAAACGGCAGCGGCGCGAATCACCGAACGTGGCGCCACCCGCGCCGACGACGGCATCTCCGATGCCGCCATGGAAGACCGCAAACGAGAGGGCTACTTCTGATGTCCACCACCCGCAGCACCACACGTCAGCTTCGGATCGCCACCGCCGGCTCGGTCGACGACGGGAAGTCGACGCTCATCGGTCGACTGTTGCACGACACCAAGACGATCTTCGAGGACCAGCTCGACGCGGTCATCAGGGCGAGCCGCCGCTATGGCGACCAGGAAGTGAACCTGGCGCTGTTGACGGACGGTCTGCGAGCCGAACGCGAACAGGGCATCACCATCGATGTCGCGTATCGCTACTTCGCCACGCCGAAGCGGAGCTTCGTGCTGGCCGACACCCCCGGGCACGCGCAGTACACCCGGAACATGGTGACGGGAGCGTCGGTCTCCGATGTCTCCCTGGTGCTCGTCGACGCCCGCCATGGAGTCGTGGAGCAGACACGGCGCCACCTCGGCATCGCCGCGCTGCTGGGCGTCAGGCACGTCGTGCTCGCGGTGAACAAGATGGATCTGGTCGCATGGAGCGAAAGCGCGTACACCGCGGTCGTAGAAGAGGTCGAAGCCATCCTTGGCGACCTCCATGCCGATGTCACCCTCCACCCGGTTCCCGTCTCCGCGCTCCAGGGGGACAACGTGGTCGACCGGTCGGTCAACGCGCCGTGGTTCGACGGCGCAACGATCCTTGACCTACTCGAGTCCATCGAGATCGACGAATCAGCCGTGCACGTCGGGGCGCGCCTCGCCGTGCAGTGGACCATTCGTGCCGGAAGCGACTACCGGGGCTACGCCGGCCGGCTCACCGGGGGGCCGATCAAGGTCGGCGACGAGGTGGTGGTGCTACCGGCCGGGTTGCGCAGCACCATACGCACGCTTACGGTGTCTGGTGTCGCCGCGGACCACGCGTCGCCAGGTGACGCCATCGCCATCGAACTCCGGGACCACGTTGACGTCGGCCGCGGCGACGTACTCGTCGTCGGCAGTGCCGCTCTCTCGCCGGTCGTCGGAAGCGAGCTCGACGTCGACGTCTGCTGGATGACCGAGGAGCCTGCCCTCGCGGGGCGACACATGGTGGTGAAGCACCTCACCCGTCACGTCGGCGCGACCATCACCTCGGTGGGCTTTCGGCTCGATCCGACAACGCTCCAACCGACAGCGACGCCTTCGCTGGCCCTCAACGACCTCGGTCGCCTTACCGTTCGCCTCGACCAGGCCATCGTCGCCGATACGGCCCGGCACAATCGGTCGACCGGCCACCTGATCCTGATCGACGAGGTCACCCACGCAACCGCCGCCGCAGCAACGGTCATCGCCATCAGGTAGCTGGGCTGCTGCCCCGAAATCCCCCTGACGGAAGTTTTGATCGACCCACGCACCCGCGCCCTTCGGGTGTCTCTCCGCATCGATGCCCCCGGTCCGTCACGCCGGGGGCGTCGACGCGTTGGACGACAGATCGGCCGCTACCGTTCTTTCCCGTGAGAACGTCGACGTCCGGCCAGTCCCTGCCTTCGGTCCACGTCCTGCGTTCCGACGACGACACCTGCCTCGTCGTCGACGCCTCCAGCGGCGGACCGACAATCCTCCACTGGGGGACTGACATCGGCAATGACTCCGAGGGCATCGCAGGCGTCGTCGAGTCACCGGTTCCGAATGGCGGTCTCGATGTGGTGGCACCAGTGGCGATCACTCCCGAGCACAGCGCGGGATACCTCGGTCGGCCCGGCATCGAAGGGCACCGCCCCGACGGCCGGGATTGGGCCCCTCGCTTCGGGCTGGTCACGGTTGTCCCCGGTGACAACGCGATCACCTTCGCAAGCACCGATCCGGTGGCCGGTCTCGCGCTCCGAACAGACATCCAGATGCGGGCCTCCGGCGTCGTACGGATCCAAAGCACACTTACGAATGAAGGGGTTTCGGAGTACCAGCTGAACGCTCTTCGGATCACCGTGCCGCTCCCGGCCCGGGCCCAGGACACGCTCACGTTCGCCGGCCGATGGACCAACGAGTTCCTGCCCGAAAGGGCGCCCCTGGCGACCGGGACCCTTCTCGTCGAGAACCGCTCCGGCCGCACTTCGCACGACCGTCCCCCAATGGCGTTCGTCGGGACCCGCTCGTTCACCGACAGCACGGGCGAAGTGTGGGCGGCGCATCTCGAGTGGAGCGGGAATGCGTCGATGTCGATGCAGTCGCCGCCCGATGGACGCCGATGCCTGCAGATCGAGGAACTGCTCATGCCGGGCGAGATAGTGCTCGCCCCCGGAGAGGCGTACTCCACTCCTTGGGTCGCCCTCGCCCATTCCTCCGACGGATCGAACGGCGTGAGTCACCGGTTTCACCAGGAGCTCCGCAATGACCCCAATGCGCCGACCGGACCCCGACCGGTCATGCTGAACATCTGGGAGGCCGTGTATTTCAATCACGAACTCCCCACCCTGCTCGAGTTGGCCGATCGCTCGGCCCAACTCGGTGTCGAACGGTTCGTCGTCGACGACGGCTGGTTCCAGGGACGACGCGATGATCGTGCCGGACTCGGTGACTGGTGGGTCGATACCGCCATCTGGCCCGAAGGGCTGTGGCCGATCGTCAACCACGTGGTCGGACTGGGCATGGAGTTCGGACTCTGGTTCGAACCGGAGATGGTCAACCCCGACTCCGATCTGTACCGGGCACATCCTGACTGGGTGCTCGGCGATCGCCGCTACGAACCCGTGCTCGGGCGCCACCAGCTCGTGCTCAATGTGGCACTGCCGGAGGTGCGTGCCTACCTGCTCGAGAAGATGAGCGCGCTGCTCACCGAGTACCCGATCTCGTACGTCAAGTGGGACATGAACCGAGCGATCGTGCAGGGCTCGTCGAGCGGACGCGCGTCGATCCATCGGCAGACCACCGCGGTCTATGCGTTGATCGATGATCTCCGGGCCCGTCATCCGATGGTCGAGTTCGAGACCTGTGCATCAGGTGGGGGTCGCATCGACTTCGGCATCCTCCGCCGCACGAGCCGGGCGTGGACGAGCGACTGCAACGACCCGCTCGACCGACAGCGGATCCAGCGAGGGTTCAGTCATGTCTTCCCACCGGAGTACATGGGAGCTCACATCGGGGGCCCGGTCTCCCACACGACGCGCCGCCGTCATTCGCTGGCGTTTCGCGCCGGCACGGCGTTCTTCGGTCACCTCGGTATCGAATGGAACGTGCTGAATGCGTCAAACGAGGACCTGGCCGCGCTCGAGCGGGTGATCCGAATACACAAGCAGTTCCGTCCACTCCTCCACGCCGGCACCTCGATTCGGCTCGATCACCCGAATTCCGCCGTCGTCGCCCACGGAGTCGTGAGCTCCGATCGCCGTGACGGCCTGTACTCGTTTGCGCTTGTGGAGACGCCGGCATCGCTCGTCGTCGAGCCGCTGCAGTTCGCCGGACTCGACGACGAACTCCTGTACCGCGTCGAAGTCCTCCCGCTGGTGATCGAGCACCCCCATCCGTTTCCCCACCAGCCCGCCTGGATCACCGAAGGTGTCGCGGCGCGGGGACGCGTGCTCCGCACGCTCGGCCTGCAGCCACCGATCATGGACCCCGAGTCGATGATCCTGCTGCACCTCCAAGCGCAGTAGCTCCGGGAGCCTTACGGCAGTTCGAGGATCGTCACCGTTCCGTTGCTGCCGTCGACTTCGACCAGCGCGCCGTCGGGGATCCGCTCGGTGGCGCCGTTCACCGACACCACACACGGGATGCCGAGTTCTCGACTGACGATGATGGCGTGGCTGAGCGGCGCCCCGACGTCGACGACGACCCCTCCCGCCGAGACGAAGAGCGGCGTCCAGGCCGGATCGGTCATGGGGGCGACCAGGATCTCGCCCAGCTCGAGTGCCCCGGGGTCGGAGGGGTCGAGGATGACCCGGGCCCGACCGGTGATGACTCCGGGGCAGCCGGCGAGTCCGGTGAGCACGTCACCGACCGCGCCAGTGGGCGCCCGGTTCTCACCGCGCCTGGGCCACTGCGTGTTCGACGTGGGCGCCGAGGTCATGATGAAGGGGGGTTCGAGCGAACCGAGCCAGTCGAGGTGGGCCTGCCGGGCTGCGGCCGTCGCCTTCGTGTCGGCCGATGTTCCGTTGATGATTGCATCAACTTCGTCGGCGAAGAAGAGGCAGATGTCGCGGGGCTCGCACAGCACTCCTCGAGCGACGGCACGGCGACCGATCTCCCACACCGCCATCCGCACCTCGTGAAGCGCGCGGATGATGTTCGTCTTCGATCGTTCCCGTCCGGCGAGAAAAGTCACCGCCGATGCCAGCGCGGCGTTGAACTGACCCTGGGTCTCGGGATCACCGGCGAGCTTCGCGGCGATCTCCGCGCCGAGCTGGAGTCGGTCCGCCTCCGCGGCCGCCTGGTGGAGATTCGGCGCGGCGCTGTCATCGGCGAAGCGCATCCGATCGACGGCGGCGAGGACCAGGTCGGGCTTCGTTTCCCACGTGTGGGAATGGATGTCCCACTCGTTCGGACCCCGGGACCCGAATTCGGCCAGGAAATGGTTCAGTGAGGCGAGGAATGCTGCGGTCGTCGTGGAGGTGTCGGCCCGGAGGCGCTCGGTGAGCCCTTCGACACCGGCGTCGAAGGCGGCCCCGAGCGATTCGCTCGCCCGCACCGTGCGGGAGAGCTCCCACATCGCCGCCGATGGCTCGGCCGAGTCGACCCCGCCAACACCTCCGAGCAGGCGCATCGTCGCCGTGGGATCGCCCACGGCGGCGCACACCGCGCCGAGGACACCGGGTCCGATACCCGCGGCACCCGACTGGTTGATGTGCTGGCTGAACAGGTCCCGGAGCACAGGCCGAAGCGAGAGTGCCCGATCGAATAGGTCGGCATCGGTCAAGGCAGAGAGGTCCGGCCGCGAGGCACGCAGGGAGCGGGTGGCAAGGCGGTCAGCCTCGAGCTCGTCCTGGTTGCGGTCACCCATCACCCAGCCCAGCCACTCGGTCATCTTCGCCGTGGTCGCTTCGTTCGCGTGCCACGGTTCGGCAACGTATCGAGGAATGCCGGGGTGGCCGGCGAAGTATGCGGCATCAAGGGCGTCCGCGGTAAAACCCGGCGTGCGTTCTGCCCACACGCGAAGCAGCGTGATGCCGAGAAACGCGTAGCCGCCGAACACGCCGAAGACTTCGGGCCGGGTCGGGTGCACTTCGGCTTCGGACATCCCGAGGCGCTTCACCATGCAGTCACGCCAGCCCAACGCGCAACCACCGTTGTCGAAGGTGAGATCCCACCCGAGCGGGCTCGGCGGATCGGGCAGCACCTCGC
>JANMYF010000290.1:0-11756 GCA_031381685.1 Acidimicrobiia bacterium
CGCATACGGCTTCGGCGGCGCTGAGTTCCCAACCGCCGGCGAACACCGATAACCGCCGGAGCAGCACCCGCTCGCGTTCGCCGAGCAAGTTGTGCGACCAACCGATCGACGCTTCGAGCGTCTGCCGCCGCGGCATGACGAGGCGAGACCCGCCGGTCAGCAACCGCAGAGCGTCCTCCAGCCCGACGAGGATCTGCTCCGCCGTCAACGACTTCACCCGTGCCGCAGCCAACTCGATCGCCAGAGGGATGCCGTCGAGCCGTGCGCACAACTCGGCAACCGCCGGGCCGTTCTGCGTAGTCAACACGAAGTTCGGCCTAGTCTTCTGCGCCCGATCGACGAAGAGGCGCACGGCGTCGAACTGCCCGAGACTATCAACGGCGACCGCCTCGCCCACCGGCGGGGCGTCCATCGGCGGCACCCGCCAGGTGACCTCGCCCGGCACGTCCAACGCCCCACGGCTCGTCGCCAGCACCGTGACGTCCGGGCACTTGCCCATAACCTGATGGACAAGGGGGCCGATCACTTCGAGCACATGCTCGCAGTTGTCCAGGACAAGCAGCATCCGACCACCAAGTCGCTCGACAAGGCGGTTCGGGTCGTTTATCGATACCACCGAAGCGATCGCCCCTCTGACAGAGGACGCGTCGACCGGCGCAAGCTCGACCCACCAGGTTCCATCGGGGAAACGGTCGCTCAGTTGTGCGGCCACCTGCTGCGCAATACGTGTTTTCCCGGCGCCGCCCGCACCGTTGATCGTCACCAATCGGTTCCCTGCGACGAGCGCGCACAGCGCCGCGATCTCCGCCTGTCGCCCGACGAAGCTCGAAAGCTCCGTCGGCAGGTTGTTCGGGACAGCGTCAAGGGATTTGAGCGGTGGGAAGCCACGATCCATGCCCTCCGCGGCAACCTGCCAGACGTGCTCCGGACGGGCAAGGTCCTTCAAACGATGCACTCCGAGGTCGAGTAATTCGATGCGGTCACCGAGCTGGTCGATCACCAGGTCGCGGACGGCCTGCGACGCCAGCACCTGCCCGCCGTGAGCGATTGCTCGGAGTCTCGCCGTTCGAATGATCGCCTGGCCTACGTAGTTCGCCTCGTCGCGCATCTGCGCCTCGCCGGTGTGGATCGCCATGCGAACGCGTATGGGGCCGGCGAGACCGTCCGGCCACGGCTCAGTTGCCAGTGCCTGCTGCGCCGCCACCGCGGCCTTCACCGCATCAGAGGCACGTCCGAAAGCGGCCACGATCGAGTCGCCCTCGCCCTGCTCCTGCGGTCGGACTCCACCATTCGCCGCAACTGCGGCGTCGAGAATTGCGTAGTGCCGGGCGATCGCACCACCCATCGCAGCGGGCGCCGCCTGCCAGGCCGAGGTCGAGCCCTCAACGTCGGTCAAAAGAAAGGTCACCGTACCTACGGGGAGCGCGAACTCTCCGCTGCTGCCCGACACGGTGGCCGGACCGCTCATGGCCGCCTCGGCCCACCGCAGAGGTCGTAGCCAGCTCGTGGCCGCTGGGGTTTCCAACACATTGCTCGTCATACTCCCAGCATCAAGGACCGGCGCGCCGAGAACCTCCCCCGGGCGGGGGACCCTGGAATACGCGTGCAGAACGAGCGTGCCGGGATGGGGGAGCTACCGCGGTTCACATCCGCTGGCGCTCATTGCACCGCACGTGGTGTCAGTCGAGCGGCCGCAGTTCAGGCGCCTTGACACGGACCCCTCAGCTACCCGACCGCCGGCACAATCGATCCGTGCCGGTTTCGAACAAAGGACATGCACATGCCGGGGTCGGCCAAATAGATGATCAGCAAAATGACGAGGATTGTGACGAGAAGTCCGCCTCCGACATACATGATGGGTCCTTTCCTTCGTTGGTGTGCTCTGGTCTAGTCAGCTGTCTGGCGGATGCGGGCACTGCACGAGCTCGGCGTCGCGGTCGACCGAGTGGGGGGTGCCTCGATCGGCGCTCCGATCGGGGCCGGGGTCGCACTCGGACTTCCGCCAGCTGAGCTGCTCGAGGCAGTGACCAGGCAGTTCCACAATCTCCTCGACTACACGGTCCCGGTCGTTTCGGTTCTGAGAGGCGCCCGCATCTCGAAGAGCATCGCTGAGTCGCTCGGCGGAATGGACATCGACGATCTGTGGCTGGGCTACTTCTGCGTGTCGACGAACCTCGCGGCCTCGCGGCTCGAGGTCCACAATCGCGGTGAGCTGGCTTTGGCGGTCCGGGCCAGCGTCGCCATCCCCGGCGTCCTCCCGCCCGTTCCGTATCGCGGCGATCTGCTCGTCGACGGCGGCGTGTTGGCCAACCTCCCGGTCGAACCGATGCGCGCCCATCCCGGCATCGGCTCGGTGATTGCCGTCAATGTCGCGTCCGAAGCCGGGCCGCGGCGCGGACTGACTACGGCATGTCGATCTCCGGTTGGCAGGCGCTCCGGGCTCGTCTCGGGCGGCAGCGGTCCCCGTACCCGAGCCTGGCCGGAGTGCTGATGCGCACGATGATCGTCGGCTCGCTACGCGACCAACCCCACGGCGACGACGAGACCGGCGACCTCTTCCTCGAGATCGAGTGCAAAGGCGTGAACATGCTTGCCTTCGACAGGGCGGAACCAGTCTCCAGGATCGGCTACGAGACCTCGAAACCGATCATCGAGCAATAGCTGGCGACCCGCACCGCAAAGGCTCTGCGCCCGGGCTGATCTCGGAACTCCCCCACCCGAGTCACGGCGGCCCCGGTTGCAGCATCCCTCGGACCAACGGTTGCTCCAACAGATTCGGCTCGCGCTTCAGTCGGACGGAGGATTCGACACGGCAAGCTGCGTGCGGTTCTTCACACCCAGTTTGGCGAACACTCGCGACAGGTGCGTCTTCACCGTTTCCGGACCCATCAACAACTCCCGACCGATCGCCACGTTGGTGTGGCCGAGCCGGGCGAGATCGGCGACGCGGCGCTCCGTGGGGGTGAGTGAGTGCCAGCCGATCGTCGGTCGACCGCGCGCGCCCCGCGCGCGCTGCGCGAATGCGACTGCGTCATCGAGCGACAGGCGCCGACCCTCGGCGAACGCTGAGTCGAAGGCCGAATCGCCAAGCGCGGCGCGAGCTTCTGCCTGATCGAGCCCATGCTGCGAAGCGTGAGGCTCGATGCGCAGACCGAGCTTGCGATCCTCTCGCTGCTGTTGCGCGGCACCGGCCAGACGCCCCGCCTCCTGCCACGATCCGTGCGCAGCGGCCAACCCGGCGAGGAGCTCGAGCGACAGCAGCAGCTCGCGCATCAAGGACTGCTCGACGGCAATCCTGAGCGCGCTGTGCACTTCGACCTCGGCCGCGGCGAGGTCACCTTCTGCGCGGCAGATGAGTGCTTCGGCGAGGTGGCCCTCGGTGACGTCGATCCGATTCGCTCCGGCCCCGAGGAGGGGTCCCATGGCCTCGAGCCGTCGCCTCGCATCAGCCACGTCGCCCAACGCGAGGGCGGCCTGAACACCGATGAGATGTACGTCGGAGATGAGGCGATAGAGCAACGCGTTCGACGCCGCGTGCCCCAACGTCTCGTCGACCTGCTGCCGGGAGAGCGCGAATTCGGACCGGACGAGCTTCGCCCTCGCCACCTGGCCGCGCTGGGCGAGCGCCCACATGTGGTTGTCACTGATCTCGAGAGAACGGACGTATTTCAAGAGCTCCTCGGGCGATGGTCCGACCTGACCCACGGCGTTGTGGAATCGGACGTGCTCCAGCAGCTCATCGCGCGCCACCCCGAGCTCGCCGGTCTCGGTCTGCAGGAACACCAGCGCGGGTATGACCGCAGCGAGATACATCGGACTGGGAGCGGTGAGCCGCTTGACCGGCAAACGCCGCAGCGCCTCCGTCACACCTTGACAGTCGCCGCTCAGTCGGGCGGTGCCCAGGTGGACACAGATCCAGGTGCCCAGCATCGTCACGCTGCCCGACGCGAGGACATGCGGCTCCGCACGTCTCAACGCCTCGCGGACGCCGAGGAGGTTCCCCGAGTAGTAGTCAACCGATAGCCGCGAGAGCTGGGCGTCGGCCAGACCGTAGAGATCCCCGGCACTGCGACACCGCTCGGCCGCTTCGTCGAGGAGGACTGCTGCACCCGGCGCGTCGGTTGCACTGCGAATGATGGCGAGGAGGATCCGCGCGCGGCCGGCCAGGCGACCGTCACCGGACTGATCGGCCCACGCAATGGCGAAGGTGAGATCGGCCAGCTGATGCCCGTGGCGGGCCGCCAGAAAGTCGTGCTTCGCTCGGGCGTAGTGCAGCCACCCACCGGTCGCCGACGGCTCCTTGCGAAGCCGGTCGATCGCCGCAGTGGTCCACTCGCTTCCGGAGAGCATTTGGTTGGAGTGATGCCAGAAGCTCATCAGGACGAGTGCGAGTGCGGCCAGGCCGGCACCGTCGTCGGCGTCGCGTAGTCGCGCCAAGACTGCGGCGATGTTCTCGCGTTCCGGCAGGAGCCGATCGATGCAATCCTGTTCACGGGGACCCTCGGCGAGGGGTCCAAATTGGGATGACAAGTGCACGTACCACTGGGCGTGCCTCCTGTTGACGGCTTCTGTCTCCCCCGCCGCCGCCAGCTGCCGCGCGCCGTACTGGCGCACCGTCTCGAGGACGCGGTAGCGCGCCGTCAGGCCTTTTTCGTCGACGGTGACCAGCGATTGGTCGATGAGACGCTCGAGCGCGTCGAGCACACCCATCTCCGGCAGCAGCACATCGTCGGCGCAGACTGCCTCGGCGGCGGGCAGATCGCAGCCACCGGCGAAGGCCGACAGCCTCCGTAGCAGCACGCGCTCGGCCGGACCGAGCAGGTTGTGGCTCCAGTCGATGGATGCTTCGAGGGTCTGCTGGCGGGGAAGGACGACGCGCGAGCCGCCCGTGAGGAGACGAAGCGAATCCTCCAACCCCGTCAGAATCTGCCCGGGCGTGAGCGACTTCGTCCGTGCCGCAGCGAGCTCGATGGCGAGGGGAATGCCGTCGACCCGAGAGCACAGTTCAGCAATCGTCGGGCCGTTGTCGGTCGTCAGCTCGAAGGTGGGACGCGCTCGGCGGGCGCGTTCGAGGAACAGACGGACCGCGTCGAATTGCGCGAGCCGCTCGATCGGAAAGGCGGCACCGGGCTCGGGCAATCCGAGCGGCGGGACCCGCCATGTGATCTCGCCGGGAACGTCGAGCGCCCCCCGGCTCGTCGCCAGCACATGGACGTTCGGACAGCGGGTGTGGATGGCGTGGGTGAGCGGACCGACGACGTCCAGGACGTGCTCACAGTTGTCGAGCACAAGCAGTGCGTGGCGCCCGGCCAGCCGTTCGGCCAGCTTGTCGGGTTCCTTCACCGCCACGATCGAAGCGATCGTGCGGAGTACCGATGTGCTGTCGAGTGGAGCGAGCTCGACCCACCACACCCCGTCTTCGAAGCGATCACTCAGCTGTGCCGCGACCTGCAGCGCCAGACGCGTCTTGCCCGCCCCACCCGAACCGTTCACCACGACGAGGCGGTTCTGCTCGACGAGCTTCGTCACCGTGGCGATCTCCGCTGTCCTTCCGATGAAGCTCGACAGATCGAGCGGAAGGTTGTTCGGTGTGATGTCGAGTGATCGAAGTGGCGGAAACGTTCGTTCGAGCCCCGGCGCCGCCAACTGCCAGACGTGTTCAGGCCGGGCCAGGTCTTTGAGCCGATGGATGCCGAGGTCCACGAACTCGAGCTCCGAGCCGCGCTGGTCGACTGCCAGGTCGCGAGCGGCCTGGGACACGAGCACCTGTCCGCCATACGCTATCGCCCGCAGACGGGCGGTGCGGATGATGGCCTGGCCGACGTAGTTCGCCTCGTTGCGCATCTGCGCCTCGCCGGTGTGTACCGCCATCCGCACGCGAAGTGGCTCGGCGAGGGTGTCGGTCCACGCCTCGGCGGCGAGGACGCGCTGTGCGTCGGCGGCCGCGGCAAGGGCATCGGATGCACGGCCGAACGCCGCCACGATCGAGTCACCCTCACCCTGCTCCTGTGGCCGGACACCGCCATAGGCGGTGACGGCAGCGTCGAGTATCTCGTAGTGCCGCGCGATGGCCGCACCCATGGCGGGCCCGTTGCTCTGCCACGCCAGGGTCGAACCCTCGACGTCGGTCAGCAGGAACGTCACCGTGCCGACCGGAAGGGCGAACGCTCCTTCGGGCGCCGTGGTCGGTGACTGCTCGTTCATCGGCGGACCGGTCCATCGCAAGGGCCGCAACCACGCGGTCGAGGTTGGGTCGGCTGTCGGCGGCGTCGATCGTGGAAGCGTTGCAGCGGGTTCGGTTGGCATGCCTCGATCCTGCGGGTCGGATCTTCCGCGAGCGTCCCCCGATCAGGTGACGTTGAGGGGGACGGGGGTCCCCGACGGTCGACGGCACGTGTGCGCATCGATCAACCGGGGGCCGGCGGCGTGAGGGCGGCGAGCTTGGTGCGGTTATTGACGTCCAATTTCGCAAAAACCCGCGAGAGGTGGGTCTTCACGGTCTCCGCCCCCATCAGCAGCTCCGCGCCCACCGCGGCGTTCGAGAGCCCGCTCCGCACCAGATCCGCCACGCGACGTTCCGTCGGAGTGAGCGAGGCCCAGCCGATCGTCGCTCGACCTCGTTCACCCCGGGAGCGATTGATGAACTCGACGGCATCGTCGAGTGACAGCCTGGCGCCTTCGGCTTGGGCGGCGTCGAAACCGTGCTGCCCGAGCGCGTCACGGGTGGCGTGGACGGCCTCGTCCAGCAGGCGATTGAAGGGCTCGGTCCGGCGCGTGAGCGTCCACTTCTCGGCGAGCATGGCGGCGACGCCGACGAGCCGGGCGGTTTCGGCCCAGGACCCCTGTCGGGCGGCGATCGTGGCGAGCTGCTGGAACCCGACGATGATGTCGCGTCGACGCCCCTGCTGCACGCTCACCTCCAAAGCGGAGCGAGCCGCGACCTCCGCTTCTGGGAGCTGCTGCCGGTGAAGGGCGACCAGGCAGTCGATCTGTGTCGCCGCTACGAATGACGAGGGCACGTGTGGCGACCGTATCTCGGCGGGCTGCATCCGCGCCTCGGCACCGTCGTAGTCATCCATCGCACAGGCCGCTCGTGCGCTCTGCGCGGCGTACAGCCGTGTGCCTTGGGGTCCGTAGGCATCGCCAGCGGCGTCGGCCGCAGCGATTGCCTGTTCGAACTCCCCGAGGAGGTGCAACCGGAGGATCGTGACCTGGGTGATGACGTGGGCCATCCACTGCAACCCCGTTCGCACGAGCAGGCGATGAAGGTCACGGAGCTCGTGCTCCGTCGGCATCGGCCGGCCGAGATCGTCGGCGAAGTGGACCTGGGCGGCAGCACGCATCGCGTTCCAGGGCGGCCAGTTGGGCATCAGTCGATCGACAGTGGCCAGGCCCTTGAGAAATGCCTGATGGTCGCCGGTCCCATGGAACGAACCGACCTCCCACATGATCTGCGCAGATATGAGCTTGGCGTTGCCGATCTCCTCAACGGCAGCACGGGCATCGTCGTAGAAGGGTTGTGCGGTGATGAGGTCCCCGGTGAGGCTCAGCATTCCCGACACGACCGTTTTGGCGCGTGCGAGTCCGAACCGATCGCCCGCCGACTCGAGCGAAGCAAAGCCTTGGCGGACGAGCGCGAGGCCGTTCTCCGGGTCCGCTGCCACGGCGGACAACGCGGCCGCTACCTGTGCGCGTCCAACGGGAATCGCAAGCTGGTGGGCCTCGACGAGGGCAAGGCACTCCTTGGCCTCCAGGTACGTGTGCATGGGCTGGCCCAGCGCATCGCGAATGTCGAGCCGGGCCAGGAGGACGCGGGCCCGGCTCGCGTGGTCGTTTTCCGGTAGCCGATCGAGGGCCGTGGCGAACCACGCCAAGCCGACCAGACCCTGAGTGCAGCTCACCCACATCGGGGTCACGGTGATGATCACCTCGGTAAGCGCTACCGCGCTGACGCGCGCCGCAAGGAACTGCAGTGCAATTTGGATGTTGGCGTGCTCCGGCGCCAGCCGGGCGATCGCCACTTCCTCCTCGGCCGTCTCACAACGCGCCGCCCACGCGCGGGCGAACGAGACGTAGTGGTCGGCGTGGCGTTGCTCGATCCCATCGCGCTCCCCCGCCTCCGTCAAACGGGCTGCGCCGAATTGCCGCACGGTTTCGAGCACGTGGTACCGAGTGGCCACGCCGAGATCGTCCACATGCACCAGCGACTGGTCGATGAGTCGCTCGAGCGAGTCGAGCACCTGCATTGCATCGATGGCCTCGCCGTCCGCGCAGATCGCCTCGACTGCTTCGAGGTTCCAGCCGCCGGCGAAGACCGAGATGCGGCGAAGCAGCACTTGCTCGGGCTCGGCCAGCAGATCGTGGCTCCAGGCGATCGATGCTTCGATCGTCTGCTGGCGTGCCATCACGAGCCGCGAACCGCCCGTGAGCAGCCGCAGCGAGTGTTCGAGGCCGCTGAGGATCTGCTGTGGTGTCAGCGACTTGGCGCGCGCTGCGGCGAGCTCGATGGCAAGCGGAAGACCGTCGAGGCGGGAACAGATCTCGGCCACCGCGGGGCCGTTGTCATTGGTCAACCCGAAGTTCGGGCGCGCCCGCCGGGCACGGTCGACGAACAGCCGGACTGCGTCGAACTGCACGAGGTGCTCCAGCGATGGTTGCTCCTGCACGGCAGGAAGCTGCAGCGGCGGCACCCTCCACGTCACTTCGCCGGGGACGTTCAGAGCTCCGCGGCTGGTGGCCAGGATCTGCGCGTGCGGACACGTCTCGAGGATGGAGACGATGAGGGGCGCAACGGTGTCAAGGACGTGCTCGCAGTTGTCGAACACCAGCAGGACCCGACTGTCCGCCAACCGGGCAGCGAGAGCGTCAGGGTCTTTCACCGACACGATGTCGGCCACGACACGCGACACCGCGCTTGCGTCGTGCGGGGCGAGGTCGATCCACCACGTACCGTCCGGGTAGTGCTCGGCAAGGTCGGCCGCGACCTGCTGGGCGAGTCGGGTCTTGCCCGCGCCGCCCGGGCCGGTCACGGTGACGAGCCGCGCCGAACGACACAACGTCGTCACCGCGTCGATCTCCTTGCGCCGGCCGACGAAGGTCGACAAAGCCACCGCGAGGTTGTTGGGAACGGCATCGAGCGATTTGAGTGGCGGATGTTCGCGCGGCATGCCGGGGACGACCACCTGCCACACGTGCTCGGGCCGGGCGAGGTCTTTGAGACGGTGGATGCCGAGGTCGATCAGCTCGATCTCGTCGCCGAGCTGATCGACCGTCAGGTCGCGGGCGGCCTGCGAGACGACGATCTGGCCGCCGTGGGCGATGGCACGGAGGCGTGCGGTACGGATGATGGTCTGACCGACGTAGTTCGCCTCGTTCCGCAGCTGCGCCTCGCCCGCATGGACGGCCATGCGCACCTTCAGCGGCGCAAGACCATCGGGCCAGACCTCTTCGGCGAGCGCGCGCTGAGCAGCGAACGCCGCCCGCAACGCATCGGATGCACGGCTGAACGCCGCCACGATCGAATCGCCCTCACCCTGTTCCTGCGGCCGCACTCCACCATGCGCGGCCACGGCAGCGTCGAGGATCTCGTAGTGGCGCGCCACGGCGGGACCCATCAACAACGGCGACGCCGACCATGCCAACGTCGAACCTTCAACGTCGGTCAGCAGGAAGGTCACGGTCCCGATCGGCAACCCGAACGCATCGTCCGACTGCACCACGCCGGCAGTCATCGCTGCCGCCGTCCAGCGCAGCGGACGCAAGTGCCGCGCCCAGGCGGCCTCCGTGGAAACTGCTGTCGCTCCCGATGGCGTCTCAAGACTTGTCATCGTCGCATTGTCCGGCAAAACCGGCAACAGATGATCCCCCGACCGGGTGACGTCCGAGGTGTCGGATTTGCGGAGCTTGACCGGAGACGACCGGGTGCCACCGGAACGAGAGTGTCGCCATGCGCCTCTTCGTAGTGCACTGGCCCGACATGCGGGAAAAGCACCACACGCTCGTGGACCCGATCCCGTGATGGTCAACCAGTTCAGACCCTGCTGACATGACGGCGAACTCAAGGACGTTTGTATGCCTCAGGCGGGAAAGCAACTCGAATCAGCCGAGGGGTTCGTCCGGTTCGCCATTGAAGAGCACACACGACGCGCTGTCGAGGCGACGAGAGCGCTCACGCGATCCGACGCAGGTCCCGGTGAACTCGAATTGAGTTCGGTGCGCCTGACCCTTGCCGATCTGCTGATGTGGACTATGTGCCTCGCCCTCGACTTGGTCGGGCAGGACTATTTGAAAAACACCGACGCGAGGATGATTGCCCAAGGGTCGGTTGACCGGCGGAACCCCGCTCACTTCATGACCGGCGTCTACTGGGCGCGCAACGAGATCGCACATGACAGAGCAGGATTGCTCGTCTTCGACCCAGCAGAAGTTGGCGACGCAACTTGGGACAGTCCCGAGATGCTCTTCGATGACCCCGAGGCGCTTTGGGAAGAGGATGGACGGACGCCGACGATCCGTTTCGGCGAGCGACCCGGTCACGATGAAAACAAGAACAAGGACATGCGCCGGTTCTATGACGAATGCGTTGCTGGCCGTCGCGCCCTGGTGGTTGCCGGGCTTCTCGCCGGCGGCACGACCTTGGACGGGTGGCGTCTGCCTCCGGCAACCGCCAAAGCCGAGAGCAAGCCATCGAGGTAGACCGAGTAGGCCACGACGGCTATCCCCCGCGCGGGCCGCCCCTCTGCCAGCCCGACGATCGGACCTTGTTTCGCAGGGCTCTTGGAAGTTAGGGTGTTTTGTCAAGTCCCGGTACGTACCCGACACTTCCTGTTCGGTACCTACCCGACACTCGGTCGGGGGTTTTCTAGGCGGCATTGGATCGTCGGGCACGGCCGCCGGGGTTGGCCAGGGCACCGTGTTGACGGGTGCGGTCGTGACGGACGGGGTGGGAACGGATGAGTTGTTCCCCGATCGAGATCTCGACGGTGTCACCCACGACCGCGACCTGCACCTGGCGTCGACGGTGTTTCACACCGACGTAGTAGTTCTCCGCGGCGAAGCACACGTTCCCGGACGAATCCACCTTCCTCGTGACCGACACCACCCGCGCAGTGGGCCGCTCAACCGGGGCCTTCCTCGGTTTCGGTGCTGCCCGGCGGGTCATCGCCGCGGCCTGTTTCGCCGGCGCATGCCGGCGGGCGTGGGTCGCCACGAGCACACCCCGGTGATGGATCTGCACAAGGCGACGGTCCATGACCAACACCACCTCCTCACCAGCGAGGTGGCGGGCGACGAAGTACGACGCGGCACCGAACGACACCGACCCCTGCCGTGACACCCGCCGGGTCGCACCCGCCGGCATCACCCCGGCCGGATCAGCCCGGACAGGTTCACGCCTCGGCGACTTCGCGGTGATCGTGCGTAATTCGAAGCGGCGGACCGGTGGCACGTTCCCGATCGATTGATGCTCCCGCACCTCGTTATACGAACGAACCCAGATGTCGAGTTGCGCTTGCGCGTCGTCGATCGTGTCGAACACTTTGCCGTCCAAGAACTCGCGACGCAGCGTCTTGTGCCACCGCTCGATCTTGCCGGTCGTGGTCGGCGAACGCGGCGCGGTCAACAGATGTTTGATCCCGTTCTCCCTACAGATCCGGTCAAACAACACCTCCCCGGTGCCCGGCCCGAACCGGCCCGTGAACACTTTCCCGTTGTCCGTCAAGATCTGCTCCGGCACACCATAGGTGCGCATAGCTTTC
>JANMYF010000293.1:0-3724 GCA_031381685.1 Acidimicrobiia bacterium
CCGAGGTCGTAGCCGGCACAGAAGCTCTGCCCGGCCCCGCGGATGATCATCACGGAGCACTCACGATCACCGTCCCCGTCACGGAGCGCATCGAAGAGCGCCCCCCGCAACGCGTCATTCAACGCGTTGCGTTTCTCCGGACGATTCATGGTGAAGCGCCGAACCTTCGGCAGCGGTTCGTCGATCAGTAGAACACCATCGCCGGACGACATGACTAGTGTCCCGAATCGTAAGCGGCTCGCGGAATTCGCGAGTCGGATTTCGTCGTGGCAAGGACGCAGGAGGCGGCGCCTGCCTTGTCCAACCGCAACGACGAGGACGCCGCCACGGCGGAATCTGGCCGAGAATTCCGCAACAGACTTGTGATTCGGGACACTAGGCGCGCCGACCGTAGGCGGGAAGCAGGTTCCCGTTCTCGTCACGCAGGTCGAACTCGCGTGACACGTCCTCACACCATTGGATCGAACCACTGCGCTGCATCAGGTCGGGAGCAACGGCAAGCGCGGCGATGGTCCGACCGACTCCGAGCGGAGTCTGCGCCTTCGCCAGATCCATACCCCGCGCCGCCGACGAAGCCTTGATGAATTCGGTCGCCACGCTTCCCGGGTAGAGCGACACGCAGGCGATGCCTTTGGGCTCGAGCTCGATGGCCATGTCGGCACTCAACCGGTCGAGGCCGGCCTTGCCCGCTCCGTATGACGAACTGAAGTGGTAGCTCGATCCTCCCGGCGAGGACACGTTGCAGATGAAGCCCCCGGGGCCGGCGGCGAACAACAGAGGAGCTGCGTACCAGGACGCCACGTAGTGAGCGCGTAGGCCGATGCCCACCTGGTCGTCCCACACCTGGATTGGATGGTCCCAGAAGCCGCCGCCCCAGGCCGGAGGATTCGGGATCTTGTAGACGTTGTTCACGAGGACGTTGAGCTTGCCCTGCTCCTCGCCGACCTGGGCGAAGAGACGAGCGATCTGGGAGTCATCGCCATGGTCGACTTCGACGGCGATCCCGTGACCGCCGGCTTCGTTGACCAACCTCGCGGTCTCCCCGATCGAGAGCTCACCGGTGGTGGTGCGCCCCGTCACATAGACGGTGGCGCCCTTCTCGCCGAACGCAACCGCCGCGCCGCGGCCGATGCCACGGCTCGAGCCGGTGACGACGACGACCTTGCCGTCGAGGTCCGCGCTCATGCGTTCACCTTGGCGGGAACCACATCGATGTCGAGGCTGGTGAGTCCACGGAGCATGAAGCTCGGATGGTAGGCGTACTCATTGGTGTCGGGAAGCGTGAACGATTCAACCCGCTTGCTGATCTCCTCCAGCGCAACACGGCCTTCCAACCGCGACAGGTTCGCTCCCACGCAGAAGTGAGTGCCCTTGCCGAACGCGAGATGGTCCGTCACGTTGGAGCGCTTCGGGTCGAAGTCGTCAGCATCGACGAAGACGGTTTCGTCGCGGTTGGCCGAGCTGAACACCACGACCACCCGGCTCCCCTGGGGGATGTGGACGCCGCCGAGTTCGACATCGCGGGTGGCGATGCGGAACATGCCCTGCGTGGGCGTCGACAGGCGCAGGGTCTCCTCGACCACGCCCGGCACCATCGAAGGATCGCGCTTGACGGCCTCCCACTTGTCAGGGTTCTCGCCGAGGAGACGCATCATCTCGGTGAGCATCTTCGTCGTCGTCTCGTTGCCGGCAACGAGCAATTGCTGGACGATGCTGAGCATCTCGGGCATGTCGAGGGCACGCATGTCGGTGACATCGGGATCGGCGTCGTCGATGCGTGCGTTGAGGAGCTTGGTCAGCAGGTCTTCCTGCGGATGGACCCGCCGCTGTTCGAGCGCATCGGCGAAGTAGTGCTGGAACTCATTCACGCCGCGCTCGGCCTCGATGCGCTGATCCAACGAGATGTTGGTGCCGATCCCGGCAATCGAATCGTCGGACCAGCGCTTGAAGTCGGCCAGGCGGTCATCGGGCACGTTCAGGGCCTTGGCGATCACTTCGACCGGCAATGGAACGGCGAACTGCTTGACGAACTCGATACGGCCGGTGTCGATCCAACTGTCGATGAGCCGCGTGGTGATCGCCCGGATGACGGGCTCGAGCTCCACGATGGACCGTGGCGTGAACGCCTTCGACACGAGCCGGCGGTAGCGGGTGTGGGTGGGCGGGTCGGCCGTGAGCATGGTCGGCACCCTGGGGTACCCGTCGGCGATCACCGCCATCATGCGCTCACGCGCCTCGGCCGGCAGCGGCATCGAGGTGTTCCCGAACTGCGACGAGTAAGTCGTGACGTCGCGGATGACCTCGTTCACCATGTCGTGACGGGTGACGAAGTACATCCCCATCGACTCGATGTGGTGCACGGGGGCATCGACGCGCATCTTCGCGTAGTGCGGATACGGGCACTGGAGGGTTTGCGGGTCGAACGGATTGAAACTGGCGAGATCGATATCGGCTGACATTTGGGGTTCCTCGTTTGTACGGGCGGAGCGGACGAGCGCGTGAAACGCTGGTGGATCAGAGTTCGGAGAGAACGTTGCGCAGGTGCGGCAGATCGGCGCCACGGGCGATGATCTCGTCCATCCCGCCGATCACACCGGTGAGGTTGGCGAGCACAACGTGCTCGAGTCCGTTCTTGGCGTAGGCCTCGAACTGGCTCGCGAGCTCTTCGGCGTTGCCGATGAAGAGCACCTGCTTGACCATCTCGAACGGGATCGTCGGCGCAAGGTCGCGAAGATCGTCGGGGTCGAGATCGTGGATGATCACGTCGATGAAGCCCTTCGAATCGTTCCCGAGGGGATGCTTCATGCCGTTTGCCTCCCACATCGAGCCCATGGCGAAGAGGCCGAACAGCTTGCCGAGAGGTTCCTTCTCGAACATCTCGGCCGCCTTGTCCTGCGACTCGGCGAACAGGCAGAACGGGAGCAGCGAGCACTCCGGCATCGGACGTCCCGCCTTCGACGCGTGCTCGGCGATGATCGCGCGCTTCGATCCGTATTCGGTCGGCGACATCCACCACGCCGGGATCCAGCCGTCACCGTATTGACCGGTGAGGCGCAGCATCCTGTCGCCGTGACCGGCGACCCACACGGCTGGCGAACCGCGGCCCTCGGCCTTGAGCGGCAGACCCATGCGGCCGACACCGCCGCCCGGCATCTTGCCGGTGTCGAGAAGCGAGCGGAGTTCGATCAGCACCTTCTCCAACTGCGCCACCGGCTTGTCGAACGGGTAACCGAACGGCAGAAGGCTCTCGGCCTCGCCCGACCCGATGCCCAGGATGAAACCACCGGGGATCAGATCGTTGAGGGTGAGAGCGGTGCGGGCGAGGTCGGCGGCACCTCGTCGCGTGGCGTCGGTGACCGAGATGCCGTAGGGCTTCGAGGTCATGCGACCAGCGACCGCGCCGTAGCAGAAGGGGTCGTAGAACGCGTCGGGATCAGCGGCCAATGCCGAGAGCGGGGTATCGGCCCACAGCCCGGGGTGGAACACACCGAGGATGTGATCGGGGGCCCAGTACGAGTCGGCTCCCATCTGCTCGTACATCGGGAGCATCTGCTCGGTGCTGGCGAAGGGGAACTGTGCGGGGAGGTTGATACCGACCTACATTGTCTTTACTTTGCGGATTTGGTGGCGAGGACTACTGACCGGCAAGCCGGGCGACGACGGGTGCGAATGCTTCGAGGTTCGAGCGGTTCACGGTGATGTAGCTGATGCCGTAGCGCTCGCG
>JANMYF010000143.1:0-1966 GCA_031381685.1 Acidimicrobiia bacterium
GCAGAAGCTCCTCGCCGCCTGACGGTTGACGTCAGCCCATTGGTCTGGCACGCTGTCTCTTGGTGCTGCGCTTCTCCGCTGCGCTCCGACTGCTCGCAACATAAGTCTCACGTTCAACCGAATCCCATCACGGAGCAACATGACGTTCTCTTACGGACTTCTTCTTCTCACCTAGGCGAGCCCGACATACGGTGCTCGCCCGAACCCCTGTGCCTGATGGCCAGGGGTTTTTCATTTGTTCGCATACTTTCGCCGACGAACCCACACCAACCTCGTAGACCAAGGAATCCACGCAATGCCTCCCCAGCCCGTCACCCCGAAATCGATGCCCTTCGAGAAGTACCGGCCCTACCCGGAGGTTCCGCTCGCCGACAGGACGTGGCCGAACAAGCGGATCACCAAGGCGCCCCTGTGGTGCTCGGTCGATCTCCGCGACGGCAATCAGGCATTGATCGATCCCATGGATCCGAGTCGCAAACTGAAGATGTTCGAGACGCTCGTGCAGATGGGCTTCAAAGAGATCGAGATCGGCTTTCCGTCGGCCAGCCAGCCCGACTTCGACTTCACCCGCCTGCTCATCGAGAAGGACCTCATCCCGGACGATGTCACGGTGCAGGTGCTGGTGCAGTGCCGAGAGGAGTTGATCGAGCGCACCTTCGAGTCGCTCATCGGTGTCCCCAACGCGATCGTGCACTTCTACAACTCCACGTCGACGCTGCAGCGCCGGGTCGTGTTCGGCCTCGACCGTCCGGGCATCACCGGCATCGCGACGCAGGCCGCCCGCGTATGCGAACGCTTCCGGGACTCGGTGGGCGGTTCGTCCAACATCCGCTATGAGTATTCGCCCGAGAGCTTCACCGGCACCGAAATCGACTACGCGCTGGAGATCTGCAACGAGGTGATCGCCTCGATCGACCCGTCACCGGACTGGCCGCTGATCCTGAACCTGCCCGCAACGGTGGAGATGTCGACGCCGAACATCTATGCCGACCTCATCGAGACGTTCGACCGCAACGTCGATCGCCGCGATTCGGTGATCATCTCGCTGCACCCCCACAACGATCGCGGCACCGGTGTTGCGGCGGCCGAGCTCGGCATCATGGCCGGCGCCGATCGCATCGAAGGAACGCTGTTCGGCAACGGTGAGCGCACTGGCAACCTCGACCTCGTCAACGTCGCATTGAACCTGATGGCGCAGGGCGTCGATCCGGAGCTCGACCTTACCGACATCGACAAGCTGCGCCGCGTCGCCGAGTACTGCAACCGCCTGCCGGTGCACCCCCGGCACGCCTATGCGGGCGACCTCGTCTACACCAGCTTTTCCGGCTCCCATCAAGACGCCATCAAGAAGGGCTTCGCGGCGCTGTCGCACCCGAAGCAATACACGGAGTGGGCCGTGCCGTATCTCCCGATCGACCCGGCCCACGTAGGCCGGACGTATGAGGCGGTCATCCGGGTGAACTCGCAGTCCGGCAAGGGAGGCGTGGCGTACATCATGGAGGCCGAGCACGGCTTCGTCCTGCCCCGTCGTCTGCAGGTCGAGTTCTCCAAGACGATTCAGGCCATCACCGAGGATTCCGGTACGGAGATCTCGCCGACCGAGATGTGGTCGAAGTTCCAGACGGAGTACTTCCCGGAGAAGCCGACGTACGAACTGATCTCGCACGAGACGATCACCAAGCCGACGGAGCGCGGCGACCGGGCCACGGTTGTGGCTCAGATCGTCGCCGACGGTGAGCACCGCACGATCACCGGCGAAGGTAATGGTCCGATCGACGCGTTCGTCAAAGCGGTCCGCCACGATCTCGGAGTGGTCATCGACGTGACCGACTACCACGAGCACGCAAAGTCGGCCGGGTCGGACTCCACGGCGGTCTGCTACGTGGAGACGAGCGGCCCGGAGGGCGTTCTCTGGGGTGTCGGCGAAGACCCCAGCATCCTCAACGCCAGCTACCGAGCCGTCCTC
>JANMYF010000300.1:0-4127 GCA_031381685.1 Acidimicrobiia bacterium
TGCAGTAGCCGACCTCGGCCATCATCTCGAGGTCGTACTGCGTGCGCATCTGCAGGCGCTGGGCCTCGAGGAGCTTGTTCTCCTCCTTGAACCACGCCAGGCGCTGCTGGAGTTCCTGCTCGATGGTACCGATGGCCCGCGACATCCGCTCGTCGCCGGCGACGTAGTGGGTGGCCGGGAACACCATGACCTCGGTGAGCTCGCCGAGCTGTTCACCGGTGACGGGATCGACCATGACAAGTCGCTCCACGGTGTCGCCGAACATCTCGATGCGCAGAACGTGCTCTTCGTAGGCCGGGTGTACCTCGACGGTGTCACCGCGGACGCGGAAGTTCCCCCGAACCAGGTTGGCGTCGTTGCGGTCGTATTGCATGTCGACGAGACGACGCAGGATCGAGCGCTGGTCGTAATCGACCCCGGTGTGGAGTTCCAGGAGGTTGCCGCGGTACTCCTCGGGGTTCCCCATGCCGTAGATGCAGCTCACCGACGCCACCACGATGGTGTCGCGCCGGGTCAGCAGGCCCGAGGTCGAGGCATGGCGGAGCCGGTCGATCTCGTCGTTGATCGACGAGTCCTTCTCGATGTAGGTGTCGGACGACGCAATGTACGCCTCCGGCTGGTAGTAGTCGTAATACGAGACGAAGTATTCGACCCGGTTGTTGGGGAAGAATTCCCGGAACTCGTTGGCCAACTGGGCGGCCAGCGACTTGTTGGGCGCCAGAATCAGCGTGGGCTTCTGCACCTGTTCGATCGTCCAGGCGATCGTGGCCGACTTGCCGGACCCCGTGATGCCCAGAAGGGTCTGGAACCGGTCGCCACGGTTGATCCCTTCGACCAGGTTGGCGATGGCTTCGGGCTGGTCACCGGCCGGCTGGTAGGCCGACTCCACCTTGAAGGGCTTGCCCGGGAGCTGTCGGACGGGAGCGTCGGTCGAGGTAACGGACATCCCATGAGTGTAAGGACCCCCCTACGACAGTTTTGCGGGGTCCGATCCGGATGGTTCGGCGAACACCGAATCGGGCCGCGTCTGGATCCACTCCCAGACCGCGTCGACCTGTCCCTCGAGCTCGTCCACAGTGGTCGAGTTGTCGACCACCCTGTCGGCCAGCGCGACGCGGGCTTCACGGCTCATCTGCGCGGCCACTCGGCGGCGGGCGTCGTCGGCGTCGAAGTTTCGGAACCGGACCAGGCGATCGATTGCGACCTCGGGATCGACGTCGACCACGATCGAACCGACAAGGCCGTCTCTCGAGCGATCGAACAACAGCGCCGCGTCGAGGATCACGACCCGGTCCGTACAGGCGTGGGCGGCGATCTGACGGTTGATCTCGGCACCGATGGCCGGGTGGGTGATCGCGTTGAGCGCACTGACGGACTCCGCATCGCGAAACGCCAGGCCGGCCAGGGCGCCACGATCGAGCGATCCATCCTCACGGAGAATCGCGTCACCGAACCGCTCCACCAGCGCAGCGAGCGCCGGAGTTCCCGGCTCCACCACTTGACGCGCGATCAGATCGGCGTCGACGATCACCGCACCACGCCGCGAGAGCGCAGCCGAGACGGTCGACTTCCCGGCTCCGATGCCACCCCCGAGGCCGATCAGCTTCATAGGGCGACGACCGTACCCGACCACCGTCGGGGGAATGTCGCACCCGCGTTCGCGTCCCCGCAGGAACCGGACCATCAGCAGGTGCGAACCACACGGCAAACTCCGTTCAAGGCGCGGGCGAACTAGGTCGATAGCACTACTGCCCATGACCTCGCCCACCGTCTCCTTCCGGCTGCCGGTGAGAAACACCGTCGACCGTCGCTCAGACCGTCTCGCCCCGTTCGAGGGGCCCGTGTCGGTCATCCGCGTCGCGGTCCTGCTGGTCACCGCGTTCCTCGTCCTCCTCGATGCTCCGAAGTCGACCAACAACCGGGCGGTCATCGGCCTCGGCGTGATCATCATGTGGACCATCGTGCGAATGCTCTCGCCGATCGTCCGGCAGGGGAACGAACGCCTGCTTGCCGTCCATATCCTCCTGGACCTGGCCCTGCCGATGACCCTGGTCTGCTTCACCGGGTACTGGTCGTCGCCGCTCGCGCTCTGCCTGCTTCCCGGCATCGTCATCGGCGGTTTCGCCCATGGCGGTCCCTTGGTGGTGGGCTACGGATCGCTGGTCGGGGTGATCATCAGCCTCGTCGGACTGTCCGGTCATGCCACCAACGACGGCGAAGACCTCCAACTGGCCAGCGTCTGGATGCTGGCCCTCGTCGTCGTCGCCGCGCTCGCCGGCGTCGGGCACAGGATCGTCAGCGAAACGGATCGACGACGCACCGCCGACGCCGACACCATGGGCAAGCTGACACGAGCGAACCAGCTGCTGGAGTCGTTGCACCACCTCGCCCAGTCACTCCCGGCGTCACTCGACCTCGAAGACGCCCTCGCACGAACGAGCGCGAACGCCCAGAAACTGCTCTCCGCCGACGGCGTCGCCATCTTCCTGTACGACAACATCCATTCCGCGTGGTCGTGCGCCCGAGCGGACGGGATCCGGGTAACCGAAACCGTCGAGCAGCGTTCGATGCCGGCAGCGTTGAACCACGCCATCGCCGCTCGCACGATCGCCAGCAGCATCGAACACGGCGACCAGACCTTCCTCGGCGAGTCCGCCACCGGCCTGTACAGCCCCCTCATCGCCCGTTCCGCTCTCATTGGCGCCGTGGCCATCGAGTGGATCAAACCGGGCGGATCCGGTTTGGAGGACATCCAGCAGCGAGAGGTGCTCCGAAGCCTTGCCGAACCGTCGGCGATCGGGATCGACAATGCCCGCCTCTTCCTGCGGATCCGAGGAGTGGCGGCGAGCGAGGAACGCAGCCGCATCGCCCGCGACCTCCACGACCGCATCGGCCAGTCCCTCGCCTACCTCGGCTTCGAGCTCGACCGCAGCGCGAAGACGGTCGCCGACCCGGCGATCAGCAACGAGCTCACCCGGATGCGCAGCGAGGTGACAAGGGTGATCGCCGAAGTGCGCGAAACCCTCTACGACATCCGCACCGAAGTGAGCGAGGGCAACTCGTTCGTAGTGACGCTCGAACAGTTCCTCGAACGGGTGAGCCAACGGGCGTCGATCGTCATCGACTTCCGTCACCGTGTCGTCGGCGCGCTGCCACCCCGGCAGGAACGCGAGATGTGGCACATCGCCCAGGAGGCGATCGTCAACGTCGAACGCCACGCCAAGGCGCGCAACGTGTGGGTCCGTTGGGAGACCGACGGCAAAAGCGCCTTGCTCGAGATCCAAGACGACGGCAAGGGATACGCCGCAAGTGAAGGTCGACGCGATTCCTACGGGCTTCGCGGACTGCAGGAACGCGCGACATCAATCGGTGCGCGCGCCGAAATTTCATCACAACCCGGTCAAGGAACGGTCGTTCGTTGCCGATTGGAGGGTTTATGAGTTCTCTGCTTCCCGCAGCGCCTGCACGATCGGCCGGGGCCCGTCCGCTCCGGCTACTCCTGGTCGACGATCACCGCATGCTCCGCGAGGGCCTGCGACGATCGATGGAGCTCTACGGATTCGATGTGGTCGCCGAAGGCAGCGACGGCGAGGAAGGCGTGCGGCTCGCCCAGGCGCTTCGTCCCGACGTGGTCCTCATGGACGTCAGCATGCCGGTGCTCGATGGCGTCGAGGCGACCCGGCGGATCCGTCAGACGTGCCCTGACACCCAGGTCGTCATGTTGACGATGCACGCCGACAAGGACGTTCTCGCCAAGGCCATTCGCTGTGGAGCGGCCGGCTATCTCGTGAAGGACTGCTCGACCGATGAGGTCGCCGACGCCGTTCGAGCCGCCTCCAACGGCGAAGGCACCGTGTCTCCCGAGTTCGCCAAATCGATGCTTCGCGAGGCGAAGTTCCCCATCCCGGACCGCCCCGGCGAATCCGTCATCTCGAAGCGGGAAGAAGAAGTCCTCCAGCTCGTCGCTGACGGCTTCTCCACCGTCGAAGTGGCCCAGAAGCTCTACATCTCGATCAAGACAGTGAAGAACCACCTCGCGTCGATCTACCAGAAGCTCGACTCGCGCGACCGGACCGAGGCCGTCGTCCGCGGGGTAATGGGCATCATCCGCATCGTCTGACCGGCCC
>JANMYF010000352.1:0-18238 GCA_031381685.1 Acidimicrobiia bacterium
CGCTAGCACTCCCTGAGGAGCCCCATGAGCACGACCGTCTCCGATCTCGATCTCGGCAAGTACAAGCTCGGCTGGGCCGACGACGTCGACAGCTACACCTTCACGCCGAAGCGTGGCCTCACCAAGGACATCGTGGAAGAGATGTCGTGGATGAAGGGCGAGCCGGACTGGATGCGCAAGTTCCGCCTGCGTGCCCTCGACGTCTTCCACAAGAAGCCCATGCCCTCCTGGGGCGGGGACATGTCGGAGATCTTCTTCGACGACATCTACTACTACGTCAAGCCGATGGACGGTCAGGTCGACTCGTGGGACGCGCTGCCTGAGGCTGTGCGGCTTACCTACGAGAAGCTGGGCATCCCCGAGGCGGAGCAGAAGTACCTCGCCGGCGTGACCGCGCAGTACGAGAGCGAAGTGGTGTTCCACCGCAACCGCGAAGACCTCGAGGCCCAGGGCGTGATCTTCTGCGACATGGACACTGCGCTCCGGGAGTACCCCGAGCTCGTCAAGCGCTACTTCTCGACCGTGATCCCCACGGCCGACAACAAGTTCAGCGCGCTGAACAGTGCGGTCTGGTCCGGTGGATCGTTCATCTACGTGCCCGAGAACACCACGGTGGAGATGCCCCTGCAGGCGTACTTCCGCATCAACAAAGAGAACATGGGCCAGTTCGAACGTACGCTTATCATCGCGGACAAGGGTTCGAAGGTGCACTACATCGAGGGATGCTCGGCGCCGGTCTACACGTCGGACTCGTTGCACTCGGCCGTGGTCGAACTGATCGCGCTCGAAGGCGCTCACATCACGTACTCGACAATCCAGAACTGGTCGAACAACGTGTTCAACCTCGTCACCAAGCGAGCTCGCGCCGAAGCCGAAGCGCGCGTCAGCTGGATCGACGGCAACATCGGCTCGCGTCTCACGATGAAGTACCCGGCCATCTACCTCATGGGTCCGAAGGCGCACGGCGAGGTGCTGTCGGTCGCCTATGCCGGTGCCGGCCAGCACCAGGACACCGGAGCCAAGATGGTGCACGCCGCACCCGAGACCACCTCGCAGGTCATCTCGAAGTCGATCTCCAAGGACGGCGGACGCACGTCGTACCGAGGGCTCGTCCGAGTCGAAGAAGGCGCCGAGCGGGTCAAGTCACACGTGCAGTGCGACGCGCTCATCCTCGACGACGAGAGCCGGTCCGACACCTATCCCTACATCGAGCGCAACCCCGGTGTGATGCAGGCCGAGATCGGCCATGAGGCCACGGTCTCGAAGGTCGGCGACGACCAGCTCTTCTATCTCCAGTCACGAGGACTCTCCAAGGAGCAGGCCACGGCGATGGTCGTGAACGGCTTCATGGAGCCGGTCACCCGCACGCTGCCGATGGAGTTCGCCGTCGAATGGAGCCGCCTCGTGGAGCTCCAGATGGAAGGGTCCATCGGCTGAGGCCTTTGGCGCCGCTGTCGGCCGAAGCGGCGCCGGTCAGGGAATGCGATCCTAGACGTCGAAGCCGACGTGGAGATGGGCGCGGTGTCCCGAGTCGGTGAAGCCGACGCCGTCGGCGTCGTCGATGTCCCACGGGCCGCCGACCTCGGTCGGGCGGATCGACGGGTCGACGTTCAACAGGAGTTGGGCGAGGGCACGTGCTGCCTCATTGGTACCTGACACCTCGGCGCCGTTCACAAAGGTGATGTCGGCGGCGCGTCCGTACACGTGGTTCGACACTTTGGTCGTGCCCTTCACGAAACGGCCGTGTCCGGTGGAGAATACCGAGATCTCGATCTGATAGGTGTCGGCCAGGCGGCCGAGAAGGGAAACCAGGCGGGGATCGACGAGCCCGTTGCGCAGATCGGCGCGCGCGTTCTCGCTCAGGGTCACCCGGGAATCGGCAAGGAGCGCTTCTGCGCTGACCGGCTTCTTCACCACGGCCACCGGCTTGGGTGTGGTGCTCGCCGTCGGACCGGCGGCGACCCGGGGGATCTCCTTGCGAGCGGCAACGGCGCGGATCGGTTCCGGAACGGAGGTCGCGGCATCGGCTACTCCGCCGGTGGCCAGCAGCACCGGCGTACTCGCCACGGTGGCCAGGGAGAGCAGGACGATCGCTCGTCGTCGCCAGTAGACGCCGCGACTCGGCACTCGTCTCGGACCCGTCGGTACGTGCAGCGTCATCACCTTGAACATCGGCACGACGCCGGCAGAACTGAAGGACCTTTCAGATGTGATTCACGTCACATTTCCCGGGGCCGGTGCCGGAGGGTCAGCGGGAGACCTTCGCCGACTGATCGAACGAGAGCTCGTCGTCGGCCGTCAGGTCACTCTTCGACCTTCGTGGCAGCTGCCGGCGAGGAATCGAAGACGGGATCGACGACGACGGTTGCGCCGGTGGACACGGTTTGGGGGCCGCCGGTCGGATCGGACCCGGACTCGACGACGACGGTTGCGCCGGTGGACACGGTCGGGGAGCCGCCGGTCAACTCGGATCCGAAGATCGGGTCGACATCGACGGGTGTACCGGCGAAATCAATCGGCGACCCGACCGCGTCGTTCGACCCGAAGATGGGGTCGGGCGCACGTTCGGTCGCCTCGGCGACGGATGCGGTCGGAACGGTCGGAGCGACCGTTGGGGGCGCGGCAGCCGCAGGAGTCGTCACGACGGCAGGGTTGGAGTCGGACGAGCGGCTCGCAACGACGCTGTACCCGAACAGGCAAAGGCCGATGAGCAACGATGCGACGGCGGCGATGCGAAGCACCCTCGGTGACTCGCGCGACGACATCGCCGTTTCGTCGGGATCGCGCTTCGCGAAGAAGCTGCGACCGGCTCCGCTCGGCCCTTCGATGGCCACGATCTCGTCGACGCCGAGGGGCTCGATCGAGGTCGCCAGCGCGGTGGTGGCGAGGGAGACGTCGGCGCCCGGCGCGGTATCTTCAGGCTGCAGTGCCGGTTCGACGGAGGGCGGCTGCGACATCTCCGCCACCGCAACGGGTTCGGGAACGTCATCGTGGGCCACGGCGAGCGAAGTTCCCGGCTCGGGTTCCACCGCAACGCTGCGATTGGCCGAACGGGCGGCCAGGCGCCCTCGGCGCTTCGGCGTCGAAATGGCTGCGGGAACCTCGTTCGCCGTCGAGACGACAGGCATCGGCGCGTGCATTTTCCTAACGGGTTCGAGCAGCGGCGCCGGGTCCGCTTCGGTGAACTCGGAGTACGGCTCGGGCGACGCAGTTTCGGATGTAGTGGGCTCCTCGTCGACGAGATCGGTTTCGGAATGCTCGATCAGGGCCGGTGACGATGCCTGATCGATCTCTGCCGGGGCCTCGAACGTCGGTACGGTGCTCAGGGCCGGCTCGGCAGTTTCCGGTGCCGCCGCTGCCGGTGACGAGAACGCAACCGTGCCGACGGAAGCAGCCGCCTCATCGGACCAGTCGGCTGCGGGCTCCTCCGACTCGTTGGGCGGCAGTGGCGCAGGATCCCATGCGGCAGCTGAACTCGAAGGGGGATCGGGAAGGGCGTCCCACGCCGATGGTGGTGCCTCCACGTCGGGTCCGACGGCCCACACCGGCGCTTCCGTCGTGGCATGAAATCCCCACGGTGCGTCGGCAACCTCCGCGACAACAGCGTCGGTTGGGCTGTCCCATGCGCTCAGGTCGTGCGAAATGGGGTCCGGGTCCGTGTTGGCCAGCCCGCCCCAACCGGCGAAGCCGCGGGGCTCGTCCTGCGTGGCGGAATCAGTCACGAACTCGGCGGTCGCCCAGCCATCGGGTTCGATCGGCGCAGCAGTTTCTGCCGTCCATGAGGTGTCCCACGACGGTGCGATCTCCCGACCGAGCCCAGCGGGAGACGACGGTGTCGTCCAATCCCCGGGCGCGTCGAACGACTGCGATCCTCGCTCGTTGTCCTCGTCTGAAATGGTTTTTGCATCACCGAGCATTGGTTGCCTTCCAGCGGTTCTGGTGCTTGCATCGGCGAACGAGAACTCATGCTTGAGTCCATGGGTGGTTTCTTGGCGGGCTGTCGCCCGCGCGAAGCAACGAGAACCGCGCCGGTACACTGGTCATCCCCCTGCAAGGAGTTGTCTTCTGTCCGCGGATCTTGTCTCTGTGCCCGTGCTCGAGAGCGAGCGCACCCTCGAGCTTCGCCGCCTGGGCGTTGCCGACCTGGCCCGCTGCGCTCCGCCGTCCGAGGCCGAGGAGCTCTGGCGATACAGCGGAATCGACCGGTTCGACGCGTCGAAGTTCTCCAGCGCGAACGATCCAACCACCGTTGCCCGTTCGGTCGTTGACCTGCCGGTGTCCGCCACGGCCGGTGGCGTTCGGGTCGAAACCGATACCGACGTTGCCGTCGACCCGGAGTATTTCGAAGCGCTGGGCGTCGCCCATGCCGCATCGCGGATCGTGATCCGTGTGCCGGCGAACGTCGAGCTCGCTGACCCCATCCGGATCACCACGACCCTTTCGGCGGCTGGAACTGCGGGCACGTCGGTTCGGGTGGTACTCGGAGTGCACAGCAGTGCCACGGTCATCGAGGAGTTCCGGTCGGACACGTCAGGTCGCGAACCGGCGCTTCTGGTCGGTCGGACCGTGCTCGACCTCGGTGACGGTTCACGGCTTCGGCACGCGTCGGTCCAACTCGTCGACGAGAAGGACTGGTTCGTGGGTTCACTGGTGGCCACGACGCCACGCGACGCCACGCTGTCGTCGGTCGCCGTCGCCCTCGGAGGCGCCTATGCCCGCCTCGAGACGACTGCCCGGGCAACTGACCGCGGCGCCCACAACGAACTGCTCGCCGTCTACTTCGCCGGTGACGACCAGGTCCACGACTTCCGGACCCGCCAGGATCACCTCGCGCCGCGGACCACATCCGACCTGCTCTTCAAGGGCGCGGTGGACGATCGTGCCCGGTCCGTTTACTCCGGGCTGATCCACATCGCCAAGGACGCTCGGGGCACGGTTGCCCATCAGACGAACCGCAACCTTCTGCTCTCTCCGGAATCGTCGGCGGAATCCGTTCCGAACCTCGAGATCGAAAACAACGACGTCAAGTGTTCACACGCCTCCGCCGTCGGTCCGATCGACGAGGACCACCGCTATTACCTGGAGAGCCGCGGTGTGCCACCGAGCGAGGCGGAACGCCTGATCGTGCTCGGCTTCTTTGCCGAGCTCCTCAACCGGGTGCCCGACGACATGCTGCGGGCCGAGCTCGTTGCGGCCGTCGGCGACAAGTTCGACCGACGTGCCCTCTCCCGGCGGACGACCTGATGGTCCGCCACCGCATCGGATCGCCTGACGACTTCGCCCCCTCCACGATCACCCGGGTGGAAATCGCGGGGAACGGGGACACCGTCCACGCCGTCGCCGTGATCCGCATCGGGGACACCCTTTACGCCATCGGTGACCGCTGCAGCCACGCCAACGTGTCACTCTCGGACGGCACGCTCTGGGAGGACGAGTGCGAGGTCGAATGCCCGAAGCACGGCAGCACGTTCTCCCTCACCACCGGCGAGCCCCAGTCGTTCCCGGCGACCCAGCCGGTGCCGGTCCATCACATCGAAACGCTGGGTGACGACGTGTTCCTCACCCTCGACCCGGCCGCCGAAGGTTCCCGCTCATGACGCTTTCCATCACCAACCTCAAGGCTTCCATCCCCGGCCGCGAGATCCTGCGCGGCGTCGACCTCGTGGTACCCGACGGCGAGGTCCATGCAGTGATGGGTCCCAACGGGTCCGGGAAATCCACGCTCGCCCACGTGCTGCTCGGTCGTCCCGGGTACCAGGACATCAGCGGGACGGCGGTCCTCAACGGCCGCGAACTGCTCACCCTGCCCACGTGGGAACGCGTCCAGGCCGGCATCTTCCTCGGCATGCAATATCCGACGGAGGTGCCCGGCGTGCAGCCGGCCGACATGCTCGCCGCCGCCCTGCGCGCCGGTGGCCGCAACGACGATGCCGACCACGTCATGGCCCTGATGGAGGAGGAGGCCGACCGGATCGGGTTCGATGTGGCGTTCCTGCAACGTGCGCTGAACGTCGACCTCTCCGGTGGCGAGAAGAAGCGCAACGAGACGATTCAGCTCGGTGTGCTGCGACCCGCCGTGGCCATTCTCGACGAGGTCGACTCCGGACTCGATGTCGACGCGCTCCGTGCCGTCAGCCGCCGGGTGAAGGAGGCGACTGCCGAACGCGGCATGTCGGTGATCGCCATCACCCATTACCAGCGCCTCCTCACCGAACTCGTTCCCGATGTCGTTCACATTTTCGTCGGCGGACGGATCGTGCATTCGGGTGGCCCGGAGTTGGCGATCGAACTGGAGACGACGGGCTACGAGCCCTACTTCGCGCTTGCTGGGATCCCGGCCGTGGCCGCGGATCCCGATCCGTTCGCGGACCTGTAACGACCCGGCACGGCCCCTACTCCGTGCCGATGGGGTTGGTCAGACGGGGGAGCCCGCCGCGGTCGTGGTGGGGAGCGGACGGACCAACGTGGGTGCAGGGGTCGTGGTGGTCGTGGGCAACGGCGTGGACCCGACGGTCGTCGTCGGCCCGGGGGCCACGGTCGTGGTCGGCCCGGGGGCCACGGTCGTGGTCTGGCCCGGAACGGTGGTTGCCCCGGAGGGAGGGGCGGTGGTCACCGGGGTCGTGGTGGGCGCGCCGGGGACGAGCGTGGTAGGCGGGGCGAGCGTGGCCGCGGGATTGCCGCCTGGCCAAGCGTCGGCGGGAGCGATCTTCGACGAGATCGGTCGGAGCGGGGCCACGCCGTCGGAGACGTAGACCGGCATCCCGTTGGGGACCACGGTCGGCATGTAGTCGGCCGATACCATCGGGATGCGCACACAGCCGTGCGACGCCGGACGACCGGGCACCGAGGGCGCGCCGTGGACGGCAATCCCGCCATTGAAGTACAGCGGGTTGTACATGAGCCCGAGTTTCGACTCCCGCCAGCCGATGACACGACGCGTCACACGGAACGACCCCGGCGGGGTGATCGCCTTGTCGCACGCCGTCTCCCCGGTTTCCGGGTCCAAGGTGCAGAACGGCCTGCCGTCGCCGGTCGAGATCGACAGGATGCGCACGAGCTCTCCGCCTCGGTACAGCGCGAGGTACTGCTTGGGCAGCGATACCTCGATGCGGTCGGGTCCGCCGTCGGGGACGATCGGTGGCGGCGTGAGTCCGGCGCGCAACGCGTCGAGGGTCTGGCCGCCGACCCGGCCGGTCCGGGCCAGTCCGTTGGCCTTCTGGAAGGCCATCACGGCATGGAAGGTCTGGTCGCCGAAGCTGCCGTCGGCGACATTGATGTCATAGCGCGCTGCCTGGAGCAGGCTCTGGACTTCGAGCACGGCCGGCCCCCGCGCGCCCGATCCGATGCCGCTGTTCGCTGCGGTGCTCCGTTTCGGCGCAGGGGCTTTCGCCGTCGACTTCGCGGTGGACTTCGCCGTCGGGGTGGTGACCGGGCGTGCAGTTGATAGGGTCGGCCCCGCCGGTCGGCCGGTGGAGCCGGGCTTCGGGTCGGCGTCGGCCGGTGTGGCGAACGACGCGACGAACAGGAGCACGGCGGTCGCGGTGACCGACGCAGCTCTCCTCGGTGCTCGACGAAAACGGTGGTGCTGCACGCGCAAAACCCTCCAGGCCGGTTCGGGGATACCGGCGCCCTTCCAGTATCGCCGCTCGCCGACCCTTGTTCCTGACTTTCGCGTGTGAACCTTGACCGCCGGACGGGTCACAGGTTCGATGTCGACCGGGCCGGCCCGGCGCAGCGTGGCGAGAGACGCCGGGAGCAGCGCGAAAGGCGATACATTTCGGCTTGGACGCAAATTCCGGGGATCCGAAGCGCCGTCCTCGGTGAAGTCGGCGGTCGGTCGCTGCTGGGGGGCTGCGACCGGCCGTCTTTTGCGGGAGAGCGCCGGCGTTTCCTCCTTGGTTTCAGTGCGGGGATTCGTCCTCGAACCGTTGGCGAAGGTGCACGGCCAGTTGGCCGACGCCCACGATCGCCGTGCCGGCCGCCACCAGCGCAGCGATGGTTGTGATGACCGAGGCGCTATCCGGTTGGACCGCTGCGCCGAGGAGGCCGAACACCACACAAAGGACGCGTGTGGGACGTTCGGCGAGCGTCACGATCCCGATCTCGCCCAACCCGGCGTTTCCGGCCCGCGCCCTGGTGTATTCCAGCATCATCACGCCCACCCACGCGGCTGCGGCGGCCCGTCCCTCGGCGCCGGCGGCGACGAGTGCGATGAAGAATGCCGCTTCGGCCAGTCGGTCCACGACGGAGTCGAGGACGAACCCGGATCGCGTGGCGCGCCCCGTGAGGCCGGCCACCGCGCCGTCGACGCCGTCCACGACCGAGCTCACCATGCAGATGGCCGCAGCGAGAAGTGGCAGGCGCATCGCGGTGAACGGCACCAGGGCGGCGAGCCAGAGCCCGGCGAACGTGACGGAAGTTGGAGAAACGCCCCGACGCGCCAAGGGCTGGGCGAGGCGGTACGTGCAGGTGAGGAAGCCGCGAAGCACCGTCGTCGTCGCCGGGTCGAGGTCCGGTGCGTTGTGCTGGACCTGCCACCTCGCGAACCAGCCCGGAAGGTCCACGGGAGGTGACGTGACCGGCCGTCGGAACGCGATGCCGTGCGCAACGACGAGTACCGCGGCCACACCGAGGACGATCAGTCCGGGGCCGTAGAAGCGTTCGCGGTCCGGCGTCATCGCCGCCAAGGCGATCGGGTTCACGGAACGGTCGGCCGGGACGCCGGACGCATCACGGCAACACGATGATCTTGCCGAACTTCAGACCCTCCCGGAACCGGTCGTAGGCGGCAACCACGTCGTCGAGCCCGAACGTCGCGGTGACCGGAACCTGTAGCCGACCGGATGCGAGATGCGCCAGAGCGTGGGTCTCGACCCGCCGCGCCGCGTCGGCCTTCTGCTCGAGCGGTCGGGCGCGAAGGGTCGATCCGTGGATCCGTGCTCGTTTCGTCATGATCGCGAGCAGGTCGATCTCGGCCTTGGAGCCTCCTCCGCCGACGCCGATAATGCTGATCCGACCGCCGATGGACAGCGAGGCGAGGTTGGCAGCGAGATTCGATGCGCCGACGAGCTCCAAGATGACGTCGAAGGGTCCGTGCTCGCCGAACACGGCCGGGTCGACGGCGGTGACCTGCCCAGGAGCGAGTGCTTCCACTGCGGCCCGTCGGGCCGGGTCGCGGACCGTCGCGACCACGGTCGCTCCGGTCGCCGCGGCAAGCTGTACGCCGGCGACGCCGACACCGCCGGCCGCTCCGTGGACGCAGACCCGTTCGCCCATCTGTAGGCCGCATTGGGTGAAAAGGGCATCGTGGGCGGTGGTGAATGCTTCCGGGAAGCCCCCCGCGGTCTCCCACGACACGCCTGCGGGGACGGGAAGCAGCGTCCGTTCGTGGACGACGGCCAGTTGGGCGAGCCCACCGCCACCGACGACGGCCATGACGCGATCACCGATCGAGAACCGCGTCGCCCCGGGCCCGAGGCCGATGACTTCGCCGGCGAGTTCGAGTCCCGGTATGTCTGCGGGAGCCCCGGGCGGCGCGGGGTAGAACCCGGCGATCTGGAGGAGGTCGGCGTTGTTGAGTCCGGCGGCGCGGACGCCGATGAGTACCTCACCCGATCCGGGAACAGGATCCACGTGGTCGCGGACGCTCAGGGTCGGGGCGGTGATGGTGGCGGCGCGCATGCGCCCGTGATCGTAGGCCGATGCCCGGACGTACGCCGGCCGACGGTGCCCGGACCCCAGTGGCGCAGCGCCGGTCAGTTCGGGTCAGCCAGTGACGCGTCCGATGCCGATGAGATCGCGTCGCTTGATCGACGAGATGCGAACGTTGATGCCGGCCCTTGGAGCTTCGATCATCTTGCCGTCACCGATGTAGATGCCGAGGTGATGGATCGGGTCACCGTAGAAGACCAGGTCACCGATGGCGATGTCGGCCAGGTTCACCCGGGTCGTGGATGCGAACTGGGCCTGGGACTGGTGGGCGAGCCTCACGCCGGCGGCGCGCCAGGCAATGAGGGAGAGACCGGAGCAGTCGTAGCCGGGACCTTCACCGCCCCACACGTACGGGGCGCCGAGGAGTGATTTGGCCGTTTCCACCACGAGGGCTGCCTGGGGGTGGACGGGCGGGGCCGGCTGGGTGGCGGCGATGAACGTGTAGGTCTTCGGTTCGGTGGAGAACGGCGTCGTGGTCGGCACGGGGGTTTCGGTGCCAACCGGGAGCGGGGGTGCGGTCCGGGTCTCGGAGACCGGTCGGACATCGATCGTCGGAAGTGGCCCGGCCGGAACGCGGCCCGGTGCCGCGGTAGGTGTCGTGGACGCCGGAGTGGACGTTGGCGGGACGGAGGGCGTCGACGCGGGGCGGGGCGCGGTCGAGGGCGGAAGTGGAACGAACGCGGGCGTGGTGCTCGGCGTTCGGGCAATGGTTGTCGGAGCGGCGGTGGTGGGCGCGGCGGTGGTCGGTGCAACCGTCGTCGACACGATGATGATCGGAGCTGCCGTGGTCGGCAGGGTGGTCGGTGCAACCGTCGTGGACACGATGGTGATCGGAGCTGCCGTGGTGGGCGCGGCTGGTGGTGCCGAAGGAACTGCCGGGGGTGTGAGGGGGACGAACGGGGTCGTCCCCGTCGGCCGGCCCGGCGTCGTGGCCGACGTCGGCGAGGGGGGACTTGTCGGTGCCGGCGCAACAGTGGTGGTCGACACAGGCGCGGGGGAAGATCCCGGGGCGCTGATCACCAGACCTTCGGGCGGCACGACGAGAGGCTGCAGGTTCGGGACCTGCGTTGTGGCGGTTGCTTTGTCGGATCGAGACTTCTTGGCTGGCCGAGTGGCCGGGACCGCCGTCGTGGTGGTCGAGCGGGGCATCACGCTGGTCGACGGGGCGGCCATCGGGCTCGATGGGAGCGGCACCGTGACGGTCGCAACCATCCCCTCGGGCGGAACGACCTGGGTCGCATCGGACTCGCGGAACAACGGAAGGGGCCGGGCGAGCGGGACGGTTGCGGTCGAGGCGTAGCCCTCGATCGGGGTGTCCGGGGGACCCAGGGTGAGCTGCGGTGTTGGATCGTCCGGGAGAGCCGGCCCGGCAACGGGTGGGGCCTCCGCGTCCGTCGCGGGACGTGGCGCGGGCGCTGGTCCCGCACCTCTTGCCGAAGCGGCAGGCTTCCCCGGTGTCCGCAACGCAAGGGTGAGCGTCTGTCCCGCTCCGCCGCGTCTCGCGGTCACACCTGGGCCGGGCTTGGGGACACCGGCCCAGACCGCGGTGAGCGACCCGAACGCGAGGGCCGTGACGACGACGCCGACCCACGACCGCGAGACGAACGGCGAGGATGCGCGATCAGGTTCGCGAGGTATGTCGCTCCTGCGCAGTGGCGGTCCCGATAGGCGCTCGACATCGCTCATGACGGAGAGTCGACTCCTCGGACGTGAGGAGTTTGTTGGCCGTTCGTGGGGAGCGGACCATGAACGGTGGTTCGGTTTCGAACCGAGGAGCGCAACAACACCCCGTAGGTATCGGCGCGGTCACGCCGCAACTGAAACGCCGGAAATGGCGCGCCGCCTCCGAAGTGGGGTGCCGGTCAGCTCGCTTTGGTGCCGACGAACGCGCCCGGATCACGAGAATCGGGAAGTACCGGGCCCGTCCAGCTCATCATTCGGGCAAGCTCGTCGGTCACGACCTGCCAGGCATCGGGGTTCCAGTCCTCTGCCGCGTTTACGACCGATCCGTCGGAGGCGACGTGGATGATCGCCGGAACCCGTTCGAGACCGAACGCACGCACGATTGTGCGGTCCGGATCGGGGAAGCACAGGAACTCCTTGGCGTTCGGCCCGAGGAACTGCCGTGCCTCGTCAGCGTCGGCACCCGCTAGGATCACACCGACGCGACAGTCGGCCTGTTCGAAGTTCTTGAGAACACGGATCGCGGTCGGGAACGCCCACGCGGATTCGTTCGTGAACGGGTCGAGGGCAACGAGCAGCAGTTGGTACTGCACCAGCCAGCCCGAGATCGGAAACCCTTTGCCGGTCAGCGGTTGGAGAAACAGGTCGGCCGGGGGGTTGGATGCCACGGGCGGACAATCTACTCGTCGTGCATCTTCGCGGAAGCTCCTGTGCCGTCGAAAAACACCGAATCGCAGAATGGACGGATTTCTGGACCACGCGATGTCACAGGAACTTCCGACTCCGTGCACTCGTGAGCACACCAAGGTTCGAGGCAGCCGGGTAGAACGGTTGGCGTGTCGTCGACGCAGGTCTTCCGGGTGGCGTTGGTCGCGCATTTACTGGCCGGTATCGGCGCGTTCGGGCCGCTGCTCGTAATGCCCCTGATCGCGCGACGGGCTGCTGCGGACGGGTCCACGAGGGAGGGTCAGGCGGCGATCGCGCAGACGTCGCTATGGGTCCGCCGCCGGGTGAGCGAGCCCTGCTTCGTGGCCGTCGGTCTGCTCGGGGTCGTGGTGGCCGCGCTGCATCCCGACGACGGTCTCTTCGGGTACCTCTGGGTCAAGCTGGCGGTGGTGTTCTGGTTGATCGCGGTGACGGTGGTGCTGTTCGTGCAGGGCCCGCTGGCCCGACGGGTCGGGCGACTGGTCGTGGCTTTGTCGCTCGGGTCGGGCTCGGCGGCCGACGGACGCGCGCTGACGCGGATCACCCGGTGGCTGGAGTGGCTGACGATGGTGTCGGCCGTCGGCCTCCCCGTGATGCTGTACCTGATGGTGTTCCAACCGCAGTGAGCGTGCACCGGCGCGCCGAAGGGTGCGTCAGCGTCTGCCGCTCAGCTGTCGCCACCACTTCTCCGCCGCCGCCACGCGCTGCTCGAGTTGCTCAACGGTCGCCGAATCCACACGTGGGAGGTTGATGAGTCGGTTGAGCTGACCGTTCACCTGCCCGTGGTTCATGCCCGTAGCTCTTGCGAGGTCGCGGGCCCACTCGGCGTTCTTCAGACGCAGGGCCTCCTTGCGCTCGTAGCGCGAGGTGCCGTCGAATGCGGCACTCTGGCCGCCGCCAAGTGGGGGTGCGAGGGCACCGACATCGAGCAGCAGCTCGTCGGTGCCGTCCTCGGTTGCGTCGGCGGAAGGCTCGGGGTCGCTGTCTTCGTAGTCGTCGTCGAAGACGGATCCGCCGACGATCACCTCGGTCTGCGACGTCTCGGTGGCGACCGACGAGAGAGCGCTGAAGAGCGACAGCTGTTCGTCGGGCATGGTCTGAGCGTCGAACGCCGTGGGATCAGTTTCGGCGCGCCCTTCGAATCCTTCGCGGTCGTCGCTCGGCTTGCGGAGGGAATGACGTCGGGCGTCGGCGATCTGGTGAGCCCACGTGCGCAGCCGCGGGTCGTCGGGGATGAAGAGGTACGCCTTCTGCTTCACGACACCGGGGGTCCAGCGCACGAGACGCCCGACCGCCTGGCGGAAGAACAGCTCGGTGGTCGTCGTGGTGGCGTAGACCCCGATGGCAAGGCGCGGGATGTCGACCCCCTCCGAGACCATGCGCACGGCGATGATCCACGGTTGCGTGCCATCGGCGAAGTGGCCGATCCGGCTCGAAGCCTGCGGGTCGTCCGACAGCACGACCGTCGGCGTGACGCCAAGCCGCCACCGCATCAAATCGGCGATGGCGCGGGCGTGTTCCTGGTCGGTGGCGATGATCAGCCCGCCGGCATTGGGCTGGCGCGTGGAACGGAGCTCGGTGAGCCGTTCGTGGGCCTGGGCGAGGACGGTCGGCAGCCATTCCCCGTCGGCGGACAGCGCGGTGCGCAGCCTCTGCGCCGAGCCCGTTCGGTCGAGCGCATCGTCGAAGGAGGCGGACTGCAGGTTGCCCGCCGGCGACATCCATTCCATGAAGCCGTTGATTCGCGGAAAGTAGACGGGTCGCACGACGCGTCCGTCTCGCAGAGCGTCGCCGTAGCCGTAATCGAAATCTGATTCGGCTTCGTCGAGACGGTAGCGGACGAACGGGATGGCCGACGTATCGCTGCGGAACGGGGTACCGGACAGAGCGAGTCGTCGCGTCGCCGGGGCGAATGCCTCGCGGACCGAGTCTCCCCACGCCCGCTCATCGCCGGCGTGGTGAATCTCGTCGAGGATGACCATGGCACCGGGCGTCAGCCGGGCAAGGACTGCCGAACTCGTCGAGACCTGTTGGTACGTGGTCACGATGCCGTGCATATCGGGGGCGAGGGCACCGCTGGTGGCCGACCATTCGGGGTGGAGGTGCAGTCCGAACCGGGTGGCGGCCCGGGCCCACTGGAGTTTCAGGTGGGCGGTGGGGGCGACGATCACCAGTCGCCGCCCGGGGATCCCGCGGAGTTCGCTCAGCGCCGCGGCAAGGGCGAAGGTGGTCTTGCCGGCTCCGGGCGTGGCGACGGTCAGGAAGTCCGGGCCCGTCTTGGCGGCGGCCGAGAACCGGTCCAGGGCGGCCCTTTGCCATGGGCGGAGGCGGACGACACGGGACATCTGGCGGGAGGAGTGCACCACGTCGACCGGGCGATCGCAGGGCCTGGCCATCCTAGTGGTGGCGCCCTGGCCGGTTGCCCCGGTACGTCCGTCAGGTCCGGGGAACGAAGACCGACTCGCGGTAGAAGCGCAGCTCGGCGATGCTCTCGCGGATGTCGTCGAGCGCCCGATGGCCTCCGCCCTTGCGGGGAACTTTTTTGTAGGTCTCCGGATACCAGCGCCGGGCAAGTTCCTTCACACTGGACACATCGACGCTGCGGTAGTGCAGGTACTCGTCGACGGTGGGCATGAACTGGGCCAGGAATCGTCGATCGGTGCCGATCGAGTTCCCGCACAGCGGCACGGACTTGGGCTCGGGGATGTGGAGCCGGAGAAAGTCCAGCGTCTGGCTGGCGGCATCGTCAAGGGTGATGTTCGATGCGGTGATGGCATCGAGAAGGCCACTGCGGGTGTGCATCTGGACAACGACCTCGTCCATTTGGGCGAGAGCGTCGGCACCGACATGAATCACGAGATCGGGTCCCTCGGCCACGATCTCGAGGTCGTCATCGGTGAGCAGCGTGGCGATCTCCACGATCACGTGTCGGCCGGGTTCGAGGCCGGTCATTTCCAGGTCCATCCAGGCAAGCACGGCGCCACCTTAGGTGTCCGGCGGTCGTCGTCGGCGGCGAACCGGGATGATCAATGTTCGTGTGGTGGCGAGTCCTTCGGGCGAACAGCGTCGTTGACGAGCTGCGCTTGCAGGTGTTCGATCGTGAGTGGCCCGGCGAAGAGGTAGCCCTGGACGTGCCGGCAGCCCAACTCGACGAGCGCATCGAACTGGGCGACCTGCTCGACCCCCTCGGCGGTTGCCTCGAGCCCGAGTGAGTGCGCGAGGTTGATGATCGCCCGGACGATCTCGTGTCCCCCTGCGTCATTGGTGAGTTCCGCGACGAAGGTGCGGTCCACCTTGAGAGAGTCGACCGGGAAGCGGGAGAGGTAGTTCAGCGAGGCGTAACCGGTTCCGAAGTCGTCGACGGCGAGCGATACACCGAGCTGCTTGAGCGCAGCGAGTGTGGTCACGGTTGCATCGGCGTCGTGCATGAGCACCGTCTCGGTGATTTCGAGGACCAGTCGTTCAGCGGCGAAGTCCTCTTCCCGGAGCACCGCATCGATGCGCGACGCAAGCTCAGGATCTTGGATCTGGCGTCCGGAAAGGTTCACGTTCAGCCTGATGTCGAAGCCACCGATGTCGCGGCATGCTTGGCGAAGTACCCAGTCCCCGATCTGGGAGATCAGGCCGGACTCTTCGGCGATCGGGATGAACACCTCGGGTCCGAGACGGCCGCGTGTCGGATGGTCCCAGCGGACGAGAGCTTCCACGGCGCTGGTCCGCCGAGAGCCGGTCGCAAGAATGGGCTGGTAGAGCAGGGCCAGTTCCTCGTTCGCCACGGCGAGGCGTAGGTCCATCTCGAGCGACAGGCGCTCAGTCGCATCTCGCTGCATCTCCGGGATGTAATGCGCGACCCGGTCACGGCCCATCGCCTTGGCCCGGTACATCGCCGCGTCGGCGTGACGGAGCAGCGACTCGGCCGTTGCCCCCGGGGTGTAGCGGGCGATGCCGATGCTGGCGGTACACGTGTAGCTCTGTCCGTCGCCGATGCTGAACGGCTCGGCCATCGTGGCGGCGATGCGCGTGGAGAAGGCAAGGCATTCGGCATCGGAAGAGATGTCGCCGAGGATGGCGACGAATTCGTCGCCACCGAAGCGGCCGACCACGTCGCCGGGCCGGATGGTGGCTCGCAAGCGATCGGCGATGGCGATCAGCAGTCGGTCCCCGGTCTCGTGGCCGATGCTGTCGTTGAGGAATTTGAACTGATCGAGGTCGATGAACAGGACGGCAATCGAGGATCCCGTTCGCTCGCACTTGCTGATGGTGTCGCAGAGGTGGTCGTTGATGACGATGCGGTTGGGCAGCCCGGTGAGTGGATCGTGATGGGCCTGGTGCGAGAGGCGGGCTTCGAGGGCGCGGTGCTCGGTGATGTCTTCGAGTGTTCCGACCCACCCGGTCACCTTGCCGGCGTCGTCGTCGAGAGCCCTCCATCGGGCAATGGCAACGCGCTGGCTGCCGTCGACGCTGTTGACGGTGATCTCCCTTGAGCCGCGGCGGTTCCTGGTCTTCCGGATGCCGGCGAGCATGGCCCGGTCTTCGTCGGACACGACGCGCAGGTAGCCGAGGCCGAGGGCGGCGGCAATCGGCTGGCCGCTCAGAACCGTCCAGTGGTTGTTCATGAACTGGCACCGCCCTCGGCCGTCCATGCGGAAGATGGTGACGGGCGCCGCGGTCGCGAGCAGACGGAACTCCACCTCCGTTCGACGACGTTGCTCCTCGAGGCGACGACGGTCGGTCACGTTGCGGCCGGTGAGGATGATCACGCCGTGCGTCGCCAGCAGGTTCTTCGGCATGATTTCGAACGGCAGCGAGGTGCCGTCAGCGCGTAGGACCCGGACGTCGATCACTTCGTGCTGACCGGCTTGGCCGAGCGCGTTGGAGAGGATCTCGCCTGCCCGGTCGACGTCGTCCGGGTGCACGAACTCGATGATGTTGCGGCCGAGGCTCGCCGGGACGTCATAGCCGAGAATCGTGTACGCCGACGAGGTCGCACCGAGAAGGGTGCCGTCGATGTCGATCACGAGCACAATGTCGCGTCTGTTGCCGGCGAGTTCGATGAACGTGTTGAGGGCAGCGCGCACAGCGGGATTGTCCACCGGGGAGGGGTGCGCCTGAAGTGCGGCTGGGGCAGCCAGGGTCGGTCCTATGCTCGTCGCTGTGGAGCGGCCGTCGATGAAGACCGTCGGCACGGCCGAAGATCTCGAGCCGGATCTCACGCTCACAATTCGGATTCTACGCCTCGATCCGGATTTGTCCCCACCCGAAACGGCTTTGCCCGGTGACGCCGGCATGGACCTCCGGGCGCGGGAGGCCTGCGTGCTCGCTCCGGGAGGTGGACGAGCTGTCGTCCCGGTCGGGTTCGCCCTGGCCCTGCCCGTCGGATTTGCCGCCTTCGTGCTCCCTCGGAGCGGACTCGCGTCCCGTCATGGAGTGACCGTGGTGAACGCGCCCGGTCTGATCGACAGCGGGTACCGGGGGGAGATCATGGTTCCGATGCTCAACACCGATCCGACGGAGCCCTTCGCCATCGAACGCGGCGATCGGATCGCCCAACTCGTCATCATGCGGGTGCCGGTGGTCCAATGGGAAGAGGTTGACGACGCCGCGGCCCTCGGTGACTCCGATCGTGGCGCAGGCGGCTTCGGGCACAGCGGTCGGTCATGAGCGGAGCCACCCAGACCGATCCGTTCGCCTTCGTCGACGTGGCCCGACTTCGACGCGCACGATCGTCGAAGTGGTCGTATTTCGACGCCGACGTGCTCCCGGCGTGGGTGGCCGACATGGACTTCGAACCGCCGCCGGCGGTGATGGTCGGTTTGCAGCGTTGGCTGGATGACGGATTCCTGGGTTACCCGGGTTGGCGCTACCACGAGCACCTGCATGGGGTTGCATCGCGATATCTTGCCCGTCGTTTCGGGATGCTCGATGATCCCGACCGGTTTGCGTTGCAGACCGATGTGGTGCAGGGCATGCACGCAGCGATGCGGGTGTGGTCCGAGCCCGGAGATCCGATCCTCGTGCTCACGCCGATCTACCCGCCCTTCTTCACCGTGATCCGTGAGCAGGGTCGTCGAGTGTTGGAGCATCGGATGACGGTCGTCGACGGTGAATACCGCTTCGATGTCGAGGCACTCCGCGCACT
>JANMYF010000361.1:0-8852 GCA_031381685.1 Acidimicrobiia bacterium
CCGCTCGCCATCAATGTCGGCGACACCGTTCTCTATTCGAAGTACGGCGGCACCGAAGTGACCGTTGCCGGCAAGGACTACTTGATCCTCGCCAGCCGCGACGTGCTCGCCATCATGGGCAAGTGAGCTGAGGTCCCCCAATGTCAAAGATCCTGAAGTTTGACGAGGCCGCCCGCCGCGGTCTCGAAGCCGGCGTGAACAAGCTGGCTGACACCGTGAAGGTGACCCTCGGTCCGAAGGGCCGCAACGTCGTCATCGAGAAGAAGTTCGGCGCTCCCACGATCACCAACGACGGCGTCACCATCGCCAAGGAGATCGAGCTCGAGGACCACTTCGAGAACATGGGTGCGCAGCTCGTCAAGGAAGTCGCCACCAAGACCAACGATGTTGCCGGTGACGGCACCACCACCGCGACCGTTCTGGCCCAGGCCATGGTGAAGGAAGGCCTACGCAACGTCGCCGCCGGCGCCAACCCGATGGGCCTGAAGAAGGGCATCGAGAAGGCCGTTGCCGCTGCGGTCGAAGCGATCCACGCCCTGTCGACGTCCGTCGACGGCTCCACGGAGAAGGTCGCCCAGGTCGCGTCCATCTCGGCTGCGGATCCGTCGATCGGCGCAACCATCGCCGAGGCGATCGACAAGGTCGGCAAGGACGGTGTCGTCACCGTCGAGGAGTCGAACACGTTCGGCACCGAGCTCGAGTTCACCGAGGGCATGCAGTTCGACAAGGGCTACCTTTCGCCCTACTTCGTGACCGACCCGGAGCGCCAGGAGGCCGTCCTCGACGACCCCTACATCCTCTTCGTCAACTCGAAGATCAGCTCGGTCCACGACATGCTGCCGGTCCTCGAGAAGGTCATGCAGACGGGCAAGCATCTGCTGATCGTCGCCGAGGACATCGAAGGCGAAGCATTGGCCACGCTCGTGGTCAACAAGATCCGTGGCACGTTCAACTCGGCCGCCGTCAAGGCCCCGGGCTTCGGCGAGCGCCGCAAGGCCATGCTCCAGGACATGGCCATCCTCACCGGTGGCACGGTCATCAGCGAGGAAATCGGCCTCAAGCTCGAGACGGTCACCCTCGACCTGCTCGGTCGGGCCCGCAAGATCCAGATCACCAAGGACAACACCACCATCGTTGACGGTGGCGGTACGCACGACGAAGTGAAGGGCCGCGTCGCCCAGATCAAGCGTGAGATCGAAGACACCGATTCCGATTGGGACCGGGAGAAGCTCCAGGAGCGACTCGCGAAGCTGGCCGGCGGCGTTGCCGTCATCAAGGTCGGCGCGGCGACCGAGGTCGAGCTCAAGGAGAAGAAGCACCGCATCGAGGACGCGTTGTCTGCGACTCGCGCAGCTCTCGAAGAAGGCATCGTCCCCGGCGGCGGAACCGCACTCATCCGTGCCCGTTCGGCCATCGACGCGCTCAAGCTGACCGGCGACGAGCACACCGGTGCCGTGATGGTCCGCAAGTCCTTGGAGGCACCGCTGTTCTGGATCGCCCAGAACGCCGGATTCGAAGGTGCCGTCATGGTCAATTCCGTCGAGGCGGCCAAGGGCAACATCGGCCTGAACGCTCTCACCGGCGAAATGGTCGACCTCGTCAAGGCCGGCGTCATCGACCCGGCCAAGGTGACCCGTTCGGCCCTGCAGAACGCCGCGTCGATCGCTGCGCTGCTCCTCACCACCGAGGCCATCGTTGCCGACAAGCCGGAGCCTGCTGGCGCCGGCGGTGGCGGCGGCATGCCCGGCGGCATGGGCGGCATGGGCGGCATGATGTGATCTGACGCTCACGCGTCACACTCCGCAGTTTTGGAACGGCCGGACCTTCGGGTCCGGCCGTTTTGCGTTCGCGGGGGCGTTACGCCCGGCCGGGCGACGTCCGCAGGTCGGCGACGAGATCGACGGCAAGCGTCACCAGAGCGGCGAGCACGAGGGCGATGCCGAGCCATCGTGTGGCGCTGACGTGTTCGTTGAGCACGAGCACACCGCACAACAGCTGTCCGACCGGCGTGACGTACTGGAGCAGCCCGAGCAAGGCGAGCGGGATGCGGGTCGCGGCGATGCCGAACAGGGTGAGCGGCACTGCGGTGATGATCCCCACGGGGAGCGCCAGTGTCAGGGTCGAGGCGGAGGTCGAGGTGATGGCGATGCCAGCTGGTCGAACTGCGAGTACCGCCAGCCCGACGAACCCGATCGGGAGCATCGTGAAGGTCTCCGCGGCAAGCGCACGGACCCCGTCGAGCCCGGTCGTCTTCTTGAGATAGCCGTACAGCCCGAAGCTCGATGCGAGCGAGAGGGCGACCCAGGGGACCTTGCCGTAACCGAGGCCAAGCACTGCTACCGATGCGGCCCCGAAGAGGAGCGCAGCCTTCTGATTGCGGCGCAGGCGTTCGTGGAGCACGAACACGCCGAGGGCGACCGAGACGAGCGGATTGATGAAGTAGCCAATGGCGGCATCGACCACGTGACCGTTGGCTGCCGCCCACACGTAGATCAACCAGTTCGTGGTCACCATCAGCCCGGCCAACGTCACTCGGGCCAGGCGATGCCGGTCGCTGAGGAGCTCGCGGAACCACGAGTGGTCGCGCTGCACGAGCAGCACGAGCCACACCGACGCGCTCGTGAGCACGATCCGCAGACACGCCAGTTCGAACGCCGGGATCTCTCGAAGGCGATGGAAGTAGAGCGGGAACAGTCCCCAGATCAGATAGGCCGAGGCGCCCGCGATGATGCCCGTGCGCCGATCTGATGACGGGGCTCGCACCTGCACCACCGTACCGGTGGCCGTCGGCTCCGGCTTTCAGCTTTCCTGGGTCAGCTCACCGCGGTGGGTCGGCAGATGCGCACTGACGCGCGCCAGCCGACCCATCGCGCCCAGCCGACCCAGAGATTCGGGAGAGGCACCCGCGCCAGTAGCGTGGAGGGATGGCTTTCGTTCCTCCGCCCGCCGATCCGGCCAAGCTCCTCGCGACGTGGCTGCTGTGGGAGAAGGGTGAGGAGACCCCGGGGCGAGTCCTGGCCGATCTCAAGACGGCGGGCATGCGCGAGCTCCTCGAGTCACTCGTCAACCCGGCCTGAGCTCCGCCACGGTGGCTCGCGGCGGTCAACAGACGATTCCTCGCCCACCCGGGTGGACGCCAGGAGGACCCAACCCCTGGGCTCGCCATGCGGGCGACGCTTCGTTCGCCCTGCCCGAGATCGAGACCCGACTGGCGCGCCACGGGGAGGCGCGTGCCCTCCCGGGTGGCGCGGCGTTGGCGGATCTCCTTCCGACCACGCCGATGCGGCCGCCGTTCGTGAACGTGGCGAAGGATGCCGCGGTCCTGCTCCCGCTGTTCACGGACGAAGACGGTGCGACCCGCCTGCTCCTCACCCGCCGAGCTGGAGGGCTGCGCAATCACCGCGGCGAGGTCGCCTTCCCCGGTGGCCGGCTCGATCACGGCGAGACACCCGTGGAAGCAGCATTGCGCGAGACCGAGGAGGAGGTCGCCCTTCCGCGGTCGGCAGTTCGCATCGTCGGTGAGCTCGAGCCGCTGACGACGGTCGTCTCGTCGTCGCGGATCACCCCGTTGGTCGGTGTGGTCGACGACATGGCGTCGTTACTCCCGTCCTTGCGAGCGAATCCGATCGAGGTCGACCGGATCTTCTCCGTGTCGCTGACCGAACTGATCCACGCGGACTGCTACCGCGAGGAGATCTGGCCGTTCACGGACGGCACGTTCCCGGTGTGGTTCTTCGAGGTGGACGACGACACGATCTGGGGCGCCACCGCCCGTATGATCCGACGCCTCCTCGACCTCAGCCTTTTGTAGCGCCTGCCGGCTCGGCGTTCGAGGCAACGGGACGATGCGCTCCTGTCGCGCATCCCACATGCCGGGTTCTTATGAGCAAATCGCTGATTCTGGGCCCGTCTGGGATGGTTCTGTCGCTGATGTGGGATCTCAACGCCATTCGGAGGCGGACCAGCACCCGGTAGCCTCGGGGACTTGTCCTCCGCTCCCCACGCCACGGTTCTTGTTGTCGACTTCGGCGCGCAGTACGCCCAATTGATCGCCCGCCGCGTTCGCGAGGCGAACGTGTATTCCGAGATCGTGCAGCACACGATCACCGCGGACGAGGTCGCCGAGCGCAAGCCAGTCGCCATCATCCTCTCGGGCGGTCCGGCCTCGGTGCACGTCGACGGAGCCCCGTCGCTCGACCCGGCGATCTACGACCTCGGCATCCCGATCCTCGGCATCTGCTACGGCGTCCAACTCCTCGCCCAGCAGTTGCCGGGTGGTTCGGTGGCCAACACCGGTCGGGGGGAGTACGGCCGAACGATCGTCATCGCGATCGGCGACGGTGGAGCATTGCTACGCGCGCTTCCGAATGAGCAGACCACCTGGATGAGTCACTTCGACTCGATCCAGACGTTGCCCGACGGCTTCATCGCCACGGCATCCACCGGTGAGATCCCGATCGCCGCGATGGAGTGCCTCGAACGCCGGATCGTCGGCGTGCAGTTCCATCCCGAGGTCGTGCACTCCGAGCACGGACAGAAGATCCTCAAGGCTTTTCTCTACGACGTCGCTGGGCTGGAACCCACGTGGACGAACGCCAACATTATCGAGGAGCAGGTCGAGAAGATACGCGCACAGACGAAGGGCGAGAAGGTCCTTTGCGCCCTTAGCGGTGGTGTCGACTCCGCGGTCGCCGCAGCGCTCGTTTATCAGGCGGTGGGTGACCGACTCACGTGCGTCTACGTCGACACCGGCCTGATGCGCGAAGGCGAGAGCGTGCAGATCGAAGAGACCTTCGTCGGCCACTTCGGTGTCGAGCTCGTCCACGTCAACGCCGCGCAGCGGTTCTACGACCTGCTGAACGACGTGGCCGATCCTGAGCGCAAGCGCAAGATCATCGGTGAAACCTTTATTCGCGTGTTCGAGGAGGAGGCCCGGAAGCTCTCTGCCGACGGCTGCAAGTTCCTCGTCCAGGGCACGCTCTATCCCGACGTGATCGAGTCGGGCAGCGGCCATGCGTCGACCATCAAGAGCCACCACAACGTCGGCGGGCTGCCCGACGACATGGACTTCGAGCTGGTCGAACCCTTGCGGGACCTGTTCAAGGACGAGGTACGAGCGGTTGGCACGGCGCTGGGATTGCCCGACGAGATCGTGTGGCGTCAGCCGTTCCCCGGTCCCGGTCTCGCCGTTCGCATCGTCGGCACCATCACCGAGGAGCGCGTCCGCATCGTGCGCGCCGCCGACTCCATCGTTCGTGCCGAAGTTGCCGCCGCCGGACTCGAGCGTGAGATCTGGCAGGCGTTTGCGGTGCTGCCGGTCATTCGCAGCGTCGGTGTGATGGGGGACGAGCGGACGTACGGGTATCCGATCGTCTTGCGCGCCGTCACGAGTGACGACGCCATGACCGCCGATTGGGCTCGCCTGCCCTACGACCTTGTCGACACGATCTCGCGCCGCATCGTCAACGAGGTCGAGGGCGTGAACCGGGTCGTCCTCGACGTCACGTCGAAGCCACCGGGCACCATCGAGTGGGAGTAGCCGGGAGCGCTCTGCGACGGCCCGTGTCGAGGCCGGTCCGAGTGGTTCTGGTCGTCGTTGTCTCGCTGGCTGGTGTCGCGCTCGTGTCCTTCTTTGGGTGGAGGTACTACGTTCCGAGCTTCCGGCCCAGCCTGCAGAACGGTGAGCGCTATGGGGTTGACGTCTCGAGGCATCAAGGCGAGATCGACTGGGCCGCGGTCGCCAGCGATAACATCGAGTTCGCGTACGTGAAGGCGAGCGAAGGGGGCGATTTCATCGATGCCCGCTTCGAGCGCAATCGGCGTGAGGCGCAACGTGCGGGACTCGAAGTCGGCGCGTATCACTTCTTCACCTTCTGCCGGTCCGGCCGGCAACAGGCCGAGAACTTCCTCCGGGTCGCTCCACCCTCCGCGGGAATGCTTCCCCCGGCCGTCGACGTCGAGGTCGGCGGAAACTGCGCGAAGCGTCCCAGCGCCAGCGAGTTGGAGCGCGAACTGCGCCAGTTTGCTGAGGTCGTTGAACGCGGATGGAGGCGACCCCTTCTGCTTTACGTCCTGCCTGATGTCGAACGGAGATACGGAATCCGGCAATCCCTCCTCGAAGGCTCCGAACGCACCCGATGGACGCGCCGCCTGTTTCGAAGGCCCTCAGGACGGTCGTGGTCGGTCTGGCAGGTGAGTGGCTGGGCCAAGGTTCAGGGGATACGCGGTGGAGTGGATCTCAATGTCGGAGCAGCTCAGTTGTTCGGGAATGTACCGCCGGTGGAACCTCAAGCGCTTCAGGCGTATGGTGCGTCGCATGTACGTCTGGGATGACAACTGGCTGGGCTCCAACGTCGAGGAAGCGATCGAGCCGGATCTTCCGATCGTCGATCCGCATCATCATCTGTGGGAACGAGAAGGTATGTCCACGTATCTTCTTCCGGACCTCCATGCCGACACTGGAGCGGGACACAACATCGAGGCCACGGTGTTCATGGAGTGCGCCTGGGGTTACCGTCTCGATGGTCCCGAACACCTGCGGCCCGTGGGGGAGACCGAGACACTTGCCGCCGATGCCGCCGCGAGTCGGGCGGCGCGTCGGGCCGACGGCCAACCGGCGGCAGTCATCAAGGGCATCGTGAGCTTCGCCGACATGATGCTCGGCGATGGCGTCGACGAGGTCCTGGAGGCGCACGAAGAGGCGGGGCAGGGACTGTTCCGAGGCATCCGGCACGCGACGGCGCACGATCCCGATCCTTCGATCCGACGGACGCACACGCGGCCCACTCCGCAGATCATGGCGGAGCCGGCCTTCCGGGCGGGCGTGCGGCGACTCGCCGCGAGAGGCCATTCCTTCGACGCATGGTTGTACCACCCGCAGATCCCCGAATACACCGAACTGGCGCGCGCCGTGCCCGAGGGGACATTCGTCCTCGACCACCTTGGCGGGATGCTCGGGGTCGGCCCGTACGAAGGTAGGCGCGCAGATGTTCTCGCGCAGTGGCGGGTGGATCTCGCCGAACTCGCCAGCTGCCCGAACGTCAACCTCAAGGTCGGTGGGATCGGGATGGTGATCTTCGGCCTCGGGTTCGAGCATCAGCCGACGGCACCTTCGAGCGAAGACCTCGTCGAGGCGTGGGGCGGACCGATCTCCTATGCGATCGAGCAGTTCGGTGCCGATCGTTGCATGTTCGAGTCGAACTTTCCGGTCGACAAGATGTCGTGCAGCTACGTCACGCTGTGGAACACGTTCAAGCGGATCGCCGCCGGCGCCAGCGCGTCGGAGAAGGCCGCCTTGTTCCACGACACGGCGACCCGGGTCTACCGGCTCTGAGCGGAGACGAAGAGCTGACGCCGCTCAGCGAATCGGGTTCTTGTACGTGTCGAGGTAGGTGATCTCCTCGATCGGGCCGCGGGCCGCCGGCTTGAAGTCGGTGCCGAGGGTGTACGCAACGGGAAGCAGGCCGGCCTGGCTCATGTGGTCGGGGATGCCGAGCAGTTCAGCGGCCTCCTTCTCGAGGCCGAGGTGGATCGTCGTGTAACAGCTTCCGAGACCGCGGCTTCGGAGCGCGAGCTGAAAGCTCCACATGGCCGGGATGATCGACCCGAAGAAGCCGGCGGCCTGGCTCACGTCGGCCGGACGACCGATGATGAGCGGAATGACCATCACCGGCACCCGTCCGAGGTTCTCGGCCAGGAAGGTGGCGGAGTCCATGACCCGACCGGTCTGCGTGCCTGCTTCGGCGTTTGCGGCGGCGGTCTTCAAGTACTCGCCGCCAGCACGGTTGTATATGTCGGCCAGAGCCGTCTTCTTGGCCTGGTCGCGTACGACCATCCAGCGCCAACCCTGTCGGTTGGAACCGGTCGGTGCCTGAACGGCGAGGCGCAGGCAGTCGAGCAGGGCATCGTCGGGCACCGGCTTGTCGAAGTCGAGGCGCTTGCGGACCGCCCGGGTGGTCGAGAGCAGTGCGTCGGTCTGGGCGAGGTCGAAGTCCATGGGTTTCAGCCTCCCTCATGAACGGCTTCGCCCGCCAAGCGTCCACCGCCTGTCGAACCGGCCCGGTCGCCGACTGTAAGACTCGCTCCGATGAATGGCGCGGAGCAATCGGACGAAACGGCGACGAGTAGCGACCTTGACCATCGAGGGGAGCGTCGGCTTTCGGCACGTGAGTCGTTCGTCTGGTACGCCATTGCCGCGGTCACCTACATCGGTTTTGGCACATGGGAGAAGGTCTTGCTCACGTGGTTCATCGGTCCGGCGTGGTTGGTTGCCACGTTGACGTTCGGTCCGCGTCTGTGGGATCGTCTCCGAGGACACACTCCTACGCGCGCTGATGAAATGCTCCCATGAGTTGGGCCGCGCATCAGTTCGAGACCTATGCCGTCATGGCGCACCTTCCCAAGAAGATGCGCGGCAAGGTCAGCTACTTCGCGGTCTACCTCGGCGATTTCATGCCCGACTTCCTCGCCAAGTTCTGGGTGTACGGCATCACCATCAACGGCAAGCGCTACGGCGCATCGGTACCCGAGCGCTGGCACCGCGGCTGGCCCGGCATGGGCTTCACCCACACGCTCGGCTTCGGGATCATGCTGACGTTCGGGCTGTGGTTCTGGAAGCGCAACCGGGCATGGGCCGTCGGGTTCGTGCTCGGCTATGCCGCACACGCGCTCACCGACGTGAACGACAGTGTCGGCACCATGCTCCTGTTCCCGTTCAGCACGTTGAACTGGACGATCGAAACGTGGGCGTACGCCGCGACCAAGGCGGGTGGGAAGTACTTCGACGCCGCCGCGTACTACTCGTCGTTCGGTCTGGTGATGGATCTCTTCTGGCTCGGCGTCGTGCTGGCCTC
>JANMYF010000391.1:0-5412 GCA_031381685.1 Acidimicrobiia bacterium
CCGCGGGTTCTCGGTGGCATGGGCGTCGCCGTTCTTTCGACCAGCCAGGGGCTGTTGACCGACCGTGAGGCGCACAAGCGTCGCATCGGCGGCGAAGTCCTCTGTTACGTGTGGTGAGGTAGCCATGTCCCGAATCGGAAAAGCACCAATCACCGTTCCCGGTGGCGTGACCGTCACCATCGCCGGCGATCAGCTGTCGGTCAAGGGCGCCAAAGGCGTTCTCGCCCGCACCATCCCGGCCCAGATCTCTGTTCGCGAAGAAGGCTCGACGCTCGTCGTCGAGCGGGCGAACGACGAGCGCATGGCGAAGGCCCTTCACGGTCTGACCCGCACGCTCGTGTCGAACATGGTCACGGGTGTCTCGACTGGTTTCACCAAGGAACTCGAGATTCTCGGCGTCGGTTACCGCGCCTCGGCGCAGGGTCCGAAGAAGCTCGAGCTTGCGCTCGGCTTCAGCCACCCCGTCTATGTCGAGGCTCCGGAAGGCATCGAGTTCGAGGTTCCTGCGGCCACGCGTGTCGTGATCAAGGGGACCGACAAAGAACTCGTCGGCCAGGTCGCCGCCAACATCCGAAAGATCCGCAAGCCCGAGCCTTACAAGGGCAAGGGTGTCCGGTACGCAGGTGAGATTGTCCGCCGCAAGGCTGGCAAGGCCGCCAAGAAGTAACGAAGCGAGCTCGACATGCCTACAGCAACCCAGAAAAAGCAACAAGCGCGAATCCGGCGTCATGCCCGTGCCCGTAAGAAGGTGCACGGCTCGCCCGATCGCCCCCGTCTCGCGGTGTTCCGGTCCAACAAGCACATCGTGGCCCAGGTCATCGACGACTCGACCGGCGTCACGCTGGCCGCGGCGTCGTCGCACGAGGCGGCGATCAAGACCGACGGTGCCACCGGCAACAAGTCGGCGTCGGCCAAGGTCGGTTCGCTGATCGCCGATCGTGCCAAGTCCGCAGGTGTGTCGAAGGTTGTCTTCGACCGCGGCGGCTTCATCTACCACGGCCGCATTGCTGCGGTCGCCGAAGCTGCTCGCGCAGCAGGACTGGAGTTCTGAGATGGCCGGCGAACGCGAACGCGACCGCGAACCGCAGAGTCGCACCGGAGACCCCAACCTCGAAGAGCGGGTCATCCACATCAATCGAGTTGCCAAGGTCGTCAAGGGCGGTCGTCGGTTCTCCTTCACCGCCCTCGTGGTGGTCGGCGACGGCAAGGGCCGTGTCGGACTCGGCTATGGCAAGGCGAAGGAAGTTCCCGCGGCAATTGCCAAGGGCGTCGAAGAAGCCAAGCGCAACCTGTTCAACGTGCCGCTCGCCGGCTCGACCATCACCCACCTCATCATCGGTGAGAAGGGTGCCGGTCGCGTCATGCTGAAGCCGGCGGCCCCGGGTACCGGCGTCGTGGCCGGCGGTGCCGCTCGCATCGTCCTCGAAGCGGCCGGGGTGCACGATGTGCTCGCCAAGTCGCTCGGTTCGTCGAACCGCATCAACGTTGCCCAGGCCACGATTCAGGGACTCCAAGCACTGTTCAGTCCCGACCAGGTCGCCGAGCGGCGTGGTCTGTCGGCCGAGGAAGTCACGCCGGGCGGCGTTCTGCGCGCCTACCGGGAGACCCAGCGGCTGGCCAAGCTCGGAGCGGAGGCGAGTCACTGATGTCGGAGATCAAAGTCACCCAGGTTCGTTCCACGATCGGCGTGATCCCGAAGCACCGCGGCACCATGCGGGCCCTCGGTCTGCGCAAGATCGGCTCCACCAACACGCTGCCCGACCGTCCGGAGATCCGGGGCATGATCGCCCGGGTTCCGTATCTCATCAAGGTCGAGTACGTGTCGGACACTGCGAAGGACGCGTGAAGCAATGACCATCAAGATCCATGACCTTCAGCCGGCTCCCGGCTCGTCGCACCGGCGCAAGCGCGTCGGACGCGGTATCGGTGGCAAGGGCGGCAAGACCGCTGGCCGTGGCACCAAGGGCCAGAAGGCCCGCCGCAACGTCAAGCCCGGGATGGAAGGTGGCCAGACGCCGCTGCACCGTCGTATCCCGAAGCTTCGTGGCTTCAACAACCCGTTCCGGGTGGAGTACTACGCGGTGAACATCGACGCCATCCAGGCGCTGATCGACGGTGGCCACACCGAGATCAACGTCGACGTGCTGCGTGAGGCCGGCTTGATCCACAAGAACGTTCTCGTCAAAGTCCTCGGCCGCGGCGAACTCACCGGCAAGGCCAACGTGAAGGCTCACGCGTTCTCGGCGTCGGCAAGCGCAGCAATCACGAACGCAGGCGGTACCGTGGAGCTTCTCTCCAAGCCGTTCGGTGTCCGTCCGGCTGCCCAGGGTAACCAGTTCGCCAACCGATAGTCGTCGCTCAGATGACTCACGCGACGTCACGATCTGATCGTGGCGTCGTCGCAGGAATTCGCCGTCTCACCCGTGCCAACCGCCGGCCGCCTCCGGGCTCCGGCGGTTGTCCCGTCGTGAACTCGTCAAAGGAAGCAACCACCTCGTGTCGACGCTGAAGAACATGTTCCGGGTGCCCGAGCTGCGGGGGAAGATCCTCTTCACCATCGCGGTGATCGCCCTCTTTCGCCTCGGTACCCACATCCCGGTTCCGGGGATCGACATCGAACAGCTCCGGCTGTTGCGTCAGCAATCGGCCCAGAACGGTGTGCTCGGCTTCCTGAACCTGTTCTCGGGCGGTGCCCTCACCCAGTTCTCGATCTTCGTGCTCGGCATCATGCCGTACATCACCGCGTCGATCATCATTCAGCTCCTCACGGTGGTCATCCCACGCCTCGAGCAATGGTCGAAAGACGGTGCGACCGGGCAGAAGAAGATCACGCAGTGGACGCGCTACCTCACGATGTTCCTGGCCACCATCCAGGCCGTTGGCTACGTCTTCATCTTCCACAACGGCGGGCGGGGCATCTTCCAGGCCACGGCGGGCGGGTCGTCGTTCGACCTCTACTCGGGTGGACGGTGGAACTTTCCCCGCGTCGCGCTGGGCGTTCTCGCCATCGTCGTCGGCACCGCACTGGTGATGTGGCTGGGTGAGATGATCAGCCAACGCGGCATCGGTAACGGTATGTCCTTGCTGATCTTCACCAACGTGGTGAGCCGACTCCCGGCTGAAGGTGGTCGAATCCGGGCCGAGAAGGGCTGGGCGATCTTCTTCGTGATCCTGGTCGTCGTGCTGGCGATGATCGTCGCGATCATCTTCATCGACAACGGGCAGCGTCGCATCCCTGTCCAGTTCGCCAAGCGAGTGGTTGGGCGCCGCATGTTCGGTGGCCAGTCGAGCTTCATCCCCCTCAAGGTCAACCAGGCGGGCATCGTCCCGATCATCTTCGCCAGCTCCGTCCTCTACCTGCCGGTGCTCCTGCAGGGTGTGCTGCCGTCGGGGTGGCAGGCGTGGATCTCGGACAACCTGGTCCGAAGCGACACCATCCCCCACGTGGCCCTCTACACCGTGCTCATCATCTTCTTCGCGTACTTCTACACGGCGATCACGTTCGACCCGGTGCAACAGGCCGACCAGTTGCGCAAGCAGGGCGGCTTCATTCCGGGTATCCGCCCGGGCCCCCCGACAGAGCGCTTCTTCAAGTTCATCCTCGACCGCATCACCCTGCCGGGTGCGTCGTTCATCGCCGCGATCGCGTTGGTGCCGTCGCTGTTCATCGTGTTGTTCAACGTGAGCAACTTCGGCTTCGCCGGCACCTCGATCCTCATCGCCGTCGGTGTGGCTCTCGAAACCATGAAGCAGATCGACAGCCAGTTGATGACGAAGAACTACGAAGGGTTCCTCAAACCGCAGAAGACCGGCCTGACCGGTCGCTGAAGAACGCACGTCGTCGATGAGTAGGGGCAGCCGCCTCGTCATCTTGGGGAAGCAGGGCGCCGGGAAAGGCACGCAATGCGTGCAGCTGTCCCGCCATTACGTGGTTCCCCACATCTCGACCGGGGATATGTTCCGCGCCGCCATGAAGGCGGGCACCGAGATGGGCAAGTTGGCGAAGATGTTTGTCGACGACGGCAAGTTGGTGCCTGATCAGGTGGTGATCGGCATCGTGGCCGAGCGGCTGGCCGAGCGTGATGCTCGCAGCCGGGGGTTCATCCTCGACGGGTTCCCCCGCACCACTCATCAGGCCACGGCGTTGGAGAAGATCCTTTCGCCGATGGTCATCGACGCGGTGATCGATCTGGAGGTGTCAACGGAACTGGTGCTCCAACGCCTGGCGAGTCGACGGGTCTGCAGCGCTTGCGGACAGAACTACTCGGTGCAGAACCCGCCGGCGTCGAAGTGGCGCTGCGATCACTGCGGCGGCGAGGTCATCCAGCGCGACGATGACCGGGAAGAGGCGATCCAGGTGCGACTCGATGCCTACGAACGACAGACGAAGCCGCTCATCGACTTCTATTCGGCCCGGAACCTGCTCGAGACGATCGACGGCTCACTGCCGATGGAGGTCGTCTTCGATCAGTGCGTCGAGGTCATCGACCGCTGCGCCGCAGCCAACGACGCCCGCCTGGCCCAGTAGCCGCGCTGGGAGAGAGGTTGCCCCCATAAATGGGGGCTAAACACCTCCCAACCCTGCTCGGAGGTGTTCTGCCGCAGGGTTCGACAGCTCAACCGCTGCAGCGGGAGGGGTGGCCCCGGCAAGGCACCAACGCACGGGTGACGGGACCATGTCACGGACCGGCTCGCGCAAGACCACAACAGCGGGAGGGGTGGCGCCGGCAAGGCAACAGCGGGAGGGGTGGCTCCGGGAAGGGGCCCGCCGAGGAACGGAGACCCGGTGCGACGGAGGAGCACAACGGGCGAGTACCGCAAGGTGGGAAGCATCCCGGTGACAGGACCCCGGGAGCGGGCGCGGGGCGCGGTCACCGGTTACGAGGCCGACCCCGGTGACAGGACCCCGGGAGCGGTCAGCGGCACAGGACCCCCTGGATCGGTCACGAGACTGACCTCGGGAGTGCAAACCCGGCACCGGACCCGGAGAAGCGGGCAAGCCGGACCCGGATGCGAGTGCTCGACTGCGGAAATTGGCGCTTCCAACCTGCGCTAGTCTTGCCGGTCGGCTTTACGCCCCTGGGGTGTGCCTCCCGCTCGTGTGGTTTCGGGCGTGTGCACTGCAGTTCCAACGCCCCACGCTGCCAGCCGACCAACCATTTCGCCCCGAACATGGGGCGGTCTGACCTGAGGAGCCGTTCTGCCTAAGCCAAAGGAAGATGCGATTGTGCTGGAGGGCGTGGTCACCGAGCCACTCCCCAATGCGATGTTTCGCGTCGAACTGGAAAACGGCCACAAGGTGCTTGCCCACATCTCCGGGAAAATGCGGATGCACTACATCCGCATCCTCCCCGGCGACAAGGTGCAGGTTGAGCTCACCCCGTACGACCTCACCCGAGGTCGGATCACCTA
>JANMYF010000435.1:0-7865 GCA_031381685.1 Acidimicrobiia bacterium
TGTCGGTGAACCCGGGGCCAAGCGTCATGTCGACGTGGCCGACGGGCTTCCCGATCGCCTCCACCAAACCGTCTCGGCCGAGTGCGGCAATGATGAGCGGCTGCGATATCCGCGGCCCGAGCGGGTCGAGACCCTGCAGGTCGTCCAGACGATCCTGACGGGCAATGATCACGAGCGTCACCCGTGACCCATCGGAGAGCGACGAGTCGAGCGCCTTCACGAAGTCTTCGCGATCGGTGGCATCGGCGATCGCGAGGTATTCGAACTGGTCGACGACGACAAGCACCCGATGTTGGGGGTTCTTGCCCGCGCGCATGCGTTCCATCACGCCGGCGAGTCCACCCTTGCGAAGCGTGTCACCAGTGAGATTGGCGGTGATCTCGGGCGCTGCGGACGTCAACGCTGCGGCCAGGCGGTCCATCGGGAAGTTCCCCGGTTCGAACGGGCCGACCACCGTCCAGTCGTCGCGACCGAGGAACCGGGGAAGGACACCGGCCTGAACGAGCGACGACTTGCCGATCCCCGAAGGACCGATGAGGGTGATCAGGTCGCCGTCGGGCGAGGAGGCAGCGCTGACGATTCGGTTGATGACCCGTTTCGTCTCCTGTTCGCGTCCGTAGAACACGGCCGCGTCGGCGGTCTCGAAGGCGCGGAGTCCGGGGTACGGATCGCGTTCGCGCTTGAAGGTGAACCAACGCTGGTCGCCGCCGAAGTCCCGGACGAGTTGGTCCGTCAACCACGTGATGCTGGCGTCGAGATCGGTCTCGAGACGAATGGCCTGGAAGGACGCAGCCAGCGGGTGGGGCGCAATCGCCGCCGTCAGGTTGAGCGCGTAGATCGGCTTGGCCCGTTCGACGGCAAATCCCAGCTCCATGAAGCACCATTTCGATGCCTGGGAGTCCGTCGAGTTGAGGAAGACGACGGCGTCGCAGAGCCGGAGCTCACGGAACAGCGCACCGAGCCATTCCTTGGCCGGCTCGATACCCTCGTCGTGGGAACTGTCGAGGAACACGCGGTGCCCAGCAGCGCGCAACGCGGTTGCCACGACTTCGGCGGCGTCCTTGTCGGTGGACCGGTGGCTGAGGAAGAGTTCGGCCATCAGGTCACCTGGGAGGTGACGAGACGTTCGAGCAACAGTTCATCGGCTCGTCACCCTAGACACCGGTGACCGTCTTGTCACCCGGGGCTCGCGTGAGTTCCGGATGGATCGCTCAGATCCGCGTTCGATCAGCCGATGGGATCTTCAGAGGACCGCATCGGTCACACGCGTTCGAGTATCAACCGGGAACTTCCATGGCTTGCCGAAAAGACCGTCTCCGGCGACCGCTGGTGCTGGCCGTGATCACCGCCGGTATGGGTTGCGTCGGATCGTTCGCAGCGATCGCGCCGAGTGCGGCAACGTCGGCGACCTCGGCGACTTCGGCTCTGCGCAACAGCTCGGCGACCACAACAGCTTCTCCGACATCGGCCGTGACTGCGACGAAAACCTTCTCGACCGCACCATCGTCCTCGACGACATCATCGTCACCGACGCCGTCCTCCCGATCGGTCGGGCCGAAACCAAAGACCAGCCCTCCGATCAACCGTCTGCCGCTCGCCGTCACGTCGGATTCGAGTGGACGAATGCTCGCCATCAACGAGATGCCTGATGGTTGGACGACCCGACCGGTCAACGCCGCAACGGCTCCCTTCGACTGCCGTCACCTGCAGCCGGCGATGGGCGCTCCTGTGCGCACCGAACGGGCCGGCTTCATCGGCCCGGGCGGTCAGAGCGTCATCGAGCGTCTCGACGTGTTCCGCGACGAACTGACGGCTCTTCGCGCACGAGACAGGCTCGTCGCGCGGCTGAACGACTGCGCCACTGCGACGTTCCAACTCGACGCCGACACGTTCCGGTTCGAGCGTCAGCCGATCAGCGTGCAGTCCGACACCGGACCCGACTCGATCGGCGCGTGGCGCGAGTCGACCTTTGACACCTCACCTGTCGGCGAGTCGGAGTACTTCTTCCTCCTTGCCTCGGGGCCCACGGTGGTGAGCCTCTGGACCTCGACCGAGAAACCGGTGAGCGACTACCGCGACATCATCACAACGGCGGCGTCGGTGGCGTTCGAGGTACCGACATGCAAGGTCACCTGGAAAGCCAAGGGCCTGCGGCGTTGCCACGACGGCCGTCTTGATCTCGACGGACGACGCGTGTTCGGATCTGCAGGGAACGCATCCGATGAGTTCAAGCTCTATCCCGGACGCTTTCTGTCGTCCCAACCGGCCCGGTCGCGCAACTCCCCCGCCGCCGAGTCCGAGACGAGCCGAACCGCGTTCGCGTTCCGGGGCGGCGCCTCGCTGACCGTCACGTGTCGCGCTGCGTCCTGCCGCGGCGCCATGTCACCAGTGCCACGGTCGGCGATCGAGCCCGTAGCCCCGAAGACCATCCCTTCCCTGCCGAGGACCACGACGACCACGTCCCCCCCGCCGACGCCCGCGACGACGACCGCCCCGGCGACCACGACAACCACTCCCGCGATCACCACGACGTCGACAACGCGACCCACGACGTCAACGAGTTCCACCACCACGTCCACCACGAGGCCGTCCAGCACTACAACCAGCACGACCACCACCACAACAGCACCGTCGACTACGACCACAACAACGTCCACGACGACGACCAGCACCACCACGACACCGACGTCCACCACGACAACGACGTCCAGCACAACATCCACGACAACGACCAGCACCACGACGACTACGACGACTATCGCGTGAGGGTCCCGGGCGTTGTGCCGCTCGACGGCCTTTGCTAGACCTGTTCGGTGGAGCGCACCAAGCCGGGGCTGGAAAGCAGACGTTGGGACGCATCGATCGCCGGTCGTCTCGAGGAGGCAACCGTCGCCGCTCTGCTCTCCCCCGCCGTTGCGATCGACGCCATCGCACTCGTCAAGCGATTCGGCTTCGCAATCGTCGACTCGCCGCCGAGCGCTCTCACCGAGTCCGCCATCGACGAACGACGCCGCGAGCTCCACGCGTTCGGCAGTGCCCTCGGCACGCCCGTCTTCCAGTCGCCGCGCCGAGAGCTCGTCGAGGACGTGAAGGACTTCTCCGACGTGGAGAGCGGCGACGATCGCGGCTACCGATCGGGCGGTGAGCTCAAACCCCACTCCGACCCCCCGACGCTCATCGTGCTGCACTGCGTGCAGCCTGCGAAGTCCGGGGGTGGTAGCAGCCTCGTCAGCGTTGCCTCGATCGTGCGCCACATGGAGGCGATCGACCCGACCCTCGTCGACGAACTGCTGCGTCCGCTCCCCGACTGGCGAATCGCCGGCCAGGACGGCGCTGCCGTGGCCGGACCGTCGCCTCAACCGCGGCCCGTTCTGGCCTTGCAGGACGCGACGCTGAGCTGCGTGCTCTACCGACCCTTCATCGATCTCGCCGCCGATGCGCTCGGCACGCCCTTGCGCCCTGAGCAGATCGCAGCCCTCGACGTGTTCGAAGCATGCTCATTCGACGACGATCTGACGCTGCGCTTCGTTCTCCGTCCCGGCCAGACCCTCGTGCTCCACAACCGCTCGGTGCTGCACGCGCGGACGGACTACGCCGACTGGCCCGAGCTCCATCGGCGGCGCCATCTCCTGCGCATGTGGATCGATGCGCCGGAGGCATTCCCCGTTCATCCCGACCACGAACTCGGCGATCTCTTCGCGTCGGCATCGGCGCGCTGACGCCCCGGGTCCGGACACGCGTCGACACCCTCGGAGCGTGTCCCCTACCGTGGCGCCATGCGAGTGAGCGAGGCCCGTCTCGAGGAGTTGCGTGCGCAGGGTTTCACCATCGTTGAGGGATTCCTCGGCGCGGACGAGCTCGCCGCCGCGCAGGATCAGCTCTGGCGCACGTTCCCCCGACCGGAGGAGTTCTTCGCCGACCCTTCAGCGTTCGCTCATCTCGCCAAAGGCCAGTTCGCCGGGCTGAAGCTCTTCCCGGTCCCCGGCTGGGAGCTGAACCGGCTGGCCACGCATCCCGGCCTCGTCGACGCCGCTGAACGGTTCCTCGGTTCGGCTGAACTCGAGCTTTACAAGGTCGAGGTGTGGGCGAAGTACTCGGGCGCCGTCGACTACGACCAACCCCACCACCGTGACTTCGGCAACCACTCGTTGGTGGTGCCCCGTGACGACGGTCTCGGCCGCCAGCTGACCACATTTCTTCTTCTTTCCGACGTCACCGAGCTCGACGGCCCAACGAAGGTCGTCGCCCTCGAGCACACCCGCGACATCCCGATGGTGCCCGACGACTCCGTCGCCGGATTCGGATTCTCGGTGCCCAAGGGACGATTCGCCGATGTCGAGGTCAACGTGACCGGGCCCGCCGGCACGCTGTTCATGTACCGCACCGACGTGTTCCACCGCGGTTCGAACTTCGGTGCTCCTGGTCGCTCGCGGTTCGCCATGCTCACCGACTTCCAGGTGCGGGGTCCTTCCTGGGCGGGGAAGATGTCGTGGCCGAACACGGCGAACAGTCCACACTGGGTGGAACTCATGGAACGCGCCACCGTTCGCGAGCGTGACCTGTTCGGGTTTCCGAAACCGGGCGACGCGTACTGGAACGCCCAGACCCTTCGCGACGTCGGGCGGCGCTACCCCAACATGGACATGTCGCCCTACGGCAACGCATGACCATATGTGCGCGTAGCGCTCTGGGTTCAGAAGTCGAAGATTTCCCCGAGGAGCGATTTCTTCTTCTTCGGTTTGTAGCCGTCCGACGAGTAGCGACGACGGTCGTCATCGTCGTCATCGTCGTCGCGTTTCCACGAACGGTGGTCCCGCGGGAACACCTCTCGCGAGGTCGGAGCCGGTGCCGGGCCGGTTGCCACGACTGCTGCAGGAGCAGCCGCTGCGGTTCGTTCGATGATCTTGTCGAGCTCACCGCGGTCGAGCCACACGCCGCGACACGACGGGCAGTAGTCGATCTCGATCCCGGAGCGGTCGGCCATCACGAGGACGGCGTCTGGGCAGGTCGGACATTTCACGATTGGGTCTCCCTCGGTCGATACGCGAAACCGAAGGTCTCTCCCGGCCGATGTCATCGGCCCTTCGCCGCCGGGCCGCAAGGCCGTGTTGACGACAGCGAAGAATCGGGATACTCCCCTTCAACGGAACCATGCTACCTGAATTCCAATTCCTCTGTCCGAAGTCGGCCGAGATCAACAGCAACATTGTCTTCGGTGAGCGACGGACCCATAGACCCGGTGACGCCAGTCGTTGTCGAACGACGACCCTGGGGACGCGCGCCTGGCCGCTGGGGCCATCTTGGCTTCGCTCTGCCGCTAGGTGCGCTGCTGTGGGCCACCAGCTACCCAGGCATCGACCTCGTCGTGTTCGTCCTGGCTGCCTCGCTGGTCGCGGTCTTGGCGATCGTGTGGTTCGTGCGCTTCGTCGCATGGTTCCGCAGCTGCCACCGACGACGAGACGGCCGGTGGGCGATCGCTCCGATCATGCTGATGGCCGTCGCATTAGCCGTGAGTCTTCACCTTCCACTTCGCGCCCGCTTCGGCCTGGCGAAGGAGGACTTCGACAACTTCGCACGTGCAGCGAACGCCGCCGGGCCTTCCGAAGATTGGACGCTACTGCAACCACCGGATCGGATCGGATCGTACGGGATCGTTCGCGCTTACCAGGCCGGTCGGAACGTGATCCTGTTCGAGGCGACCGGGAAGGGCCTAGACAACGCCGGGTTCGCGTACCTCCCGGAAGGTCCCGACGCCACACTGACGAATGTCCATTTCGAGGATCCGCACTTCCGAAGCCTCGGTGGCAAGTGGTACGCCTGGACCGCCGGTGAGGAGTGGGGCGACTGACGGAGTAGAAACGAAGCCATGGCGTCCCGTATCGCTCGATCGGAATTCAATCGTCGGTACGACCTCTCCAACTGGCGGGTCCTCAACCACACGCTCGTCGCCGATTTCGCCTGCGGCACCTTCAGCGCCGGCGCCGAATTCATCCGCCAGGTAGCGTCCCTGGCCGACGACGCCGACCACCATCCCGATCTCGACCTCCGCTATCCCGGAACCGTTCGCGTCTCGATCACCAGCCACGACGCCAACGGCCTAACGCAGCGTGACGCGTCCCTCGCGTCGGCCATCGACGAGTTCGCATGGACGAGGAACCTGACGGGAGATCCGTCGAAGGTCGCCACGGTCGAGATCGCCATCGACGCCATGGATATCCCCTTGGTGTTGCCGTTCTGGAAGGCGCTCCTCGACTATGTAGTGGAGCCGCCGGCCAACGTCGGTGACCCGGTCGATGCGCTGGTCGACCCGGGGCGTCGCGGGCCGGCGCTGTGGTTTCAGCAGATGGACACTCCTCGTCCGCAGCGCAGTCGCATTCACGTCGATGTCCGCGTTCCCCACGATGAAGCTGAGGCCCTGATCGCTCGCGCCATCGACGCCGGCGGGCGGCTCCTCACCGACGCTTACGCCCGTGCCTTCTGGGTCCTCGCCGACCCCGAGGGCAACGAAGCGTGCGTGTGCACCTGGCAGGACCGCGACTGACGCGTCGACCGATCGTCAGAGCACGTCCCCGACGCCGTAGAGCAGGGCGAGGTTGAACCCGCGCGCGACCCACTTGCGGGTGAGGTGCGCGGCCCGGCCGTCGCCGGCCTCGGAGAAGTCGAACGTGCCGATGAGAGAGAGCGGACCGCTCAGCAGATAGGCCGCCTGTTCCGCTGCCGCGACGCGGAGGTCGGCCAGCGGCCAGGAAACGCCATTGCGTTCGAGAGCCGCGTGATAGCGGGCCAAAAGTGACTCGGCATGCTCGTTCTGCACCTCGACGTCCATCGAGGTGGCCAACAGCCAGACCACGTCGTAGACGCCGCGACACCGCAGCGATAGCTGCCAGTCGATCAAGGTGAAGTCGTTGGTGCCCGGAGTGAAGAAGAGGTTGTCGAGCCGGGCGTCGCCGTGGACGAGGGTGCGCGGGCCGGCCGCGCACTTGTGGATGATGCTGACGAAGCTCGCTTCAAGGCGCGACGCCAATTCGAGTGATCCTTCGGGAAGGTCGGACACGAGTGCGGGGAGCGCGGCGACACCGGCGGTCACGATCGGCGGCACGGCAGCGAGATACACCGGATCGTTCTGCAGCGGCAGCCAGTCGAGCTCGTCGAGGGCGGGTGCTTGCCACCATGCGGCGTGAAATCCGGCGAGCGCATCGATGATGCTGGCCGCCCGCTCCGGCGTGATGCCGGCGAGCTGGTCACCGGCCTCGAGGTGGCCGAGGTCTTCCATGATGAGCAGGAACTCGCCGGTGTCATGGTCGCTGAGCGACACGTGACATTTCGGGACGGGGAACGGCACGCTGTGGGCGATGGAGTCGTAGAAGTTGTTCTCCCGGGCGTAAAGGCCGAGGGCCATCCCGACGTTGCGGTTCGCCTCCGCTCCCGTCGGCAGCTTGGCGATCACCGTGGCCGGTGCCGTCGACGGGGCGCCGGCATAGGTGAGGTGGAGCCGGGAAATGATGCCGAACACGCCGACCCCGGTACCGATGTCGTCGGCTCGGACGCCGGTCACCGAGCCACCATCGAGCAACCCGGCAAGCGCCGTGGTGAGCCACGCGGGGGTGAGGTCGTCAATGGATTGCGGAATCGTCATGAGCCGAACGTAGTGGGGTCGCGCCTGTCGCCGCCCAATTGCAAAGGAGTTCGGGGTCTCGGTTGCTCCCAGAGCCACCGAAACCCCAAACTCGCCGAACCCGAGAGGCTTACAGCGCGATCGCCTTCAAAACGTCGAGGCGAGCGGCCCGGCGGGCCGGGAACTGCGCGGCGAGGATGGCTGCCACGACCGCGGCGCTGGTGAGCACTGCGAGCGAACCGGACGGCAC
>JANMYF010000455.1:0-6777 GCA_031381685.1 Acidimicrobiia bacterium
CGAACACGCTGGAGAAGGCCATCGCCGCGCCGGCGATGAGTGGGTTGAGGTAGCCCAGAGCGGCAAGGGGGATCGCGGCGACGTTGTATGCGAACGCCCAGAACAGGTTCCCCTTGATCGTGGCGAGCGTGCGTCGGGAGAGGCGGATCGCATCGGCGGCAGTGCGAAGGTCACCGCGGACCAAGGTGAGGTCGGCGGCTTCGATAGCGGCGTCGCTCCCGGTGCCCATGGCCAGTCCGAGGTCGGCCTGGGCGAGGGCCGCAGCATCGTTGACGCCGTCTCCCACCATGGCCACAATCCGGCCCTGTGCCTGAAGTTCCTTGATCCGTGCCACCTTGTCGGCGGGAAGCACCTCGGCGATCACTTCATCGATCCCGACCGCCTTCGCCACGGTTCGAGCGACCGTCTCGTTGTCGCCGGTGAGCAGGATCGGCCGCAACCCCAACGCCTTCAGCTGGGTAACGGCCTCGGCACTCGTCGGCTTCGCGGTGTCGGCCACCGTGAAGAGCGCAGCAGCCGTTCCGTCGATCGCCGCCAAGATCGCCGTGCGTCCGGCCAGCTCGGCTTCACGCTGGGCGGCGACGAGAACGTCGGGGATGGTAACGGACCAATCGACGAGCAGTTTCGGACGACCGGCGACAACAGCCCGGCCGGCGACGACGCCCTGCACGCCAAGACCCTCGTGGTTGGCGAACGATTCGACCGCCTGCAACGTGCCGAGCCGTTCGGTGGCGGCCGATGCAATGGCCTTCGCGATCGGATGCTCCGACGCGTGCTCCGCCGCGCCGACTAGTCCAAGAACCTCGTCCGCATCGAAACCCGGGGCGGGAATCACGTCGACCAGTGACATCCGGCCGGTGGTGACGGTGCCGGTCTTGTCCATCACGATGGTGTCGACCCGCCGTGTTGACTCGAGGATTTCCGGTCCCTTGATCACGATGCCCAACTGAGCGCCGCGGCCGGTGCCGACCAACAACGCCGTGGGGGTTGCCAGCCCGAGGGCACAGGGACAGGCAATAATAAGTACGCTTACTGCAGCGGTGAAGGCCGCCTGCCCGCCTTCGCCACGCACCAGCCAGTACACCAACGTCAATGCGGCGAGGCCGATCACCACCGGAACGAACACCGCTGACACCCGGTCGGCCAGTCGCTGCACGGGTGATTTGCCGGTTTGTGCTTCTTCGACCAGTCGGGCCATCTGGGCGAGCGCGGTGTCCGAGCCGACCCGGGTGGCGCGAACGACCAACCGTCCACCCACGTTCACGGTGGCCCCGGTGACCGGATCCCCCGGCCGGACCTCGACCGGGACGCTCTCCCCCGTCAACAGCGACGCGTCGACGGCAGACGAGCCAGACTCGACCACGCCGTCCGTTGCGATCTTCTCGCCGGGCCGAACCACGAACCGGGACCCGACAGCCAGCGCGTCGATTGAGACGGTCCGTTCAACGCCGTTCACGTCGAGGAGGGTTGCCTCCTTCGCACCCAGGGTCAGCAACGCCCGCAACGCCGCACCTGCCTGCCGCTTGGCCTTGCTCTCGAAGTAGCGACCGGCGAGCAGGAATACGATCACCGCTGACGCGACTTCGAGATACAGATGACCGGCGGCGCTGTCGCGGCGCAGCGTCAGCTCGAACCCCATCTTCATGCCGACCATGCCGGCATGACCGAAGAACAATGCGTAGAGCGACCAGACATAGGCCGAAAGCGTCCCGACGGAGATCAGCGTGTCCATCGTCGTCGCCCGGTGGCGAGCGTTCATCCATGCGGCCCGGTGGAACGGCCATCCGCCCCACACCACGACCGGCGACGCCAATGTGAGGGCCAGCCACTGCCAGTTGTCGAACTGCGCGGCCGGGACCATCGACATCACCGCGACCGGCACCGCCAAGGCCGCGGACAGGAGCAGCCGCTGACGCAGCTCGGCCACGTGACGCTCTGCGTCGATCTCTTTCGTCGATGCCGGCCACTCGCCATGCCCTGAGGCGTCGCGCGATCCGACCGCGGGCGCCGAGCTCGTGACGACGGCAGCCGCCTGATAGCCGATCGCCTCCACCGCCTGCACGAGTTGCTCAGTCGTAACCAGGCCCGCAGGCACCCTGACCGTGGCCTGCTCCGTCGCGTAGTTGACCGTGGCCTCCACGTTGTCGAGTCGATTGAGGCGCTTCTCGATCCGTGCGGCGCACGACGCACACGTCATGCCGGTGATGTCGAGACGAACCGTTTCTGTTCCCGTGGCGATGCTGTCGTTTCCCGGTGATGTGGTGGTCGCCACGGTGAGACTCCTTGCGTTCGGACTTCCGTTCAGATACCCTAGGGGGGTATCCCACATCTGTCAAGGAGACGACGAGATGACACCTGGCTACACCGCCAACAAGGCCGACCACCTCGCCCGGCTCAGGCGCATCGAAGGCCAAGTACGCGGCTTGCAGCGGATGGTCGACGAAGACACCTACTGCATCGACGTGCTCACCCAAGTGGCGTCCGTCAGCAAGGCGCTGCAGAGCGTGGCCGTGAACCTCCTCGACGAACACCTTCATCACTGCGTCGCCAGCGCTGTCGCCACCGGCGGGCCCGAGGGTGCCGTCAAGATCTCGGAAGCGACCAAAGCCATCCAACGCCTGATGAAGGCCTGATCGTGTCGCGCCGCCCCCACCACGACGGGGAAGAGTTCGAATCGCCGACAACGCCGCACTCGGCGAGTCGATTGTCGCGCCGCGAGGTTCTCACGGGCGCCGGTGTCGTGCTCCTCGTCGGCGCGACCGGACCTGGCGCGCTGGCTGCGACGTCGAAGACGCCGCAGTCATCCAAACTCGTCGGTCCGGCAGATCCGGCAGTCGAGGCCCGCGACCGGAAACGACGTCGACCGGGTGCCGGTCTGGTGAAGGCGACAGTGACTGCCTCACCGATCAAGGCGATCGTCGGTGGCCGTGAGGTCGCGACCCGGGCATTCGGGGACCGACCCGGTGCCGGTGGAATCCGGGCCAAGGTTGGCGAGATGATCGAGGCAACGTTCGTGAACAGGCTGCCATCGGCCAACACCCTGCACTGGCATGGCGTCGCGCTTCGCAACGACATGGACGGTGTCCACGGCCTCACCCAAGCAGTTGTCGAGCCGGGTCGTACGTTCACGTACCGCTTCACCGCGCCCGATGCCGGTACCTATTGGTTTCACCCCCACATGGGCCTCGAGCTGGACAAGGGGCTCTACGCACCACTGATCATCGAAGACCCGAACGACCCCGTCGACGTCGATGTCGATGCGACCTTGATGCTCGACGACTGGCTCGACGGCTATGGCCGAACCCCGCAACAGGTCCTCGCCGAGCTCGAGACCGGTGGTGGCCACTCCGGACACAACATGGGGAACATGGGGAACATGGGGAACATGATGGGCGGTTCAGGGTCCGGCCTCACCGGCGATGTCACGTACCCGCTGCACATCATCAACGGACGCGGGCCGAACGAGCGCGAGACAGTGACGGCCAAACCCGGTCAACGCGTCCGCCTTCGACTTATCAACGCCGGGTCCGACACTGCGTACCGGGTCGCGGTCGCCGATCACAAGCTCACGGTCACGCACGCGGACGGATTCCCTGTCAAACCGGTCGCGGTCGACACGGTCCTGTTGGGTATGGGTGAGCGGTACGACGTTGTCGTCACCGCCAAGTCGGGAGCGTTCGCAATCATCGCCGTTCCGGAAGGCAAGACCGACCCGCCCGGCGAAGCGGTCCTACGCACCACCACGACCGCGAAATCACCTGCACCCGGATCCCGACCGAGGGCACTCGAAGGCCGAGCGCTCAGCTACCTCGATCTCCAACCCACCGACGCGGCTCGCCTGGCTGATCGCAAGCCGTCCCGCACCGCCTCGATCGCCTTGACGGCGAAGATGTCGGGCTACACCCACGGGATCAACGGACGCTCTTTTCCGGACAGCGCACCGATCGCGATCCGCCAAGGTGAGCGATTGCGGTTGCGGATCATGAACGACACGATGATGTTCCACCCGATCCACCTGCACGGTCACACGTTCCAGGTGGTGGGCTCATCTCGCAAGGACACGGTCAACGTTCCGTCGATGGGCGCCGTGGAGGTCGACATCGAAGCCGACAACCCTGGGCAATGGATGCTTCACTGCCACAACACCTATCACCTGGAGACCGGAATGGCGACCGTCCTCTCCTATCGACACTGACCCGGATGCGAACGCCGCGCTGACGCGAGCTACCGCAGTGGTCGCGGGGAACCGTGGCGCGCGGGACCGCCTCACGTCAACCCGCAGCAAGGCTCCACAGCGAGACGGGTTCCGGGAAGCCCTTGAGTTGACGGCGACCGGCCGGTTCGAACGCCAACCCGGAAACCCGGGTTGTGACAGCCGAATTGACCAGTAGTTCCCCGGGGACGGCGATGTCGGCGATCCGCGACGCGAGGTTCACGGTGTCGCCATAGATGTCTCCCCCGCTCGTGATGACCAGTCCATGAGCCACACCGCCGCGCGCGCTCGACCCCCAGCTACCGGCCCGGGCAATGAGCCCGGATCCGATTCGACAGGCCGCCGCGCTGTCGACGGTGCTGAACATCACCTCGTCGCCGATCAGCTTCACCAACCGGCCCCCGTACTCGCTCACGAGGTCGACAGCGGCAGCTTCGAACTCCACGACCAGGGCCAGCAACTCGGAAGCACTCATGGTTCCCGAACGGGCCGTGAACCCGTTGAGATCGACGAACCCGACCGTGAGCGGGGTTGCGTCATAGTCGTGCAATCCCACGCGCGCTTGCCGGGTCGACCTGGTGCCGAACTCGAGCTGGGCTCGGAACATCGGATCGAAGATGCCGACCGCCTCCTGCACCATCTCGATGGCGACCAGACTCGCTTGGGCCCGCTCGAGTTCGGTGCCTTTTTCGCTCAACCCCGCCTCGACGTCACGCATGAACATCTCGCTGGCTGCTTCGGCTATCCGCCGCAACGATCCTCCGACCACGCGTACGAAGTGCAACAGCTCCTCGGAGCTGAAGAAGGTGCCGGCCATCGTGAACGTTCGGAACATGGCAAGGTCGCCATCGGTGTAGATGGGCTCGCCCTCGAGGGCGTCAGGAAATCCGCCAGCTCGTCGAATCCGCTTGACCAATTCGACGCTGAGTCCCGACGCGACAGCAGTCTCTTCCACGGTGTGACGTGGTCCCGGCCTCAGCAGCAGATCGCCCCCGAGAGAAACGAGCTGACCCGCCTTATGTGCCGCGACCATCTGCGGCACTGTGGCGCCCTGCTCCTCGATCCAACGCAAGAGGTCCAGCCGTTCGGCCGCACTGCTCGACTCGGGGTCGTACAGGCCGTGCTCACGCCACATGGCTGCGCGATCGCTGCCATCCTCCTCCTGGTCCATGGGGGAACGTTAACGGCTCGCCGTTTCGATTCATGCGAAACCACGCCGATCGGTACGCGCGCCGGTCGCTCGAGAGGACGCAGACCACAACATCGCTTCATCACCGCCATCTTCTGCTGTGCACCGGAACCCCGCCATCACTAGTGTGCGGCGATGACGATCGATCGCGTTGCCGCCGACAAGCTCCTGACCACCACACGCTCCGTGCGCAAGCGTCTCGATCTCACCCGCCCCGTCCCGCCCGAACTGATTGCCGAATGCATCAAGATAGCCATGCAGGCGCCCACGGGAACCAACGCCCAGAACTGGGCCTTCGTCGTCGTCACCGACCCGGCGAAACGGGCGGCGATCGCGGGCTACTACCGCAAAGCTGGCGAACTGATGGCCGGGTCCGGCTATCCTCCGCCGCTCGACGAGGGCGACCCACGCAAGCACGTGATGCCCAAGGTGATGGAGTCGGCGGCGTACCTCGGCACCGTGTTGGAGCAGGTCCCGGTATTCGTGATCCCGTGCGTCAAAGGCCGCGTCGAGAACGTGCCAATGGTCGTGGCGCAGGCCTCGACGTACGGTTCGATCCTGCCTGCAGCGTGGAGCTTCATGCTCGCTGCCCGGGCCCGCGGGCTCGGGACCGTATGGACATCGGTGCACCTGTTCTTCGAAAAGGACGTGGCAACGCTGCTCGGCATCCCGGACGACTGGACCCAGGCAGCGATGTTCCCCGTCGCGTACTACACCGGTGATGACTTCAAGCCTGCTCACCGACTCCCGTCGGCGGAGATGACCCACTGGGACTCGTGGGGCACGCACAGCTGAACAACTGAGGATCCGCGACACGGACGGCCCCGAAACGGCCGCGGTCATTGCCTGGTGTCACGACAGGATGCGCACCACTCCGGCGACCGGGTCGACCTCGACCATCGCTCCGTCGGGGATGTCGAGGGCGCCGGGCGCGCCGACGATCGCCGAGATGCCGAGTTCACGGGCGAGGACCGCCGCGTGGGAGAGCGGGCCCCCGTCGGCGGTGACGACGGCTCCGGCGATCGAGAGGACCACGTTGAACGCCGGAGACGTGGCCCGAACGATGAGCACGTCGCCGTAGTCCATCTCCTCGATGGCCTGCTCGGGTGATTCGCTTCGACGGGCCCGCCCGCGGTATGTCGTCGTGCCGATGCCGGTTCCGCTCAAGGGGTCGCGCGCGGCGTCGGGGGCAAGCATGCCCAGCTCCGCCATGGCGGTCTGCACCGTCGTCGCGAACTCCGCCAACGGTCCGGGCAGAAGGTCGGCGGGCGGGACGGGCTCGATCGGACCGAGCACCGGTGGAGGGTTTCGCCGGGAGTCAGCAAGGCGTGCCGCGGCTCGCTGGGCAAGGTCGGCTCGCGTCGGGCCGCGGCCG
>JANMYF010000461.1:0-15077 GCA_031381685.1 Acidimicrobiia bacterium
GGGGTTGCCCCGGCCGCGCCGTCGGCGGCCATGACCGGCACCCCCGACACCCCGATCCCACTCATGCCACCCTCGGCCATTCCACTGTCGCGCCCGCCTCGGCCGGCCGCGCCGCGGCGATTGGCATGCGGGTTGCCCACGTCGGGTTGGCTGAACGGGGCGATCACCGACACCACCGAGCCGATGCCGAGCGGGAGGCCCCAGCAGGTCAGCGACAGCACCACGATGAGCAGGAACGCTCGGCTGCCGCCGTTGAGGATCGCGAGCACACCGGCGGCCAGGACGGTCGGGACGATCAAGTTGGGCGTGGCCGCAAGTCCGCGGGCGACGAGCTGCTGGCGCAGGGTGATGCCGGCACCCTGATCGATCCACAGGGACGCGGCATCCGTACCGAGAAGGTTGTTGGTCGCGTGCACGCCGAACAGCACAGCGATCGGAGCTCCGAGCACCGCCAGTTCGGTTCCGCCGGCGTAACGCATCGATTGCAGAAGGGCGAACACCGTGCCGATCACGACGGTGACGATCAGCGACGATCGCCGTTGCGGTGACCGCGCAAGGTATCGCAGGTCTTTCGACGCCATCACGACAACCGGGTGGTCGGCCCATCGCCGAAGGACGCTGGGCACAAGGGCGAGCGGGGACGGGTCGCCAGACGCGCGTACGTGGACGACACGCTCTCCGTCGACCAGCAGTCGGTCGAGACCCGTGAGCCACAGGCGGATGAGGACGATCGCCACCGCCAGCCAGGGAAGCGTGCGCAGCAACGCAATGTCGACCCGGCCCGTCTGCAGTTCAGCCACGGCCACGCCGAGCTGACCCGACGGGAGAAGCCTCAGCCATCGGATGATGTGATTGCGCGTCGAGTCATCGAAGAAGCGCACCGCCTGGGTGCCGAGGAAGAGGGCCGCGGCTCCGAGAGACGCAAGGAGCATCGCGAGGTCTTTGCCACGACGCGAACGGCTCGCATAGGCAAGCGCGACAGCGAGCGAGCGGGACGCTCCGAGGCACAGGAGGAGCAGCGTCATCGCGATTAACAGCGCGCATATGAGTTGAAGCGGTCGGGCCGGCTGGCCGATGATCATCCCCGAAAGGGCGATCAGCGTGCCCACCGGCAGTGTGCCGATCAGCGATCCGGCGACCAGTCCCCGGCGCATTTCCTGAGGCGTGAGCGGGAGCAGGGCGAGGCGGGTCGGGTCGAGTGACTCGTCAACGCCGCCGATGAGGAGCGGGCCGAACACCCAGATGGCAAAGAGGACAGTCGTGGTGACGACGATGTTGCCGAGCGATGCCGATGTCGCGATGGCTTGCGCTGGAACGGCGCGTATCGACCTCGCCATGTTGGCGGCTGTATAGATCGATCCGGCGAGTGAAGCGACGAGGAACGCGATCGAACCGGCAGTCTTCCATCGCGATGTGAACATGGCGTTGCGGAGCAGGGTGAGCTTGAGGCTCACCAGGAGGCGAGCCGTGCTCACGGGCGACGTGCCTTGGTGGAGCCGGTCGACGCGGAGCCGGAGGAACCGACCGTGAGCAGCCACGAGAGGTTGTCCTCGGGCCGGGCGCCCCCTACGGCTTCGATGAACCGGTCCTCCAGCCGCATACCGGTCGTGACGAGATCGATGTCGCCAGCCGCAAGCACCTCGCCGCGATGGAGGATCGCGACGTGGGAGCAGAGCTTCTCCACCGTGTCCATCACGTGACTGGAGAGGACGACCGTTCCCCCGGCCCGTTGATACGCGCGCAGAACATCAAGCAGGGAACGTACGGAGATCGGATCGACGGATTCGAATGGCTCGTCGAGGATCAGTACCCCGGGTGCATGCATCATCGCTGCGGCGAGCCCGATCTTCTTGCGCATGCCGGTCGAGTAATCGGCCACGAGCTCATCAGCGTTCGCGCCGAAACCGAGGATGTCGAGGAGCTGGCCTGTTCGTCGCTGCACCTCGGCCGGTGGGATCCGGCGGATCAGGCCGCAGTACCCGAGCAGCTCGCGTCCTGACAGGCGCTCGAGCAGGCGAAGGTCGTCGGGAAGTGAGCCGGTGATCGGCCGTATGGCCGTCGGATCGGGCCATACGCTCCGGCCGAGGATCGCGATCGTTCCGCTGTCGGGTGCGGCGATCCCTGTGACGGCGCGGAGCAACGTCGTCTTCCCGGCGCCGTTCGGGCCGACGAGGCCGAAGAACACGCCCTTGGGCACGTCGAAAGACACGTCGCAGAGGGCGACCCGAGACCCGAAGGACTTCCCGACTCCCTGCACCGAGACTGCGGTCATGAACCGGCTTTCGCCGACTTCGGAGCCTTCCGCCGACGGGTCGAGACGAGGACCGAGGCCCCGCCGGCCGAAAGCATCCAGCTGACCAGTTGCAGCTGTCGACTCGTCTCGCTGCCGGTGAATGCGACGAAGGGGGCGGCTTCGATGTCAAACCCGAGCACGGACGACATGTCGAAGCCGAAGTCGGCGTCGAGGCGGCTGACCTGCAGGCTGAAGGGACTCAACAGGGTCGGGGTCGTCGGCTTGGCGAGCGGATCGACACCGCTCACCTTCACGGACACGGTTCCCGGCGGGATGCAGGCGACGGAGTACTTGCCATTGGCATCGGTGGTGGCTGTGATCGCCCTGCCGTCGGCCAGGGTCACGGTCACTGACGCGTTGGGGATGCCACGCTCGTTGTCGTCACGGATGCCGTTCCTGTTCCGGTCGGAGTAGACGTCATCGCCGATCGAGACGCACGGGATCGTCGTGGTCGTCGGCGCGACGGTCGTGGTCGCCGCGACCGTGGTCGTCACCGGCGTCGTGGTCGTGACCGGCGTCGTGGTTGTCGCGGGCGTCGTGCTCGTCGACGCCGGGACGGTCGGCGGCGGCGGGAGCGAGCTCGATGTGGTCGTCGTGTCGGGGATGGTCGTTGTCGTTGTGGTGGTGTCGGGGATGGTGGTTGTCGTGGTCGTGGTGTCGGGGATGGTCGTTGTCGTGGTGGTGTCCGGGATGGTGGTTGTGGTTGTCGTGGTGGTGGTCGACGGCGTGGTGGTGGTGCTGGGTGGTGTCGTTGTCGTGGTGGTTGTGGTCGTTGTGGTGGTGGTCGTCGTGGTGGATGTCGTTGTCGTCGTGCTGGTCGGCGGAGGCGGATTGTGGAATCCCACGTCGTAGGAGTGGTTGTTCTGGCCCGGTGCACCCGTGGTCACGCTGATCCGGGCATCGCCGGCGACATCGGGCGTCGCGTCCGAGTCGCGCTCGTCGGCGCCGCCAACCGGCGACGACGACACGTTGGCCGTGGTCAGCAGGTAGCCGTTCGTGGTGATGGCGGGTTGTGTCATCGGCACGACCACTGTGAACGTCCCGTAGGCCGTCATCGCCGTGAGGCCATAGCGGCGTGACGTTGTCGACGTGCCGGCTGCGTTGCTGAACAGGTAGTAGCCCTGCGCATCGGTGACCGCGGAGTCGACGACGGTGACGCCCGAGCGAAGTTCCACGCTGATGCCGGCAAGTGGTGTCTCGCCGGGGTCCTGTACCCCGTCCTCGTCGGCATCGAGCCACACCCGGTCACCGATCTCGATGGGCGCGGCGTTGCAGAGCAGCTCCAGGTCCCCGAGGCCGCTGGCCTTGCCGAACGTGCCGTTCCCCGGAGTGGCGTTGTACAGGAGTGCGCCGTTCAGCCGGCCGCCGTTCGTGTTGGAGTACGTCTCCACGCCGCCCGTGTAGGTCGTCCGGGCGCCGTCGGCCGGGTCGAACACCGAAGCGAGCACCGACGCGCCGAACGAGGCGACCGCTCCGGTCGCTGTTTCTTCGTTCACGGTCGGGTAGGACTCGTCGAAGTAGAACTCGCCACCGCCCGGGCCGGCGCTGGTGTTTGCGCCCGCGGTAGCCGGACTGAGGCCGTCATCCGCGTTGGATTCGAGCGTGAAGCTGGTTCCGTTCGCGCGTGCCCTGAGGAGATCGCCACCGGTCTGGTACTCCATGAACGTCGACGGTCCGAAGCTCGTCGGGCTCAGATTGGAACGTCCGAAACGATCGCCGTTCCGGTCACGGAAACCCATGATCAGCGCGCCCCGGTCGTCGAAGTCGAGACCGGTGAGCATCGGTTGGGGTTCGGAGTAGGCGTTGCCGGCGAAGGGTGTCAGCGTGTCCGACCACGGATGCCACGCGCAGCTCGCCGGCGCCGAGGTCCACGTGACGGCGCAGCCCTTGACGAAATCGAGCGGGAAGGAGAGCGCTGTCGACCACGACGAGCCGTCGTACACCTCGATGCGAGCGCTGAGGTTTGCCGCTGTTCCGGACGCGGCGTCGCACACGACCCCGACGTAGATCTTGCCGGCGCGCCACACAAGGCCGAACGGCCGAGCGTTGCCCGACGCGCACGATGACGTCGGAACGGCAACGGGGGAACCGACCGTGCCGCTCGACGTCGAGACCGGATAGATCGAGCGATCGTTGAGGTTGACGACGTAGAGAGTCGACTCGTCGCCCGAGAGGTCCATGCCGCCGAGACCCTGGGTGCCGACGACACTGAACGCCTGGTCGTCCTGGCTCGGTGACGTGAGGGAGGTGAGGCTGCGATCGGTATTGGTCGCCGAGAAGCCGACGTTCGGGATCGTGGCCAGAAGCGACGGCGAGCCAGCGGTCGGCGATGCGAAGATGGCCCCCGCGCCGGCCGATGTGAGACCGGTATGGCGCTTGACGTAGGCCGCGGCGTAGATCGTGCCGTCGCTCGGTTTGCGGGCAAGACCCCACACCGCGCCGATCTGGCCGAGCGTGCCCCGGTTCGTCTGCGTCGGTGAGCCGCTCACGTTGGTCGGGAACGTGAACAACCCCGACTCCGACGCCACGGTTCCGTCGCTGCTGTCGCCGTTCTTGAAGCACGATGTCGCCGCTGCCGGGTTCGACTGACACCAGGCGGAGGGGTCGAACAGCCCGACGTTCACGGTTGCCCCACCGCTTGCGAACGACGTGAGCGGCGTGCCTTTGGGCCCTACTTCGTACCCGGCGGGCTTGGTCACCTCGACCCGGTACTGCGTCGCGTTGTCCGTCCCCGAGATGGAGAACGACCCGACCGTCGCCGTCGGCGACGAGGTGGCGGTGCCGACGCTCGCCCCCGTGCTGTCGTAGGCCGCGATGCTCACGCCACCGATCCCGGGCTCGCCGACGCCCTGCGTCCCGTTGCCGTCCTGGTCGTCGAAGAGCACACCTGTGATCGGTGACGGTGCGGCCGTCGCGCGCATCGACCCACCGAGGAATGGGGCGACCAACAGCGGTGTGAAGAGGGCGATGGACGCGCCGATGCGCACGCTGACGCGCAGACTCGGTTTGCGAGTGAGGGCGAACGCGTTCAGCGCGCGGGAAGGCTGGTGCTGGACCACGGGGACCTTTCGACAAAACTGCTGGTCCCGGTGCTTCGGCTGTCCGAGCCCTCGGGTTGAGGGTCGGTGTCCGCTCTTTCCCGGCGTTGGCCGGCCGGGGACCATTCGGGCCGTCGGGAGGTCCCGCCGGCCCACCCGGGTCAGATGGGCGGCCGACGCGCTTCTCGGAGGTCGTCGAAGAGCCGCTCGGCGCCGGCGTTCGGCAGTGCATCGGCCCGGCGGATGGCCACGATGCCCCGTTCGGTGAGGGCAGCTCCGGGAAGGCGGGTCAGTGGACTGGCGCCGGTCTCTGCCACGTCTTCGGGGAGCGCACACCAGCCGACGCCGAGACGCACCATCTGGCGGAGCACGTCAGGGTTCGAAGACTCGGCGACGACCTCCATGGAAACGCCCCGTCGGGCAAGGGCGGCGACGATGAGCTCGCGGCTCTGCGATCCGCTTGGGTAGGCGACCCAAGGACCCCAGCGCGATGGCGGCACCCGGTGGGGGGATCGTCCCGTAGCGTCGACCGCGGGGTAGACGTAGATGCCCTCGTCGAACAGTGGTGTCATCTCGAGCCGCCGGCCGAGACGGGCGGTGACCGGGTTCGGCCCGACCACCACGGCCAGGTCGAGTTCGCCCGCAGCCACTCGTTCCGACAGCGACACGGACGCCTCGACCACGATCGTCACGTTGACCTCCGGGAACTTCGCCCGAAAGGCGGCCACCGCCGGAGCGAGCGGCCCGAGAGCTGCCGTATCGATCATCCCGAGGCGCACCGCACCGCGTCGGCCGTCGTGCAATTCGTGCAGGCGGCGGTCGAGATCACCGACGCCGCTGAGGATCTGTTCGGCCACCGTCAGCACCTCGCGAAGCTCCGGCGTCGGCGTCCGCTGCCGTGCGCGCCGATCGAACAATCGGACGCCGAGTCGCCGCTCGACCTCGGCGACTCCTTGGGACAGGGCCGGCTGGGTCACCCCGAGGCGCCGAGCCGCCTCTGACCACGTGTCCGCCCGGGCTGCCTCGCGCACGTAGAGCAGCTGGTGGACCGAGAGGTTGGGGAGTTCGCGCATCCGGGCAGTCTCTCAAAGGAACGCTTATGTCATGTGCGTTTGCCTGAGTAGATCCTTTGATCAAGGCTGGTCGTCATGACTTCCACCACCATCGCTCCTGCTACCGGCCGGCTCGGTATCCTCACCCCCGGAATGGGTGCGGTCGCCACCACGCTCTACGCCGGTGTGCTCGCCGCCCGCCAGGGGCTCAACAAACCGATCGGTTCGCTGACCCAGATGGCCCACATCCGTCTCGGCAAGCGCGAAGAGAACCGCAACCCGATGATCAAGGATTTTGTGCCGCTCGCCGGGCTCGACGACATCGTCTTCGGCGGTTGGGATCCGATCTCGTCGAACGCCCTCGAAGCGGCCCGCACCGCCGGCGTCCTCTCCGGCGAGGATCTCGCACCGCTCTCGCGTGAGCTCGAAGGCATCGTCGCCATGGATGCCGTGTTCGACCAGCGGTGGGTCTCTCGTCTCGACGGCAAGCGGGTCAAGACGGGGGAGTCGAAGTTCGATCTCGCCATGCAGCTCATGGCGGACATGGAGCGGTTCAAGACGGAGAACAACTGCGACCGGCTCGTCATCGTTTGGTGCGGATCCACCGAGGCGTACCAGGAGCCGACCGCGGTGCACGACACGATCGAGTCGTTCGAGGCCGGCCTGAAGGCCAGCGACCCGAACATCTCGCCGTCGCAGATCTACGCCTACGCCGCGCTCATGTCGGGGGTGCCCTACGCGAACGGCGCCCCGAACCTCACGGTCGACCTGCCCTGCATCGTCGCCCTCGCCGAACGTCAGGGCGTGCCGATCTGCGGCAAGGACTTCAAGACCGGCCAGACGCTGATGAAGACGATCCTCGCTCCCGGGTTCAAGGCCCGCATGCTCGGCCTGCGCGGCTGGTACTCGACGAACATCCTCGGCAACCGCGACGGCGAGGTGCTCGACGACCCGGAGAACTTCAAGTCGAAGGAAGTGTCGAAGCTCGGTGTGCTCGACACCATCTTCCAGCCCGAGGTGTACCCGGACCTCTACGGCAACGTCGATCATGTCGTGCGCATCAACTACTACCCGCCGCGTGGAGACAACAAAGAAGGCTGGGACGCCATCGACATCTTCGGGTGGATGGGCTACGAGATGCAGATCAAGGTGAACTTCCTCTGCCGTGACTCGATCCTCGCCGCCCCGATCGTGCTCGACCTCGCCCTGTTCATGGACCTCGCCATGCGGGCCGGCAAGGGCGGGCTCCAGGAGTGGCTGAGCTTCTACTTCAAGGCCCCGCAGTCCGAGAACCCGGCAGGTCCCGAGCACGACATCTTCATTCAGCAGATCAAGCTGAAGAACACCCTCCGGGAGTGGATGGGCGAGCAGCCGGTCACCCACACCGAAGGCTGATCCTCCTCCCGCACATCAGGCCGTCTCCGCCGCACATCGAGCCGCTGAGGCCGCCCCCGGGTTGAAATGCCGGTCCGCCTGTCGTCCCTCGGCGGGGTCAGCGAGGGGAGCGGTCGTCGGGGCGCTGCGTTTGCGGCGCTCCACGCAATGCAATCACTGCCGATCTGAGGCGAATGGAGAGTGGGTGACGTGACGTTGGTCGACGGGGAGCCATCGCCCGGGAACGTTGCACGGCCTGTGAGAGGGACCGGCTTTGCATGGCTGGGAGCAGCAACCGGGGCGTTGTACCTCGGAATCGGGATTACCATCCCGACCCTTCCCCGGTTTGCCGAGCGGTCCTTCGGCGCTTCGGGCGCGGACCTTGGTCTGCTGGCCGTGGCGTACACCGTTGGTGCGCTGTCGTGCCGTCCGCTCGTCGCATGGATGGCGCAGCGAATCCGTCAGTCCGCAAGCACCGTGTTTGGCATGACCTTGGCGGCAGCATCGTTCGCTGCCCATATCGGTGCACGTTCGCTCGTGCTTCTCGCGATCGCCCGATGCGTCTTCGCTGTCGGCGAAACGCTGGCCTTTCTGGGCATCACCAATCTGGTGACGACCCACGCGGAGGAGGGCCGACTGACCGAAGCTGCGTCGCACAATTCTGCCGCGCTCTTTGCCGGTATCGGAGTGGGTCCTGTCATCGGTGATCGTTTGAGCCGCGCCGGGTCGTTCACCACTGCGTTTCTCCTGGCTGGCGCCTGTGCTGGTGTCGGCATCGGTTGTGTCCGTCTCGCACGGCGACATGTTCGCGATCCGGCGCTCGTTGCTATGCGCGAAAAACATCAGGATGTTTCGCCGTTGCGGAGGTTCGGGCTTCACCGCGGCGGCGTGCGACCCGGTGTCGTCCTGGCCTGCGTCGTGATTGCGCAGGGCACCTGGTCGCTGTTCCTGACGCCCTACGCCGACTCGGTCGGTGTTGGAGAAGTCGGCGCGTTGTTCTTCGTCTCGAGCATCGTGATTCTGTTCTTCCGCATCGTGGCTGCCAAGGTTCCGGCCCGAGTTGGCCTTCGCCAGTCAGCGGCCTTTTCGGTGTGTGGCGTCGCAGCGGGCCTGGTTGCTCTCGGCGTGGTGCAGGGTCGAGTCGGGCTGTGGTTTTCGGTCGTGCTCGTCTCACTCGGCATGGCTCAGATGTTCCCGACTCTCGTCGGCATCACGTTTGAACGAGTGAGCAACGCCGATCGCGCACTCGCCCTCTCGACGTTCGTCATGTTCTTCGAAGTGGCAGCGCGCTCGGTGGTGCCAGCGGTTGGTTGGTCGACCACCGCGGCTATCCCGCGACATTTACCGTCGCCGGGTGCGTCGGCCTCGGTGGACTCGCGTTCCTTGGCCGCGGCCGCCCAATCGCCGCGACGGCTCCGTTGCCGTCGTGAGCCTCGGGGCCGCCGTCCTACTGGACTCACGCGCAGATCGGGACGTTCGGCGCGCAGATCAGTCAAATCGAGCGGTCTTGGTGGCAAGTTCAGGGATCTGCGCGTGGAAAGCGTGGATGTGCGCGTGGAAAAGCGCAGACGTGACGGAAATGCGCAGACGTGACGGAGGTGCCGGTGGCGTGAGCGCGCTGCGCCGGGCATCACTATGGTGTGTTTTGTAGTTCGGGACATACTTCTCAGAATGTGAGACTCGCCAATGTGGGTTGCAGTAACGCTCGTCGCCGTTGTGCTTCAGGCAAGCCGCACGTCGATGCAGCAGAAGCTCCGCGCCCAGTTGTCGATCACCGCGGCAGGGTTCGTCCGGTACTTCTATGGGGCACCGATTGCCCTTGCGGCCGTAGCGATCGCCGTGGTGGCGTTCGGCCAGTCGCTCGATGCCCCGCCGGCGGTTTTCTGGATGACGGTGACGGCCGCGGGCATTTCCCAGATCGTCGGGACCGTCGCCCTCATCGCCGCGTTCGATCGGCGGGGCTTCGCCGTGGGGACGGTGTACTCGAAGACCGAGGTGCTTCAGGTCGCCCTCTTCTCGGCCGTCGTGCTGCACGAGCCGTTGCGGGTCGGGGGTTGGCTCGGCGCAGTCGTATGTGTGGTCGGCGTCGGCTGGCTGGCGTTGTCCCGTCGACCGGACACCGCCACGAATGCCCGGGGGATCTTCCGACTGGACGCCGCCCTGGCGCTCGGCCTTCTCGCCGGCGCCGGCTTCGCTCTCGCGTCGGTCTGGATCCGGGCGTCGTCGAAATCCCTCGGTGACCACCCGGCCGTGTTCCGCGCCCTCGTCACGCTGGCGGCGATGAACACGATCCAGGTGCTGATCAACGGAACCCAGATGCTCTTCACCAATCCCGACGATGTCCGCGCTGTCGCACGGACCTGGCGGAGCTCGGCGGTCGTCGGCGTGCTCTCGGTCTGCGGGTCGGCCGGTTGGGCGATCGCCGTGACGTTGGAGAACGCCGCCAAGGTGCGGGCGCTCGGCCAGGTCGAACTCCTCCTCACGTTCGCCATCTCCCACCGGTTCCTCGGTGAACGCCATCGTCGAAGCGAGTTCGCGGCGAGCGCACTCACTGTCGCAGGAGTGGCCGCGGTGCTTGCATTCGGCTGACCGCCCCCGACCGGCGACCGCGCCGAATCGCCCCGCGTGCTCGTTCGGCGCGACGATGCAGGGGTGAACACGGACGAAGCGGGCCGCATCTTCATCACGCCCGGCGCCTACGCCGACGACAAGCGATGGCACGAGGCCGCGGCGCTGCTCCGCCGTGAGTCGCCGGTACACCTCATCGCCGAGAACGACTTCTGCTACCCGTTCTACGCGATCACCAAGCATGCCGACGTCCTCGAGATCGAGAGCCGCAACGACATCTTCCTGAACGCACCTCGCGCTGTGCTCGGCGAGAAGGCGGCCGACGACCGTCGCCGTGAACATGGCGATGTGTTCCGCACGCTGATTCACATGGACGAACCCGACCACAAGGCGTATCGGGCCATGACGGCGGCGTGGTTCCAACCGTCGAGCCTGCGCAAGCTCGAAGCACGGATGGCCGAGCTGGCCAAGCGCTACGTCGATCGGATGGTCGACCTCGGAGGCTCGTGCGACTTCGTCCAGGACGTTGCCGTCCACTACCCGCTCTACGTGATCCTGTCGATTCTCGGGCTTCCCGAGAGCGACCATCCCCGCATGCTGAAGCTGACGCAGGAGCTCTTCGGCGCCGCCGACGAGGAGATGCGGCGAGGCGCCACGACCGAAGACTTCATGGAGGTCATCGCCGACTACTTCCGTTACTTCGGTGAGCTGACTGCGTCGCGGCGGGCGAATCCGACCGACGATCTTGCCTCGGTGATCGCCAACGCCACGCTCGACGGTCGTCCGCTCGGTGAGATGGAGACCATCAGTTACTACGCCATCATCGCCACTGCGGGTCACGACACCACCAGCGCGACCATCAGTGGCGGGCTGCACGCGCTCATCGAGCAGCCCGATCAGCTCGATCGTCTGCGCGCTGACCTTTCTCTTCTACCCAACGCGGTCGACGAGATGATCCGCTGGGTTTCTCCGGTCAAGCACTTCATGCGGACGGCAACGGAGGACCACACCCTCCGGGGCACCACCATTCGGGCCGGGGAGTCCGTTCTGCTGAGCTACGCCGCCGCCAACCGCGACGAGGACGTCTTTGCCGACTCGATGCGCTTCGATGCCGGTCGTTCTCCGAATCGGCAGCTCGCCTTCGGATTCGGCGTTCACTACTGTCTCGGCGCGATGCTCGCCCGGATGGAGATCAAGGCCCTGTTCAACGAGCTCATCCCTCGGCTCGGAAACATCGAGCTCGCCGGCGAGCCGAAGTACATGTCCACCCTGTTCGTCGGCGGACCGAAGCGGCTGCCCATCCGCTATGACCTCGCCGTGAGCAGCGGCACCTCACCGGTGCCGTCGTAGTCTTCGCAGCAGCAACCCCGCCTTCGCAACAACCACATCCAGATACCCAGGAGACCCTCATGCCCCTTGAATCACTGCCCGCCGAGTTCCTCTTCACCATGACGGCCAACATCGCCGACAAAGCGCCGGCGATGGTCGGCGCCGTGAACGGCGGAACCCGGATGGTCTTCACCGCCATGAGCGGCACCTTCGAGGGACCGAAGCTCCGCGGAGTCATCGCCGACGTCGCCGGCGGGGACTGGGTCATGATCCGCGCCGATCGGGTCGCCGATCTCAACGTGAGGCTCTGCCTGCAGACCGACGACGGAGCGACGATCTTCCTGCAGTACACCGGCATGAACATCAAGGGCGTCATCCGGGTGGCGATCCGCTTCGAGGCGGGCGACGAGCGCTACACCTGGTTGAACAGCGTGCAGGCCGTCGGGCTGGGAACGAGTGGAACGGGAACCGTCAGCTACGACGTCTACTCGCTCACGTATTGACGCCATGGAGAGGGGTTCTCGGCGGATCGCCCCTCTCCTGCTCGCCCTCGCGGTCGTCACCTCGGGCATCGCCGGCCTTTCGTCGGGCGCCCTCGCCACTCCGAAGCGCTGGTTGCCGACGCCGAAGGATCGTTGGGTCTACGAAATCGGAAGTGCCGCGCCGCGCCTCGGGCTGTGCGTGAAGCCGTGGTCGGGTGGGCGTTGTGTGAAGCCGACGGTGTGGGTCCTCGACCTTCACGCTGCCGACGGGGTCACGCTGAACACCTTCCACGTGATGCTCGTGCATCACAGCTTCGCCCACGCCGTCTGTTACGTCTCGGCCGGAAGTGTCGAACAGTGGCGGCCCGATGCCGCTGATTTTCCCGACTCGGTGCTCGGCCAACCCTTGGACGGATGGCTGGGGGAACGCTGGATCGACATCCGTCGACGCGATCTGCTCCGGCCGATCCTCGCGGCGCGGGCCGATCGGTGCGCCCGTGCCGGGTTCGACGCGATCGACTGGGACAACGTCGACGGCTACACCCAGGAGACCGGATTTCCTCTGCGCGCAGATGATCAGCTCGCGTACAATCGCATGCTCGCATCGATCGCCCACGAGCGCGGGCTGTCCGTCGGGCTCAAGAACGACCTGACGCAGATCCCGGCACTTGTCGGCTCGTTCGACTTCGCGGTGAACGAGCAGTGTGCTCAGTTCGAGGAATGCGACCTGCTTCTGCCGTTCTCCCGAGCCGGCAAAGCCGTTGTGCAGATCGAGTATTCCAAGAAGCGTGGCGCGTTCTGTGCCCAAGCGAACTGGCGGCGGCGCTCGGCGTGGCTCCCCGCCCGCGACCTCGCCGGCAAGGTCTGGCAACCGTGCCGCTGACGCGAGCCGCGCCTGAAGAGTCCGAGCCTCAGTCCTTGAGCTGCGCGTACTCGATGACACGCTCCACTACCGCCTGGGAGGACTTTGCCAGGGACCCGCTGTCGAAGGGCGGCTGCGGGTCGTACTCGATGGCGAGCTGCATCGCCTTGGCCGCAGTTTCGTCGACCAGGAGCTCGGCGAGGCGGAGGGCCATGTCGATGCCCGACGATACCCCGGCTGCGGTGATGATCCGCCGATCGAGGTGCTCCACCACCCGCTGCGAGGTGGGCGTCGCACCCAAAGCTTCGAGAGCGTTCAACACCGACCAGTGCGTGGTTGCCGTCAGCCCGTTCAGCAGACCGGCGGCGCCGAGCACCAGGGAGCCGGTGCAGACGGACGTCGTGTATCGCGTCGTCGGGTGTACAGCTCGGAGCCAGTCGAGGATTACCGTGTCGCTCATCAGCGCCCGCGTGCCGACGCCTCCGGGGACGATCACCACGTCGGGCTGCATCACCTCGTCGAACGCCGCGTCAGCGGTGAGCCCGAGGAACCCGTTCTCAGTGCGGACCTCACCGCGTCGGTGTCCGACGAACGTGACGGTCGCTCCGGGCAGTCGCTGAAGCGTTTCGTAGGGCCCGATGAGATCGAGCGCGGTGAGGCGGGGAAAGAGGACGGCGGCAATCTGCATTTTGTGGTTCCTCGGTTCGTAGGTGTACGTAGGGTTGTGTGTGAATCATCTGGAGCGGAGGGTGAAGCGGATGCGGTAGTCGCTCGGAGCGATTCCCTTCGTCCGCAGGAACGTTCGCCGCATGGTCTCCGCGGTGCCGAAACCTGACGCCTTCGCGATCACGTCGACGCCGACGTCAGTGGTCTCGAGCGCTCGACAGGCGGCGTCGACACGAACGGACTCGACGAACTTCGCCGGGGTGACGCCGATCTCGCGGACGAACACCCGCAGGAAGTTCCGCTCGCTCATGGAGGCGTCGGCGGCCAGGCGAGGAAGGTGGTGGTCGCCTCCGGGGTCGGCGACCACGTGGTCGCACAGTTCTCGGATGGACTGACGTCCGCTCACGCCGCGCCACACCGGCGCGGCGAACTGCGATTGACCGCCGGGGCGGCGATAGAACATCACCAGCCAACGGGAAACGGTCTGCGCGAGCTCAGGGCCGTGATCCTCGGCCACGAGCGCAAGGGCGAGGTCGACGCCGGCGGTCACGCCGGCCGATGTCCAGATCTTCCCATCACAGCGGTAGAGCGAGTCGCGGTCGAGGTCCACGTGGGGGAAGCGCTTCTCGAACTGATCGGCCCGCGCCCAGTGGGTGCAGGCCATGCGACCGTCGAGGAGCCCTGCTGCGGCGAGGACAAAGGCTCCGGTGCAGACGCTGGTGACCCGACGTGCCGATCGGGCGAGTCGGCGGACCTCACCGATGATGTGGTCGTCACGACTCGCCGCGTTGGTGCCGCGCCCGCCGACCACGACGAGGGTGTCGTGTTTGCCCCGTACGGCGTCCATCGAGTCCGTGGCCACGATGCTCAAGCCGCTCTCGGACATGACCGGTCCGGCGCACGCCGCGCAGATCAGCGGGCGGTACCGCGGTCCGCTTCGCTGCTCGGCATCGAGGAGGTCATTGGCGCCGGCGAAGACCTCGAACGGACCGGTCAGGTCGAGACTCTGAAAACCGGGGAACACGACGAACACCACGGAACGTTCGCTCCTCGCCTTCTTCATGCACCCAGCCTGCGCTGTCGGGGCAGTGGCGTCAAAGCCATTGTGCCCACGTTTCCCGCCACAGCTCCGATGGCGCGCGTGGAAGTGTTCAGTTCCAGGCGGCATCTTGGATGATGGGGAGTTGGGGGTTGGGTGGTCGGCTGCGATGGGATTCGCCTTCGGGTCCGGTGAAGATCAGGTCGGTGTTGGGGTTGCCGGTGATGGTCCATCGGCCTTGGTGGATCAGGGTGTGGTGGTGTCGACACAGCAGGCAGCAGTTGGTCCGGTTGGTCGGTCCACCGCGGGTCCAGTGCCAGATGTGGTGGACGTCGGTGAACCATGCGGGCATGTCGCAGCCGGGGAACCGGCAG
>JANMYF010000462.1:0-2808 GCA_031381685.1 Acidimicrobiia bacterium
GCAACAGCGGTCTCGCGGCGCGACGGGAGCGCGACGCCGCTCAGTCGCGGATGGCCGAGCTCGAGGTCGAGTTGGCGGAGATCGATGCGGCTACGGAGGCGCTGCCGGCACTCCAGGAGAAACTGCGCACCTTCGATCCCGTTGCCACGGAGCACCGGATCCGCGTGCTCGGCGAACTGTCGGCTGCTCGCCGCCGGCTGGACGCCTTGGCTGGGGCCCAGGGGCCCGAGCCGGTCAGCGCCGCTCCCGACCCGTCGACGCTCCGGGCGGCCGAGAGCGTCGTCGTCTCCTGCGGCGTGGACGTGGCCGAAGCCCGCGCTGCCCACGACGCAGCACATCGCGAGCTCACGTCGGCGCGAGCTCGCGCCGCGGCCTCGGCGTCGTTGAAGGACCAGGTCTCGTGCCCGACGTGCGGCCAGGAACTGGCCGGCGGATCTGAAGCGGTCATCACCCACTTCACGGCCGAGGTCGCGGCGGCGACCCGGAGAGAGGCATCGGCGAAAACTGGCCTCGCCGAACGCCAGAAGAGGTTGGCGAAGGCGGAGGCCGCAGTGGTCAGCGCCCGTCGCGCCTACACCGACGCCGAGGCGGCCTGGGAAAAGAGCCGTTCCCACCGGGCTTCGGTCGCGGCGGCGACCGACCTCGTGGAGCAGGCGGAGGTCGCGGTGGCGGCCAGCGGGGTTCCGGCAGTCCATGCGTCGGTTGATCTGCTCACGCAGATCGAGGCGCTCCAGGCCCACGTCCGAGCCGCCGCTTCCACCCGTGAGGAGCGGGACCGGCTGCTCGGCCGTCGTCAGCGCCTCGACCGTCTTGCCGTCGAACGGCTCGACGCCCAGGCCAGAATGGCCGAGGCGGACGAACGTCGGCGCCAACTCAAGGCCGAACTCGATGCCGTCGCCTTCGACATGGCCGAACACCGTGCGCTGGTCGACCGGGTCGAGGCGGTCGAACGCTTCGCGGATGACGCCCTCCGTCGCTCCCGCGACCGCGAAGCGGCCCTGAACGCGACTTGTCGAGAGCAGACGATGCTCACCGCGCGACTGGACCAGATCCGCGAACAGCGGCTGCGCCTGGGCGAGCTCTCCACCCGCGCAGTGCTGCTGGGCCGCACCGCTGAGCTGCTGTCCGGCTTCCGCTCGGCGGTCGTTGCCACGGTCGGGCCGAGGCTGAGCGCGCAGGCATCGGAGCTGTTCCAGTCGCTCACCGGAGGCGACTACGACGGGCTCCACGTGGACCCCGAGAGCTACGAGATCCAGATCATCGACCAGGGGGTCGCCTATCCGACCTCGCGGTTCTCGGGATCGGAGGTCGACCTCGCCAACCTCGCGCTACGCGTGGCGATCAGCGAGCAGGTCAGGTTCCAGGCCGGCGGCCAGGTCGGGCTGCTCGTGCTCGACGAGGCGCTCGGAAGCCTCGACGGCGACCGCAAGGACCGGATGCTCACGGCCCTCACGCAGCTCTCAGGCCGGTTCCGTCAGATTCTCGTCGTGACGCACGCCGTCGAGGTGAAAGAGCAGTTGCCCGAGGCGATCGAGATCGTCAAAATCGGGCGTCGTCGGTCGACGGCGCGCATCGTCGGGGGTGCCTGGTGAACGTCGGTTCAGCCCGTTGCGGAGCACCGACCCGAGGGTCCTTTTCGTTCGGCGACCAGCATGTTTACCCTCGTGGTTGTACGTCACGTCGGAAAATCGACTGTTTGGCGCGATATCGCCCGAGCGCAGCGTTACACTCCGCGCTCCCCAAACCGGCTGGATTTCTATGAGTGACGACGATCTCGACGAAGAACAAGAACTCGAAGAACCCATCGAACCTGATGCCGAACCCTTCGGCGACGGCGAGGATGTGGATCTCGACGCCGACTTCGAGCTCGACGAGGAGCTCCTCGAAGGTGGCGACCTCGAGGACGACATCGACCCCGATCTCGACGACGACCTCGTCGTCGGCGAGGAACTCGAACTCGACGTCGACATCGAGGTGGCGGTCGAAGAAGCACCGGCGATGCCGGACGCGCCCGGCGTAGCCGACGACGAGGAAGAGGAAGATCTCACCGATCCCGATGACGTCGAAGCGAGTCTCGACGACATCTTGAAAGATCGCCTGGTCATCGAGGACGACGGACCCGACGACGACGATGACGAAACGCCTGACCTCGACGATCGGGGAGAGGGAGCCTCCGTCGTCATACCCCGGCGTCCCGACGAGTTCGTCTGCCAGTCGTGCTTCCTCGTGAAGCACGTGAGCCAGATCGCCGACTCCGCCAAGCAGCTCTGTCGCGACTGCGTCTGAGGACGACGTCGGTCATGTCCCGCCCCGCCCGTCCCGAGCCGCGTCCTGGCGACGCAGGCGAGGCAGCGGTACCCGGTGAGCCGTCGACCCGGTCCGCCGGGGGCGCCGGCCTACCTCCCGAGTTGCTCCGCGACGCACAGCGGGCGGCGTTCGATCTCCTGATCTTTGCTCCGATCGGGTTCGCCAAGCGGGCCCGATCGCTGCTCCCGGATCTGATCCGTGAGGGCAGGTCGACGGCGGCATCGGCGAGGATGATCGGGAAGTTCGTCACGCCGATCGCCCGCACGCAGGGCACCAAGCTGGTCAAGGCCAAAGTGGCCGAGCTGACTCGTTCGACAACCGAGACACGGTCGTCGAACGCGTCCCCTTCGGCCGAATCCGCCGGGTCGCGGCCGGGGGGAACCGCGCGGGCAACGGCGAAAGTGGCTCCGAAGCGCCTTACCGGACCGAACGCAGCGTCGTCGAAGGAACCGGCACCGAAGGGACCGTCGGGGACGCGCGAGCCCTTCGCGGGGTACGACC
>JANMYF010000010.1:0-14010 GCA_031381685.1 Acidimicrobiia bacterium
GTTTCCGCTTCGGACGCTGACATCAACGAGGCGGATGACGGCCTGAACCCGGAAGACCCTTCCAAGGGTGAGTCCACCGATGGCCTCGGACGCGACGTGGGTGTCGAGTACTCCTCGGTCAAGGGGCCTTGGCCGGCTGCCGTCTTCCGACGCAAGACGAGGTCAGTACCCGCGATATGTGTGGCCGGGAGGAGAGCCGACGCCGACGCCGACACCGTGCGCAGCACCGACGCCACCGTGCCAATGGGACCGTCTGCGCGACGCTCGTGGCCGAGAGGACGTGAGGTCGCGGCGAGCTGCGATACCGGGATATGCGCAGCGAGCGAGCGCTGCACCGCCATGTTTGCGGTGACCGGCATCGCGTTGTGCGCGAGCAACTCGGGCGGTGGCAACAGTCGCCAGCCCTGCGGTTCACGGGGTGCGATGACGGCGGCTGTCGACTCCGCATCAGGCACCCGGTGGATCACCGGCGTCGGATTTCCCGCGGGAGTGGTCGCGGCGAGAGGACCGTGATCGATGTTTCCCGAACCGTCCAGGGACGCGCCCGAACTCAGGACAGTCGCACTGTCGTCGCTTCGCCTCCACACCTGCCACCAGGCCATCTTTCACGCACCCCCACCCATGTCAGTCGCCTTCACCCATGCGCCGATTGATCGACGCGATCTCATCTACGAAACGCCGACGTGTCGGATGGTCAAGGTCCAAGAGCTCATTCATGGACCAGTGGAAGTGATATGCCACGTACGCGACCTCCTCATAGAGCCGGTCAGCCGCGTACGTCAGGATCCCCCCGACGAACCACCTGCCACATCCACGGCGAACGTGGAGTTGCATGAGGGACACTGCACGCTCGCACGCGTATGCCCCTCCTGGTTGATGCGTCGGTAGAGGTCCTGGAGGAAGGCCAGGTCCGAGGCGAACAGGTTCTCGATGATGTCGCCGTGCACACTCGAAAGCGTCCCGAGTTTCGTGACAACGCGGGCCAGAAGCACGACCGACAGGTAGGCCGGGTTGTCCTTGACGCGCATGTCCGAGAGCGGCAGCAACTCGTCGCGAGCGGTGGCGAGACGCATCGTGCCAATTCGGTGCACGACACCTTCATCGTCGACAAACCCCCGTGGGAGCTCGAAGTCGTAGGTGGTCTGCAAGGCTCACTTCACTCGCTGCATACCCTCATGCACGATCGTGACTTCTTCGAGCGCGAGGTTGTTGCTGGTTGCGTTGAGCTCGCCACCCTTGTACTTCGAGATCCAGGCCTCGACGAACTCATAGCGCACGATTTCTGAGGAGCCCGAGGGGTCCTTGATGACGATTGCGCCGGTCAGACGCTTGAACCCTCCGGGTCGCTTCCCACCGATGTTCTGGGAGCCCAACGATTCGGCGAACTTCTTCCAGAGACCGGTGTCGGACGTCTGTCCCTTCTTCATCGTGACGGGCGTGTACTTGTTGGCACCGGGAATCTTGCGAATGACCATCTTGCCGGTGCCGTCGGTTTCCTTCGACTCGATGATCTCCACTTCGATTTCGATACCGGAGCACTCCCGGAAGGAACCGATCTGAACGCCGTCAAGCTCGAGGAAAAAGTTGAGACCTACTACCGGATCTTCACCAGCTGCCATGTTGGGACTTCACTTTCGTTCCAGGGTTTGGACTTGTACGCTTCGGCTCGGATTGCTGTCGGCCCGAAGGCCGACCACTCGGTCACTCGTTCGGTGAGCCGGAGAACTGGGCGATGCGGAACACCACGAACTCAGCCGGCTTCACCGGCGCGATGCCGATCTCGACGATGAGCTGCCCGACGTCTCGCACTTCCGGTGGGTTCGTTTCCTCATCGCATTTCACGTAGAACGCTTGATCGGCGGTTTCGCCGAAGAGTGCGCCGGAGCGCCAAACGTTGAACAGGAACGCGTTGATGGTTCGTGACACGCGGGCCCAGAGCGCTTGGTCGTTGGGCTCGAACACGACCCACTGCGTGCCTTCGAAGATCGACTCCTCGACGAAGTTGAAGAGCCGCCGTACGTTCAGGTAGCGCCACTCGGGTTCGCTCGACAAAGTGCGCGCACCCCAGACACGAATCCCTCGGCCCGGGAATGAGCGAATGCAGTTGACACCGATCGGGTTGAGGAGATCGTGCTCGCCCTTGGTGATGTTCAACGCCAGGCCGACAGCACCACGAACCACTTCATTGGCAGGTGCCTTGTGCACGCCACGCTCGTTGTCGTTTCGACTCCAGACACCGGCCATGTGGCCGGACGGCGGAACCGGAGTGTTCTTGCCGGAGATGGGGTCGAAGACACGAATCCACGGCCAATACAGCGCCGAGTACTTCGAGTCGTAGCCCGCCTTCCCCTGACGCCACTCGCGGATCTGCTGGGCGTTCATTGCAGGTGGTGCGTCGAGAATCGCCACCCGATCGCCCATGAGCTCGCAGTGGTTCATCATCGCGGTCTGTACCGCTTGTACGCCTTCGAGATCGATCACGCCGCGCTCGTACAGCGCCATCAAGTCGGGGCAGGCCACCATGGTGATGGGATCGACGGACTCGAGGCCACCGAAGCCAGTGCGCTTGGCAGAATCGCCGACGTAGTCCGTGGCCTGGACACGAGCCGGCGCCGAAGCAGCGCCGCCGGCGAGGGTGTACGTGCCATTCGCCGGGCGAACGAGCTCACCGCCCTTCACTTCTTCGATCTGCAGGAGCTTCGACTGGGTGTTCACCATCGTGGCGACGTTGGTCTTTCCCTTCTTGACCGACACGTTGTCGAACGTCTCCTCGACTTGCGCGCCACGCTTCACGGTCAGCTTGAACGTATCTTCCGTGGTCTCCGTGGCGTCGGAGACCTCCACACTCAGATTGTTTCCCCCGGGACCCTCCGAAGCGGCCTGCACACGAACGGCCGGCAGCCCCGCCTGAGCAGCCGACGGCAGTTCGGCACGCGCCTTCGGCTGGCTACCGCCCTCCTGGCCGATACGCACCACATAGGCCGTACCACCGCCATTCTGAAAGAAGCCGTACACCGCGTGACTCAGGTACGTGCCGTCAACGAAGTCACCGAACGCGTTCTGGTATTGGGTCCAGTTCGTGACGAGCGTTGGCTCATTGAACGGACCCTTCTCGGACAACCCGACGAAGGCCGCGACCGCTGTACCCACCCCCTCGATGGGCTGACTCCCTGACGGGACTTCTTCGACGTAGACGCCGGGTGACAGATACTGCGGCATGAAGGACCTCCGTGCGGCCTCTCGGACCAGTGGTGCTCCCATCGTCTTTGGCTCCGAGGTGCACCGGAAGGACCCGCCGGTCGGCCGGGAGCGCAGGCGAGACTGCCCGATCAGGCAGCGACCAGTTCAACCAGTCGCCTCCGGCACCGTATTCGATCAGACTTGCGCCGCGACACACGAACGAAAGGTCGCCATGGGCACTGCGAGGTCGACGTCCAAGAAAGGCAAGGGTGCCGGGCTCGCGGACGCACGACGAAAAGCCGGCCACCGCAAGTCGAGCTCCGGGGAGAAGAGTTCTGTCTCGCGCGACGATCACCCTCTGGGCGAGCTCCACCGAAGCGTCGGAAACGAGGCCGTCGGTGCGATCCTCCACCGCAAGCCCGCCAAGAGGTCAAAGGCCGCCCAACAGCAGGCCGAAGCTGATCTCAACGGAGACGCGGCGGTGTTGGCGATGCATGTGTCGATGGTGCTCGGCTCACCCGACTACGGGCCCGACAGCGCAGTCGGACTTCCCGACCGGCACACATCGTTCCTGAAGCATCTGTATCGGCTGGTCCACGACAGGCCCTTCGGAGCGGCCGACGGACAGTACGTGACGGGCGTGGACCGGGAAGCTGACCTCATCTTCGTCCAAACCATGATGCCAGTGATCGAGATGGAGCTGGCCCGCGATCCGGAAGGGAAGCGACAGATCAAGCAGATCGACCGGAAGGTCGCAGGCGTCACGCAACTCGTCACGCGCAACGCGGTGTACGCGCGAGCGGAGAAGGATGCGACACTCGGCGCGCAGCTCATTTCGCGCCCGGTCGCCGAAGCGCGAGCGACCGCTCTCGAGGTCCTTCGAAAGACTGCGGGCATCACCGACAAGGTCCTCGCGACCGCGGGCGGAGTCGTGTCGGAGTCGGGTGGGCTCAGCGCTGCTGGTGCTGATGTGAAGGATGGCCTCGGCAGCCTGATGAAGGTGCTCAAGACCACCGACCCGGCCGAGTACCGCAAGAGCGTCGATGAGGCAAGCGAGTGGTGCGCCCAGCACGGCATGGTGCTCGGAACGATCAAGGGGGTTCAGGTCATCGCGGAGATCACCGACCTCACCGCCGGCACCGCTGTCGCCGTCGGCAAGACGCTGACCAATGCCGCAATGAAGTTCCTTGGCCCAACGGGGGCGAACCTCGAGCTACTCCAGGACCTGGAAAAGGAGGGAATGCTCATCAGCAAAGCGCATCAGGCCGCGCTCACGTTCGGGAAGATCGGATCGTTTCTCGACAAGGCCGACAGCGTGCTCTCGGTCGTCTCCATCGTGGGCAACACTGCCAAGCTCATCACTGCTGATTCGATGTTCGACCGTGTCGATGCAGGCGTTTCGGTCACTTCGTCGAGTCTCTCGCTCGCCGCCAAAGTCACCGGCCGCGCAGCTTGGGGAACTGCGGCGGTTGCGATCACCCTGCCATGGGAGTTCACGAAGTTCGTTATGTACCTCGGCGAGCTCGGTGGCGGCGCAATCGAAGGTTCGTTGTACGGCGGCCTATGGGAGGAACTGCGCGAGATCGAGCACAAAGGCGATCAGGTATCTCACGACATGGTCGTGCTCGCCCACATTCTCGACGAACGCGACGCACGTTTCGCCGGCGCCGATATCCGAAACAAGCAACTCGCCGGAGCTGATGAAGCCGCGTCGGACGCCGCGTACCGACTGCAGAAGTCGCTGGGAGAAGCGGACCGCCGCTGGCGGGCGAGTTCCATCGAAGCCCTCTCGAAGGCGTACCCGAGCGATGTGCAGTCAAGCGTGATGTGGTCGAAGCAGGAGGACTATCCGCCCGATCTCGTGGCGTCGAGCGCCAGCGAGTTTCTCGCCTCGCTCACGGGCGCCTACAAGAATGCCGCCGAAATCGTGCTGCAGATGGCGGTCGACCAAGGGTTCTTCACCGACGCGGAAGGAGCCGCGAAACTGAAGGAGATGCGCAAGAAGGCCGCTGCCGGCTAGCCCTCCCACCGCCGGGTAGCAGGGCGGCTGGTCCTTACGTTCAGCGATCTGGGACAGCCACGCTGGTTGCCAGACGCAGGGCGGACAGCACCATCGCCAGTTTCGCCGGGTCCTTCGCGATCCGGCCATCGGCAAAAAGCGGTACATCCGGTCACGGAGGAACTCCGAACCGGCGCTCGCGCTGAGCGAGCCGGCGAAGAACAACCCATCGGACTTGAGCACCACCGCTCCGGCAGCACCGCCGAGGATTGTCGCGTGCGCGATCGCCTCGGCTTGGGTGTCGAACGACTGTCGAGGCTGATCGGGACCTGTCGGTCGGGCCACGACCTCGCCCAGCGTGAGGCTCGCGATAGGCGGCGGCGGATTCGGCGGCACGAAGCGAGCGGTCATCGGGTTGTCGTAGTTGAACCCAGCCACGACACTTCCCTTGAGACCAGCGAGTTTCGCGAGTGCTCCATCCTCCTTTGCTTTCATTGCGGGATCCGGGGTAGCGGCAGCCGCCGCAGGAGGTGGAGGAGACGGGGGTTGTCCCGTTGGATCCGGTCGCCTGCGAGGCTGCGCATGATGGCCTGGTTTCCAACGCTGCGCTGCATCGAAAGAATGCCCATGGGCGGCAGCATTCGCGCTCGGGGAACGGTGGATCCCCGAGCACTGAGGTCACCTACGGGTGGGCTGCCAGAGTGAGGCGAGAGGAGACCGGGAACTGTCTCTGTCTCGACGGACGAGGCGGCGTCAGCCGCAGGCACGTGTTCGGGCGCACTCATGACAAGGCCGGGCACATCATGTGGACTAATTCCGCTATTCCTCGTCCGGGTCGATGTCGCGTTGCGTCAAACGTTGAACGGCGGTGTCGGCTACCGCGTCGGCCTCTCGTTCTTCGGAGGTATCTGCTGCCCCGACCGACATACCCCCGGCAGCTCCCGACATCGAGCGCTGCTGGACGACGTGCGTGAGCTCGTGGGCCAACAGACGCTGCGTCGAGGAACTTCCCGGTGAGTACTGATCCGAACGGACGAAGACGTCGTTGCCGGTCGTGAAGGCCTTCGCGGTGATCGCATGATTGAGCTGATCTGACTCGGTGCCGACGTGTACCCGGACACCGTCTAGCGGGGCACCGAGCGTGTCCTCCATGTGTTCTTTGGTGGACGAATCGAGTGCGCTTCCGCCACCGCGTTGCGAGTTGATCCGCTCTGACAACCCGCTCGACACCTCGCCACCGGCGAGTCCCACTTCGGGTGCTCGCTGCGCGAGGGCGCCATCGTGCTTCGCCTGCAGTTCCTCCTCCTCTTCAGGGGCTGATTCCCGTTGCACCGAGCCCGACGGCAAGGGATCGTGCTTGGCCTGCACCTCGTCCTCCTCCACGTCATCTGCCCCTGCGCGTTGTGCGAGGGCCGCACCCGCCGAGATGTCGTGCTTCGCAAGAATCTCTTCTTCCTCCTCGGGCGCAGCCTCTCGTTGGAGCATGCGTGCGATCGCCGCGTTTCCCATGGACGAGTGCAGGCCTGCCAAGGGCAGCGCGGCTTCACCGCCCTGCGGCTGTGTCCGACGGGCGCGGACACCCTCGATAGTCAGATGCTCGAATTCGGCCATGTCGACTCCTAGTTGAAGAGAATGCCGGAACGGTCCGGAAGCGATCAGGACGTGAGCAGCGCATGCCAGTGTCCGAACTCGCTGGGAGTGAACAGCCGCCCGAGCTTGCGATACTCCTGCGCCGTGGCCCGAACGAGGTCTCCCATCGAAAGCGATCGTTCGTCTGACGCCGCCAGGAACGCTGCTGACACTGCGATGTTGCGGATGTTGCCGCCCGCCAATCGGAATCGTGCGGCGAGGAACTCGAGGTCAATGTCTTCGGCGCGAGGGATGCGGGCGCCAATGCATCGGTCCCAGAGAATGAGACGATCTGCTTCCTCTGGTTCGGGGAAGTCGACGACAACGTCGAGGCGACGCGTAAACGCGTCGTCGATATTGGTGCGGAGGTTCGTCGCGAGCACAGCAACGCCCTCGTACGTCTCGAGTCGTTGCAGGAGATAGGCGACTTCTACGTTCGCATAGCGATCCTTGGCATCACTGACCTCGGATCGCTTTCCGAAAAGGGCATCGGCCTCATCGAACAGAATGACGCCGTTGACGCCCTCTGCTGCGGCAAAAATCTTCTCGAGGTTCTTCTCGGTTTCACCGATGTACTTGTCGACCACCGTGGCCAGGTTCACCTGGTACAGATCAAGCCCGAGCGATCCCGCAAGTGCTTCGGCAGCCATCGTCTTGCCGACACCGCTCGGGCCCGCGAAGAGCGAGACCACACCGAGTCGCCGGTTGTTCTTGCCACCCATCCCCCATTCGCCGTGCACCTGGTCACGCCGTCGGTACCGGGTCTCGACCTCCTGTAGCAACGCCGTCACGTCCTCCGGTAACACCAGGTCGCGCCAGCTGACGGTGGGCGAAAGCCGACGAGCGAGCCGCTCCAGTCGAGAGGAGTTCTGCGCCCGCGCGGCGATGCTCACATCGTCAACCTCCAGGGCTCGCCTTGCACCCGCGGCTCGGCGATGGGCCAGCTCCGACGCGCGTACGATTTGATCGGGTCGCAGGCGAAGCTGGCGCGTGGCGGCGCTGAGCGCTTTCCGGTCGAGGTCCGGAAAGTGCGCTCTCCACACTGACTCCATTGTGCTCGTGTCGGGCCTCGGAACCACTTCGGACACGATCGGCCTGTGCGACCATGAGGGATCCCAGGGATGGGTACCCACGATGAACCCCGGCCATTCCGACTCCGCCAGTCGTCGCATCACTTCCGGGTTGGCATCAGCAACGGATTCGGAGACAGACACGACCAATCCGCGATGAACCAAGCGCGCTTCGCGAATGGCGGCGACGACAACAGACAACGGATCGTCTTCGGTCGTTTCGGAGACTTCGATCGACAACGCCTCCAATCCGATGGAGGCGAGAGCGCTCACGCCGAGCGCCGAACCGACACCGGCACCGGCGTCCTGCAGGTACACCGGTGCTGCCCCGCCCGACACGCCTCGACCAAGGCGCGCCACGTCGGCCATGTCGAGAATCACCGACGCCAGGCACGAGCGTTCAACCTGCCCTTCGATGCGATCGTCGCCGAGCAGATGGCCCAGTACTCGATCCGGCACGCGCAACGGCCGGGTGAGCAACGGACGATTCGGCTCTTCGACGGTCACGAGCCCATGCCGGATCAGGGGCGACTCTGTGGAGAGTCGACTGCGTGCCCATGCGTTCGCCGATCCATGGCCGGTCAGTTCAAGGGCCAAGCCCACGCTCGGTCGCCGGCGTGTGATGTCGTCGTGCAGATAGCCGAAGAGCTTCTCGAAACGCTGTTCGACATCAGGCGCAGCAGCGATGATCAGAACATCGAGATCAAACGAGTTGAGCCCGAAGTTCCGGACAAGATCGCCCGACCGCGTGCCAACAGCCGGGAGATCGATCGAGGCCATCGGGCGCGTGCGGGGCGATACTGCGTATTCACCGTTCTCGGCGGCGAGTGCGTCTGCTTCCTCATCGGACACGTAGAGGCCGCGGTACGGATCGTCGGGTAGCGGATCGTTCGCTCGCCGTTCGTCGACCAAGCGGCGCACGTGCGCCGACAGCACACGAAGTCGATCGGCGACTCCTTCGTCGAAGGTGCCAAGCAACCCTACGAAGCTCGTGGCATCCGACTCAGAACTGAGCACCGAGGTCATGTCGAACTCCGTGGTTCCGTCCGCTTCGCCTTCGTGCCGGCGCCAGTTCCGGCCTTCGCGTGGTCATCGCTCGGTAGTGGTCCCTCGGAGTTCTCCGTCCTCGATCGGTCCTGTTCCAGTTCAGCGGCGCTCGGTTCGTGCACCGCGAATCCGAACCGTCGACCCGGCACGCGCTTGCTCCCTCCGATTCCCTCCTCCCGCCCGACCGCTTCGGCTCGCCGATCGAGCAGCGTCGACCGCGGCCGCGGCCCTCGGGCCGCACGGCCGACCGGTCCGGGTTTTGCCCGTCGATGGCCACCATCGCGGTCGTCTGTCGAGGCACCGCTCTCGGGATCTCCGACCTTGACACTCGGGGCCTCCACAACCGGCGGACCGAAGGGTTGTGATCCAGTCGACTCAAATGGCACAACAAGAACCAGATCGAGCGATGGCTTCAACTCGCCGCCGAGCGCCGACCAGATGTCGGAGATCGAACGCTCTTGCGCAAGGGGCCGACCGACTGTAAGGAAGACCTCGCGCTCACTTTGCGCGAGCGCACCCGCGAGAACGTCGCGCGGGAGGGAGTGGACGTCGAGAAATCCCATGAGAACGCTACCCAGGAGGCGATGCTCGTCCTCGGGTCGTTGGGTCCACGCCGTGACCAAGTACGAGCAGTTGTACCAACGAGTGGCGAAGGGTCGGCCGGTCACCAAGCCGTCTGCGCCACGAGTGTCTTCGAGAAGAGCCTGTCGTCGATCGAGGTTCTCCCGGATGTCGTAGAGGAACACATCGAGGGCCGGGCTGTTCCGCCGCGCCGCCCAGTCCCGGGTAGGGGCATCGAACACGATCTCGACGTCGTTGGTGATCTGCGCACGGGCGCGAAGAAACGCGCGTACGGAGTCGTCCACATCCTGGAGCACCGCACCATTTTGCGGGGCCCGACCGCTCAACGGGCCTACCGAGGTGCGACCGTTAGGGTAGCGAACCCTGCCCGAAGAGGCAGCACATCGGATCGCCCGGCAAAGGAGGCGACGGATCCCGGCGATCGAGGTCCGAGACCCTGCCGGGGCTGGGAGTGGCGCCGGGTAGCAGGACTTGCCATCCTGGATCTCGGCCGTGCGCACGAAAGCGTCGCAACCGCCGGAAAGCCCGCCATGACCCACGCCCCGACTCCGGTTACCGTCTCGCGGCACGGTTTGGTGGTCGCCGCCGCGTTGGCCGCGTTCGTCGAGTCCGAAGCGCTTCCCGGGACGGGAGTCGATTCCGAGCGATTCTGGTCGGGCTTCGCGTCGATCGTCGCGACGATGAGCGAGAGGAACCGCGCGCTGCTCGAACGTCGGGCGGAGATGCAGGGCCTGATCGACGAGTGGCATCGCACCAGGGCGGGGCAACCCCACGACCATCCGGGCTACCGGTCGTTCCTCACGGATATCGGGTACCTCGTTGCGGAAGGTCCGGCGTTCGAGATCACCACGGCCGACGTCGATCAGGAACTCGCGGTGCTCGCCGGGCCGCAACTCGTGGTGCCGGTCACCAACGCCCGCTACGCGCTCAACGCCGCCAACGCCCGCTGGGGTTCGCTCTATGACGCGCTCTACGGGACCGACGCTCTCGGCGATATGCCGCCGAGCGGACCGTACGACAACGAACGCGGCGCTCGTGTGATCGCATGGGCGCGCAAGCTGCTCGACGACGCGGTGCCGCTCGTATCCGGCTCACACGCCGATGTCGTCGCCTACAGCATCACCGATGGAGCCCTCGTGGCGGCGTTCGGTGATGGACGCACCTCTCCGCTCCGCGAACCATCTGCACTCACCGGGCATCGGGGCCACCCCGAGGAGCCGTCGGGAGTGCTGCTCAACAACCACGGCCTGCGGATCGAGATCGTCATCGACCGATCGCACGCCGTCGGTACGACCGATCCGGCCGGGGTCGCCGATGTGGTGCTCGAGTCGGCCGTCAGCACGATCATCGATTTCGAGGACTCGATCGCCGCCGTCGATGCCGAGGACAAAGTCGGCGCCTACCGGAACTGGCTCGGCCTCATGGACGGAACGCTGACCGAGACCGTCTCCAAGGGCGGGCAGATCTTCGAGCGGCGGCTCGCTCCGAACCGCCGGTGGACCGCGGCGAACGGTTCACCGCTCGACGTGCGGGGGCGATCCGTCCTCCTCGCCCGGAACGTCGGCCACCTCATGACGACGCCGGCGGTCCGTGACCCCAACAGCGCCGAGGTGTTCGAGGGCCTGCTCGACGCCATGGTCACCGTCGTCATCGCGATGCACGACCGCAACCGCCCCGTGGCGGAGCGGAACTCCGCTCACGGTTCCGTATACATCGTGAAGCCGAAGATGCACGGACCCGACGAGGTCGCGTTCGCGTGTGATGTGTTCACCGCGGTCGAGCGTGTCCTCGGCCTGGCCCCCGACACCGTGAAGATCGGGATCATGGACGAGGAACGCCGCACCACCGTCAACCTCCTCGAGTGCGTCCGTGCCGCGAAGTCGCGGGTGGTGTTCATCAACACCGGGTTCCTCGACCGCACCGGCGACGAGATCCACACGGCGATGGAGGCCGGGCCGATGATCCCCAAGGCACAGATGAAGGCGCAGCCGTGGATCACGGCCTACGAGGATCGCAACGTCGACATCGGGTTGCGGTGCGGATTCCCCGGGCGCGCCCAAATCGGCAAGGGCATGTGGGCCGCCCCCGAGCGGATGGCTGACATGCTCACGCAGAAGATCGGCCACCCACGTTCCGGTGCGAGCTGTGCCTGGGTGCCCTCGCCTACCGCGGCGACACTTCACGCGACGCACTACCACCGCGTGGATGTGAGCACCGTTCGGGAATCACTGCGTTCACGACCGCCCGCGTCACTCGAAGACATCCTCACGCTCCCACTTGGTACGGCGTCCGAATGGAGCGAACTCCAGCGCCAGCGCGAGATCGAGAACAACGCCCAGAGCATCCTCGGCTACGTCGTGCGATGGGTCGACCAGGGGGTCGGCTGCTCGAAGGTCCCCGACATCGATGACGTCGCGCTCATGGAGGACCGCGCCACCTGTCGCATCTCGTCCCAGCACGTCGCCAACTGGCTCCGCCACGGCATCGTTACCGAAGCGCAGGTTGACGACGCCCTGCGTCGCATGGCCCTCGTCGTCGACCGCCAGAACTCCGACGATCCGGCGTACCGCCCGATGGCACCGGGTTTCGACGGTCCGGCGTTCCTTGCCGCACGCGATCTCATCATGCGCGGCTGTGACCAGCCGTCCGGCTATACCGAACCGATCCTCCATGCTCGCCGGGCCGAGCGGAAGACCCTCGACCGACCGTGACAACCCTCCCAAGCAAACGAATTCCATAGGTGAACATATGACTGCAAATCCGTCGATTCGCACGGACCTCTCGCTCGACGACGCTCGCACGATCATCGCGACGGCGCGTGCCGAGGGAGCCCGCGCCGGGTTCAAGCCGCTCTCGGTCGTCGTGCTCGACCGCGGTGGCCACGTCACCGCGTTCGAACGAGAGGACGGGTCGTCGAACAAGCGCTTCGAGATCGCCCACGGCAAGGCGCACGGCGCCCTCGCGTTCGGCATGGGCTCGCGCTCTCTGATGGCGCGCGCCGAGTCGCAGGCGTACTTCGTCGCCGCCGCGACCCACGCAATTGGCGGCTCGCTCATCCCGGTCCCGGGAGGGGTGCTCGTCCGCAACGCCGAGGGACTGATCGTTGGCGCAGTCGGAGTCAGCGGTGACACGTCCGACAACGACGAGAAGGCCGCTATTGCCGGCATAGCCGCTGCTGGCCTCACTGCTGATCCAGGCTGACTGTGCGTTGTCAGCGAAACGCTGACTGAACACCGATCGGCTGATCGGAGCGAGTGCGCTGTTCGGTCCGGGCAACCGATCGGCAAGGAACGGCAAGGTCGTCAGAGGCCGATGACTCTGTCGACTTCGCCGAACAGTCGTGCAACCTCCGGAGGGGTGATCCAAGTCCCGTTGACCTTCTCGAGATCTTCGTTGACAGCCCCACGGGCCGTCGCGCAACCTCGTCAAACGTGAACAGGGACTCGGTGTTCTCGGACGAGGGCGACCAGGTCGGTCATCGCAGGGACGCCGACACCGATGACCGAACCAACCGTGTCGCCGATGAGGAGTTCAGAGCCGTCGCCAGCGATGAAGATCTCGGGTTGATCGCCGATCGCGGCGGACCCGTTCACAGCGAGGTGAAACGCCATCGATGCTTTCGTTGCGTCGGCGGAACCGGTTGTCATGACGTAAAGGATTCGCACGGGCAGCTCCCACTTCGTTGAGTGATGGGTCTGGACAACTCCATAGTCACGTGCGGCAAAGGTCGCTTTGCCTAAGGGACTGAGCGGCATCGTCCGCCACGCAATGAAGACTCTACGCCCGAAGACATGAAAAGTCGATGGAAGGCTGCGGGCGGTACGGAGTCCGCGGCAACGAGGTGGTTACTCAGCCGCAGCGAAGACGCCGCCCAGTTGGGATCAGGCCGACGCGCTCCGAATGACCGCGACGGCTCGTTCGAGGTTAACGATCTGCTCCCCACCGCTCCGGCCCACCGGACTGAGACGCAACGTGTCGATGCCGGCCGCGGCAGTTGCGCGAATGCGTTCGGCCACCATCGCCTCGGTTCCGACGAAGCTGGCTTTCAACACGAATTCATCGGCCACTGCGGCGATAGCTGCGGGCTTGTCGCCGGCGACCCAGAGCGACTGGACCTTCGCCGCCATTTCTCCCCAACCGGCGCGGGTGTAGGCCGCGTTGTAGAAGTTCGTCTTCGCCGAGCCCATCCCACCGAGCGTGAACGCAGCACCCGGCCGGTACTTCGCGATCAGAGCATCAATGTCGTCGCCCACCTCGACTGTTGCGCCGATCTGAAGATCCAGATCCGACAGCGTTCGGCCGACGCGTTCGGCGCCCGCCCGCAGATGCGGGATGACCTGATCGGCGGCTTCGGCCATGAACGATGTGCCGAGCCACCCGTCGGCAACTTCGCCGGTGAGTTCGAGCATCTTCGGGCCGAGCGTGGCGAGATAGATCGGGAGGTCGGGCTTGGGCGGCATCGAGAGCTTGAGCGCCTTGCCTTCACCTCCCGGCCTCGGCAGT
>JANMYF010000015.1:0-3710 GCA_031381685.1 Acidimicrobiia bacterium
AGCACATCGCCGAGCGTGCACAGCTCCCAGTCGAGAACGCCGGTGAGCCGACCGGACGAGGGGTCGACGAGCACATTGCCGAAGCGGTAGTCGCCATGCACGATGCCGGTGTAGATCTGCTCGGGCTGTCGCTCCATGAGCCGCGCCCGAACGACCTCCATCGACGGGAGCTCACGCGTCTTCGACGCGTCCCACTGGGCCGACCAGCGCTTGAGCTGACGCTCCACGTAGCCCGTCCGTTTGGCGAGGTCGCCGAGGCCGACGGCATCGATGTCGACGGCGTGCAGCTGGGCGAGCGTGTCGGCCAGCGAAATGGAAGCTGCCCGCCGAACCGAGACCGGCAGCTCGGCACCCTTGGCCGGCGAGTCGAGCACGACACCTTCGACGAACCCCATCACGTAGAACGGGGCATCGTTGACGGAAACATCCGTGCACATACCAAGCGCAGGAGCGACCGGCACCCCCGCGCGGGCTACCGCGCTGATGAGCTTGAACTCACGGCCCATGTCGTGCGCGGTCGCCAGCACGTTGCCGAGCGGCGGCCGCCGCAGCACGTAGAGTGCGCCGTCGGCACCGGTCACTTTGAACGTCAGGTTGGAGCGCCCGCCCGCGATCAGATCGAACGTGAAGGGGCCACGCGCCCCCTCGACGTTCGCTGCGAGCCATGCCGTCACCGACGCGGCATTGATGCCCTGCAAGAGAACTCCCCGCGACCCGTACGCGCGCTTACTTCGACTTCGGTGGCATGCGGATGCCACCGTCGACGCGGATCGTTTCCGCGTTCATGTAGGAGTTGCTGATGAGCTCGCCGACCATCGAACCCAGCTCGCTCGCATGGCCGAGGCGCTGCGGGAACAGCACGTCCTTGCCGAGCGCCGCCTTGAACGCCTCGCTGGCCTCACCGGTGCCGTAGATCGGTGTGTCGATGAGTCCCGGGGCGATGCAGTTGCACCGGATGCCCGACGCCGACAGGTCACGGGCGGCCACCAGGGTGAGGGCGACGACGCCGCCCTTCGACGACGCATACGCGGCCTGGCCGATCTGGCCGTCGAACGCCGCGACGGATGCGATATTGACGATCGCGCCGCGGGCGCCGTCGGCATCGGGCTCGTTCGAGTTCATCGCCGAGGCGGCGAGACGGATGCAGTTGAAGGTGCCGATGAGGTTGATCTCGATGACCTTGCGGTACACGTCGAGGTCGTGCGGCGAGCCGTCCCGGCCGATCGTGCGTGACGCCCAGCCGATGCCGGCGGCATTCACGAGTGCGCGTAGTGAACCCATCTCCACTGCAGTAGCGACGGCGGCATTGACCTGCGCCGTGTCGGTCACGTCGCATGGCACGAACGCTCCGCCGATCTCCTTGGCGAGCGCCTCGCCCTTCTCCGACTGACGATCGAGGTCGGCCACAACGACCTTCATCCCTTTCGCCGCGAGAGCGCGAGCAGAGGCCTCGCCGATACCCGACGCCCCTCCGGTGACAATGGCAGAAAATCCGTTGAGTTCCATGAGGCATCAACGTTAGGACGCCGAACCGCCCCATTCACAACCGACCGGGACGAACGCGCTCAGAAAGGCCGTCAGCTCAGACGAACCTTCGCCGCCCAGCGGCCGTCGTCGCGCGCCAGACGCACATTGAGGTCGAACGCCGCGCTCACGTTGGCATCGGTCAACACTTCGGCGATCGGCCCCGACGCCACGACGCGACCAGCTCGTAACAGGAGCGCATGGGTGAATCCGGGGGCGATCTCCTCCACATGATGGGTGACCAGCACCAGGCCGGCAACCCCGTCAGGGCCGTCCGCCGGCGTGGACGCCACCACCGCAAGGCGGGCGATCAGGCGCTCGCGGTTCCCGAGGTCGAGCCCGGCCGCCGGTTCGTCGAGCACCAACAGCTTCGGTGGACGCATCAGCGACCGCGCGAGAAGCACCTGCTGACGCTCCCCCTCCGACAGCACACCGAACTCACGCTCGGCCACGTAGCCGTACCCCGACGCGTCGAGCAGCCCGAGGGCTCGGGCACGATCGGCATCGGAGTACTCGTGCCACCACGGCTCGAGCGCGCCGTAGCGCGCCGTCATCACCACGTCGACGGCCCTCACCTGCGGACGCATCTGCTTGGCCAGCGCCGCACTCACGTAGCCGATCTGCGTCCGATGCACCCGCCAGTCGACGCCGGCCCCGAGCGATGCGCCGAGCAGCGAGTACGTGCCCCGTGACGGGTGCAGGAAGCCTGACAGCAACTGCACCAGGGTCGACTTGCCGCAGCCGTTGGGTCCGATCACCACCCACCGCTCCCCGGTCGAGATGGACAGATCGACCCCATCCAGTGCGTAGGAACGGGCGTCGTAGGACACCGCAACGTCTCGGAACGACACCAGATCACCCATCGGACCGACCACTGTACGAAATGGTCGACACAAGGCCTTCCGCTCTAACGTCGACAGACGAATGAGCGCATCACATTTCGACGAAGACACTGCGTTCGCCCCGCCCTCGACCGGGCCAGGCGCGGGACGGTGGACCGGCATGTTGTCGGACCGGTGGGACATCGGCGACAAGCCCAACGGCGGCTACCTCCTCGCCGCCGCGATCCGCGCCATGGCCGGGGCGCTCGGTCCCGAACACCCCCATCCGTTCTCGGTCAACGCGCACTACCTGCGTCCCGGTGAAGCCGGACCGGTCGCCGTCGATGTCGACCTCGTCCGCCAGGGACGCACCCTCTCGACCGTCACCGGATCGCTCGTGCAATCCGGCAAAGAACGGCTCCGGCTCCTCGGCTCGTTCGGCGACCTGACCCGCAACGGCGGCCCGAGCGTCGTCGCCGGCTCACCTCCGGTCCTCCCGCCACCCGAACAGTGCGTCAGCAGGAACGCGAGCGTTATGCACTACAAGCCATCGCGCATCGCCCAGAACATGGAAGTGCTTCTCAACCCGGCAACGGGCTGGACCAAGGGCGCACCGAGCGGAGTCGCCGACATCTCCGGATGGCTGCGCTTCACCGATGGCCGCCAACCCGACGTGCTCTCACTCGCCCTCTTCGCCGACGCTATGCCGCCCGCGGTATTCGAGGTGCTGCCGAACTCGCAATGGGTCCCGACCGTCGAGCTCACCGTACACTTCCGTGCCGTGCCCGCACCGGGCTGGCTGCGCGGTCGATTCGTCACGCGTTTCCTCGTGGGCGGGTTCTTCGAAGAAGACGGCGAGCTCTGGGATTCGACCGGACAACTCGTGGCCCAGTCGCGTCAGCTCGCCATGGTCATCCCCGCACCATCGGCGTGACTGTTCACATCGGCGCGGCAAGCACTGCGTCCATCAAACGCGACGCGCCCTCGCGGACAACGTCGACGCACACCAGTCCAGTCTCCGCCGCGACTGCCTCGCACGCTGCGGCGGCTTCGCCATCGGACGCAAGATGCCCGCAGTTCAGCGCGATGCCGCGCACCTTCGCCGGTGGGAAACCGACGCCCGCTCCTGCCACCGTCTCGTAAAGCGCAACCACATCGCGAAGGGGCGGGATGACGAAGCCGTCGAGTCCATTGAGCAGCGCTGTCTGCCCTGCCCGGTGCACAAGGATCAAATCGGTCGGCATTGAGCCGCGGAGCAGCGCCACCCAGGCGGTGGAACCCGGGTGCAGCGCCGAGCCCTGACCCTCGATGTGCAAGATGTCGTGCTCATGCCCGTGCTTCAGCACCTGCGCCTCGACCGAACCC
>JANMYF010000026.1:0-10230 GCA_031381685.1 Acidimicrobiia bacterium
CCGACCGTCACCGCCCACAATGCGAGCTGATCCCAGGGGAGCAGGTAGCCGGTGAAGGACAGCAGCAGGGTCAGGGTGAGGAGGATGACACCGATGACCCAGTTGAACTCGCGGGGGGCCTTGTAGGCGCCGTGGTAGAACACGCGGGCCATGTGCAAGAAGACCGAGAGCACCATCAGGTGCGCTCCCCATCGATGCATGTTGCGCACGAGCAGACCGAACGTGACTGCTGTGTGGAGCGTCTTGATGTCCTGCCAGGCGAGCGCTTCGGTCGGGCGGTAGAAGAACATCAGGAAGATGCCCGTCACGGTCAGCACGATGAACAGGAAGAACGAGAGGCCACCAAGGCACAGCGTGTAGCTGACCTTCACGGCGTGGCGCTTCACCTTGACCGGGTGCAGGTGGTACAGCAGCGAGTTCATGATGACGTAGCTGCGATTACGCGGCGAGTCGGAGTAGCCCTTCCGGAAGATCGACCCGGGGCGGAAGATGGAGTTCCACGCCTGGCTGCCCTGGACGTTCTCGACGGACTTGGTGAGTCCGGCGCTGAGGCGCTCCGGAAGTCCGGGCTTCATTGGTGTGGTCACGAAAGTTCTCCTGCTGATCGATCGCTCAAAACGGTACTGCTCGGAACCTGCGGGGCGTTAACCGACCGTCGGACGGGCCGGCCGGTCGAAGGGTACGTGGTCGGCATGCGAACGTCGGAACCGCATGGCGCGCTGGCTGGTCGCCGGGATCGGGCGGCCGCGTTCACGTCAGAACCGCATTCCATACGAGTAGCCATGCTTGTTGTCTCGCATGTGCAGGTCACCGTCGCGAGGGGCGACGCCGGCCTTGCCCATGATGATGACGCCGGTCGGACAACGGTCGACGCAGAGGCCGCAGCGCGTGCACACGTCTTCGTCGACCACGAAGATCACGTGGTCGTCGGGGTCGGTGCCCGGTGACACAACGTTGACGGAATCCTCGACGGTCCCGGCCGAGAGCATGTGGATGCACTTCCACGGGCAGATGTCGACGCAGCCCTCGCACATGATGCACTCGGACTGGTCGATGTGGAGGAACTGCTTCGGTTTGACGCTCTTGTTGAGTTCGTCGACGCTGATTTCCGCCAGCGTGTAGCCGCCGGGGAAGTAGGGCATGGGGGGATTTGCTTCGGTCTTCGCCATAGGTCACCTCTCGGCGGTCATGCCTTCTTGACCAGCGGGCGACCGTAGGCCGAGACCGGCTCGATGGCAGCCTTCGCGGCGGCTTTCTTTCCCCGGTTCTGCCAGGCCACCCAGAGCTTCATGTTGGCGCCGAGGAAGACGATGTAGATCGTCGCCGCGATGATGTCGCGGACCGTCTGCTTGGAGATGAGGATGCGTCCACGACCACCGAACGTGATGCCGTCGGGGAACATGACGTTGCGCTCAGCACTGAAGAACTGGTTCGAGGTCTTGCCCGGCAGTAGCGAGCCGAACGGTCCCAGGGGAATGCCGCGGGAATCGGAACGCCAGTTCAGGGTCTTGCCGTCTGCCCAGGAGAGAAAGGAGTGGGGGACGATGCCGTAGGCCAGGAAGAAGATCCAGAATATCACCGCCGCACCGATGATCGCCTCACCCCAGGTCACCGGCGTCCCCACGGGGCGTCGGCTCCCATAGGCGAACACAGCAGCGACGAGGGCGATCAGCGCGAGGAACGAGCCGAGGAACGCAACCACGTGGGGCCTTTCGGGGAGGAGATCAGCAGCAGACGACGAATAGTTTGTGAATCAGATCACAAGCTGGGCGGTGGACCCGTTGTGCTCGGCAACGTTTCTACCACTGCCACCCACCGCGCAGGGAATCACCAGAGGGCCGTTTCGATGACATAAGTCATCTCTTCTGGCGAACGATTTCCCCCGGTGATCTGAACAAGCGCTACCTCGTCGCCCGGGGGATTCCCTGCCGCACGGTGCGAGCGCCTAGATTTGCCGAGCGAAGGGCGACCGGAGACGGACGCCCCGCTGCACGCGCACCACAGTTCCCCGAAAGGCGACGCCATGGCCGATATTCCCAAGCACCTGCTCGAGCGAGCAGCGGCGCGTCGCGCTGCGCTGTCCGGTGCCGAGGCCCCCGCTCCGACGGCGTCGGCGGACGCCCCGGCCGCCCCCGCAGTCGCCGCCGCCGCTCCAGCCGTTGCTGCCGGTGGCGCCGGTGGCGGAGGGGTAGCTGCGGTCGCGCCGGTTCCGACTCCGGCGGGGCCACCGCCGGCTCCGAAGGGAATGGGATTCGCCCGCATCGGCTCGGTGTCCATGCTCGTGGCGCTGCCGGTGTGGCTGTTCTTCATGTTCAACACCTTCAGCGTCCCGGGAGCCTCCGCCGACTCTCCGGAAGCCATCGGCGGACGGCTCTACGCCGCCAACTGCGCCTCCTGCCATGGCCCGAACGGCGCCGGCACCGATGCCGGTCTGGTCGGCCGCCCGCTCTACAACGGCGAAGTCGACAAGACGTTCCCCGATCCCATCGACCAGTATGCGTTCGTGCGCCACGGTTCGTGCGGCACCGGCGTCTCCTACGGCAATCCCCAGCGCGAGGGCGGACAGCACGTCGGCAAGGGCGGGATGCCGGCCTTCGCGCCGGGCACGCTCAGCGACGCCGACCTGCTCGCGGTGATCAACTACGAGCGCCACGTCCTCGCCGGCGAGACATACCCGGTGAACCCGCTCGTGAAGGCCGGATCGCCGGAGGCCGATGCGGCCCTCGTCATCCCGGAAGCCGACCTGACGAAGACGCTCAGCGAGACCAAGTACGAGACGGGCGACGTCTGCGGGAAGTAGCACGCTGGGCCCTGCCCAGATCGACTTCGCGACAACGGCCACCGGAAATCCGGTGGCCGTTGCCGTTTTGGCGTGACGCTGCGGTGGTCTCGACACCGCGACCGGGACCTACACGCTGATGCCGGCGAGGTAGGCACCCAGCAGGTGGTCGAGGAGCTCGTTCGCCTCGGGCCAGTCCAGATGCGGTTTGGCAATGATCAGGGAGACGACACCGTGGCTGATCGCCCAGATGCTGTGCGCCATGATCGACGCGTCGGCGGTGCGAACCTTCCCGGCGTCGATGCACGCCTGGCAGCGCTCGACGAGTCGGGTGAGTCCGGTAACGCCGGTCCGGCGCATCTCGTCGAGCTGATCGGCCGTGAGGATCGAGCGCCCCATGAAAAGAATGCGGTAATGCTCGGGGTGCTGGAGACCGAACCGGATATAGGCCCGCGTCCCGGCTTCGAGTGCCGCCATCGGATCATCGACACCCTCCGTGGCACTGTCGATCCATTCCGCCAACTGGCGGAAGCGTCGGGCACAGACGTCGAAGAGCAGCTCCTGCTTGTCGAAGAAGTGCAAGTAGATGGCCGGCGGAGTGCAGCCGACGCGATCGGCCACCGCTCGGATCGAAACCGATTCGGTGGTGCCGCCCTCGATCAGCAGTTGATCGGTGGCGTCGAGAATCTCCAGGCGCAGACGATCCCCGTCGCCGCGCTTGGCCCGGATACGCCGAGGTGTTGATTCGACGATGTTGCGATCGCTGGTCGGGCGATAGTGGGAAGTAAGAGTGGTCATCGGACAACCTCCTTCGGTGGTCGTGTGTCGATCCGATACCCAGAGTCAACGCCTCAGACGTGAGGGAGATGTGAGAGGGCGATCACTGCCTTGCGATCAGTTCTCCGACTGGTCGGTCGGTACTCATCGACTTCTCATGAGGTGGAACTCCGCCGCGCCGCCCCATAGTATGTGCACGTACGGCTACGTCGGCTAGGCGGCGGCCCTGGTTCGGCGTAGCAGGGGGTCGGCGAGGGCCAACGCCCGATCGGCAAAGGACAGGAGCTTTCCGGCGGCGCCGGGGGTCTCGTTGTCGACAAGGTTCCCCATCACGGCCAGTGTCAGGTCGGCGGCCTTCTGGGTACCGACCGCGACCCGCAGGCCGGTGCGGAGCAGCAACGGATGCCCGATCACGAAGCTGAAGCGGCGACCGGTCCGGAGGAAGGCATCGAAGCGCTCCCCCACCACGCGATCATATGCGCGCGGGGCATTTATGGGGTCGGAGACAAATTCATCGGCGGCGATCATCCCCGACTCGAGCCCATAGTCGATCCCCTCGCCGTTCATCGGATTGACCAGGCCGGCGGCGTCACCGATCGCGAGCCAGCCCTCGCCGTACCGGCCCTGCGCGCTCATCGGAAGACGCCATGCTCTCGGTTTGTCGATGAACGGACCGAGCTGCCAGCTGTCGCGGACGATGGCGGCGTAGTTGTCGATGAGCTTGTTCAGGTTGAGCTTCTTGAACCCCTTCATCGTCGACAACGCGCCGACGCCGATGTTCACGGTTCCGTCGCCGGCCGGGAACATCCAGCCGTAACCGGGAATCGCGGTGCCGTGCTCGTCGGAAAGGCTCAGGCAAGCTTCGAGGTGGCGATCGGCATGGCGCGGTGACTCGGCATAGGCACGGATGGCGAGACCGAACGTCTCGTCGGGAACGCGTTCGGCGCCGAGCAGCCGAGCGGCGGCACCGGGGGCGCCAGCAGCAAGGACCGTGAGCGGGGCGCGCCATTGCCCTACGGCGGTCTCCACGCCGACGACCCGCCCATTCTCGAGAACAGGGAGTGCCTCGGTGCCGAAGGCGATCTCGGCCCCGGCCTCCGCAGCGGCATCGATGAGCTGGCGATCGAGAAGGCGACGCGGCAGCACGGCGCCATGCGGACCGAAGCGGTTGTTCGACGGCCACAGCAGTTCCCGGGTCTTCTTCCCGGCAATCATCCGAAGCCCGTCGATCCGATGCGCGCCCTCGAGATCGATCTTCAGCTCCGACAGCGCCGAAACCGCTCGAGGCGTGAGTCCGTCGCCGCAAACCTTGTCGCGACCGTGCGGGCCCTTCTCGAACACGACGACGTGCGCACCAGCGCGAGCTGCTCGCAATGCTGCCGCTGCGCCAGCGGGTCCGCCACCGATGACCAGAAGGTCGCACGTGTTCATCGTGAACCATCTTCTCAGCAGTGCGCCGCTAGCGCAGTGAAGCGGAGTTCGGGCGCGTGTGGCCGAACCGGTTTCCCCAGCCAGCGGCCGTTGTTCTCGGGGAAGGGCGCTCGCGCCCGAACTTCGAGAACATGCGCTACCTCGTCGGCCGGGGTGTGACGGCCGTCGCCCAGGGTCAGACGAGGGCGAGGATCACGTCTGCGTGATCATCCGAAACGGGCATCACGCTCAGTCGGTTGCCCTTGCGGAGAAGGAGCATTCCGTCGAGCTCCTCGGCGTGTGTGCGCAATTCGTCCAGTGAGATCACCCGGCGGAACTTCTTCACGAACGCGACGTCGACCAACCACCATCGAGGATCGGTGGGCGACGAGTCCTGGTCGAAGTACTTCGACGAGGCGTCGAACTGGCTCGGATCGGGGTACGACGCCGACGCCACCCTTGCCAGCCCGACGATGCCGGGGACCTTGCAGTTCGAGTGGTAGAAGAACACGCGGTCGCCGACGGCCATCTGCTTCCACATGTAGTTGCGGGCCTGGAAGTTCCGCACGCCGTCCCACGGCTCACGTTTTTGCGCCTTCAGGTCGTCGATCGAAAACCCGTCCGGCTCCGATTTCATCAGCCACCAGGCCATCACACGGCCGCCGTCCGAGCGATCACTGCGGCGATGGACCCCCCGGCGTCCATCAGTCGGCCGTTCCTCGGGCCATCACGGCCGCTGCCGACTCGCCCGCCGCATTCACCACGGCGTCGAGATCGGCATCGGTGTGCGCGAACGACGGGAACAGCGCCTCGTACGGACCAGGCGCCATCGCCACCCCACGGGTGAGCATCTCGTGGAAGAACGGCGCGTACAGTCCGTTGGTGTTGGCCGCCTTGGCCTCGTCATAGTTGGTGATCTCGGTCGCGCTCAGATGAAGACCGGTGATCGTCCCCACACGCGGGACCTGGATCGGCAGCCCGGACGCCGCAATGGCATCCGTAAGCGCGCCGACGAATCGGGCGGTTCGTTCCTCGAGCGCGCTGTATGCGTCGTCCGTGCACAGGTTGAGCGTGGCGAGACCGGCGGCCATAGCCAGGGGATTCCCGGACAGGGTGCCGCCCTGGTACACCGGCCCCAGCGGCGCAAGGTGGGCCATGACGGTCTTCGAGCCGCCGAACGCACCGACCGGAAGGCCACCACCGATGATCTTGCCGAAGCACCACAGGTCGGGAGTGACACCGGACCACGTGGTGGCACCACCACTGCCGAGACGGAACCCGGTGATCACCTCGTCGAACAGCAGCAGCGCTCCCGAGCGATCGCACGCATCGCGGAGCGCTCGGAGGAACCCCGGAGCCGGTGCGACCAGTCCCATGTTGGCGGCAACGGGTTCGACGGCCACGACGGCGACATCAGGACCGATCTCGGGGATGACGTTGAAGGGGGCGACGATGGTGTCAGCCACCGCACTGGGCGGCACACCGTCACTGCCGGGAAGGCCCTGATTGGCCACGCCGCTGCCTCCGGCGGCCAGCAGAGAATCGCTGGCTCCGTGGTAGCAGCCGGCGAACTTCAGGACCTTGTGGCGGCCGGTGAGGCCACGGGCGAGTCGAATGGCACTCATGGCGGCCTCCGTGCCGCTCGAGGTCATGCGCACCATCTCGAGACCGGGAACGCGTGCACACATCGCCTCGGCCAACACGATCTCGCGGTAGGTGGGGGCACCGAACGTGGTGCCCTGGCCCGCACAGACGCGGATCGCTTCGACCACCGCCGGATGGGCGTGACCAAGGATCGACGCACCGTAGGACTGCACGAGGTCGATGTAGCGCGTGCCCTCGACGTCCCACACGTAGGCGCCGTTGCCCCGGGCCACGACGTACGGAATGCCTCCGACGCTCCGGAACGCGCGCACCGGCGAGTTCACGCCGCCGACGAGCACCTCCGACGCTCGCGCGTAGGCCGAGGCATTGGTGGTGTGGCATGCGCTTCCGTCGGCGGTGGCGCATTCCGCAGACCCGTCGAACGGACAGTCACTACGTGTACAGATCATTGGGCACCATGTTGGATCAGCGGAGAACGGTCGACGCGAGGTCGTGGGCGAAATACGTCAGGATCATGTCAGCCCCCGCCCGCTTGACAGCGGTGAGTTGCTCCAAGGCGACAGCGGGCCCATCGATCCATCCCCGCTCGGCCGCCGCGTGGATCATGGCGTACTCACCACTCACGTGATAGGCCGCGACGGGGACATTGGTCAGTGCGCGTACTTTTGCGATCACGTCGAGATAGGTGACCGCCGGTTTCACCATCACCATGTCTGCGCCTTCATCGAGATCGAGCGCGACCTCGTCGAGCGCCTCGCGTTGATTCCGGTAGTCCTGCTGGTAACCCTTGCGGTCGCCTCCGCCGATGATCTGCACATCGACCGCTTCACGGAAAGGTCCGTACAGCCCGCTCGCATACTTGGCGGCGTACGCCAGGATCGGGACGTTCGGGTGACCCGAGCCGTCGAGACCCTGGCGGATCGCTGCCACCTGGCCGTCCATCATCCCGCTCGGCGCGATGACGTGGGCACCGGCGTCAGCTTGGGCGCGGGCGATGCGGGCGTAGATCGCCAGCGTGAGGTCGTTGTCGACATTGCCGCCGGCATCCAGCACGCCACAATGACCATGGCTCGTGTATTCGTCGACGCAGAGGTCGGCCATGATGACCATGGCGTCGCCGAGGTCGGCCCGCAACTGGCGGAGCGCCACCTGCACGATCCCGTCCTCGGCCCACGCCTGGGACCCCTCCGCATCCTTGGACACCGGCACACCGAAGAGGATCACCCCCGGGACACCGAGTTCGGCGAGCGCGTGTACCTCTTTGCGCAGCGAGTCGACGGTGTGCTGCAACACGCCAGGCAACGAGGCGATCGGATTCGGCTCCGTGATCCCCTCCCGAACGAACAAGGGGGCTACGAGGTCGTCGACGCGCAGTGACGTCTGGGCAACGAGACGGCGCATCGCCGGCGTCTGACGCAGGCGACGCATCCGCCGCCCGGGAATCGGAACACTCACGCCACCGATCCTACGGGTGCCCCCGACCGACCGTTGGTCGACCAGGGGCGACGACCGGTCAGGCTCGGGCGACGCCGATCGGACAGCTCACGCCCGTTCCGCCGAGGCCGCAATAACCCATCGGGTTCTTCGACAGGTACTGCTGGTGGTAGTCCTCGGCGTAGTAGAAGTGCTCGAGGTCGACGATCTCGGTCGTGATCGGGCCGTACCCTGCGGCGGTGAGCTTCTCCTGGAACATCGCTTTCGACGCTTCCGCCACGGCCTTCTGGGCGGCGGACGTGACGTAGATGCCACTGCGGTACTGCGTGCCCACGTCGTTGCCCTGGCGCATCCCCTGGGTCGGATCGTGGTTCTCCCAGAAGACGCGGCACATCGCCTCGAAGTCCGTCAGCGTCGGATCAAAGACGACGAGGACGACCTCGTTGTGGCCCGTGCGTCCGGAACAGGTCTCGTCATAGGTCGGGTTGGGCGTGATCCCGCCGGCGTAGCCGACCGCCGTCACCCACACGCCGGGCGCCTGCCAGTACTTCCGCTCGGCGCCCCAGAAGCACCCGAGGCCGAAGACCGCGGTCTCCATGCCATCGGGGAACGGCGGCAGCAACGCGCGGCCGGAAACGTGGTGGACGGTGCCGATCGGCATCGCCTCGGCGCGGCCGGGGAGGGCAGAGTCAGCAGTGGGCATCTCGATGGACTTGCGGAACCAGGACATGCATCCACGGTACGCGCGTGTGTCGTCGTATCGCGTCGGACGTTTCTTCGGCCGGTCTCAGCAACGGGCGGGCAGTGGCGACGAAGCGCGTCTCAGTTCTTGTGCAGTGCGGCGTTCAGCCCTTCCCACGTCACCCCGTTCGGGCGGACCTCGAGAGCCCCCGTCTGGCTGTGACGGCGAAACAGCAGGTTCGACTCGCCACTGAGTTCGCGCGCCTTGACGACCCTCCCATCCGGAAGCGAGACAAGAGAACCGCCGGTGATGTAGCACCCGGCCTCCACGATGCAGTTGTCACCGAGGGAGATCCCGATACCGGCATTGGCCCCGAGAAGGCACTTCTCGCCGATCCTCACCACTTCCTTCCCGCCGCCGGACAGCGTTCCCATGATCGACGCACCGCCGCCGATGTCGCTGCCATTGCCGACGACCACTCCGGCGCTGATGCGTCCCTCGACCATCGAAGCACCAAGGGTCCCGGCGTTGAAGTTGCAGAACCCCTCGTGCATCACCGTCGTGCCATCGGCGAGATGGGCACCGAGACGAACCCGATCGGCATCGGCGATGCGAACGCCGGACGGCACCACGTAGTCGGTCATCCTCGGGAACTTGTCGACGCTGTGGACGCGTACCTCCGTGCCCTCCGCGCGCAGGCGGAAGCGGATCGCATCGAAGCCGTCGGGATCGAACGGGCCCAGGTTGGTCCACACCACGTTGTTGAGATGGCCGAACGCGCCGTCGAGCGACACGCCATGGGGCTGCACCTTGCGATGGCTCAGCAGGTGCAGGCGGAGGTAGACGTCGCTTGGTCCGGTCGGTAGATCGACAAGCGCACCGATGAACACGACGACCGGACGACGCGCGCCGCCATGCAGGGGGGTGGCTCCGAATGCCGCCCGCGCCGCCTTCAGGGCATCGACGTTGGGGTGCGACTTCCCGTCGCCCTCGAACGCGGCAAACGCCGCGATGGCACGATCGAGCTGATCCCGACTCAGCTCATAGGACGCGGTTCCGCTGCGATGGCCGACGACATCGGCGAGCACTGCCCCCGCACCGAAGTTCTCCGCCAGGTTGACGACCGGGAACGCGGTGTCGAGCACCTTGCCGGACGGCGCAACGGTGGCGAATCCGACGGCGAATGCCGCCGATCGGACGTAGCCGGGACGGCCTTCGATCTCGGCGACATGGGACTGGAAGGCGTTGACGGGAGCGGCGTCGGCGGACATGGCCGACCACCGTATCGACCCCTGGCGAGGCCGAGACCCGATTTCGCCGGGTTCGCGCAGTTCGCACGATCTACGTGTTGCCTACGGCATCCGTACGGCTCGATCAACCTGCTCCCGTTGCGGGGTCCTGTCACCGATCCTCCCCACCCACTCCGGTACTCGCCCGTTGTTCTCCTCCGTCGAACCGGGTCTCCGTTCCTCGGGGTGGGGCCCCATCGGCGCCACCCCTCCACTCCTTGGTTGGGCACGCCTCCACGCCGTTGGTCGGCAGG
>JANMYF010000027.1:0-34463 GCA_031381685.1 Acidimicrobiia bacterium
GGACCCGGCGACGGCGTCATCGTCGGAGTGGCTGTGCAACTGCGTGACGGCACCGGAGCCCTCATCGGAACTGCAGTGACCGGTGCCGACGGCACCTACCTGTTCACGGGCCTCACGCCGGGCGCGTCGTACACCGTGACCGAGGTGCAGCCGCTCGGTTTCGGTTCATCGCTGCGCTCGACGAACATCGAAGCCATCGCCGCACCGGCAAGCGGTGGAGTCTCGGACATCGACTTCGGCGACACGCTGTCGTCGATCGCCGGATCGGTGTACAACGACGCCGACGGCAGTGGCGAACGGACCTCTATCGTCGGTCCGGCGGAGCCCGGCATCAGCGGTGTCACGGTCACGTTGAACGGCACGACCGCTGCCGGAAACGCCGTCACCCGCACGACGACCACGTCGCCTGACGGGTCGTACTCCTTCACCGATCTCCCCGCGGGGATCTACGCGATCACCGAAACGCAGCCGTCCGGATGGTCCGATGGACAGGACGCCGCCGGCACGGCCGGGGGTGGGGTCGGCAACGACGTGATCGCCGACATCAGCCTGCCGCTCGACACCCAGGCGACTGGATACACCTTCGGTGAACGGGTACCGTCCGCCGCCGTCACCACCACGCTCTCCGGCGTGGTCTTTGTGGACCGCGGCACCGATGGTCTCACCGCCAACGGTGTCCGCGACGGCGGCGAGCCTGGCGTGCTCGGCGTGACACTCGTGCTGCGGGACTCGAACGGAGCGGAAGTCGCTCGGACGACGACACTCGGGGACGGCTCGTACAGCTTCCCGAACGTCGCCCCGGGGACCTACACCGTCGAGGAGATCCAGCCTCTGAACTACGGATCGTCGACCCCGAACACGCTGACCTCGCTCACGGTTCCAGCAACCGGCCTCACTGCCGTCAACTTCGGCGAGACGCTCGGCGCGATCATCGGCACGGTGTACTCCGATGCCAACAACAACGGTGTCCAGGACACCGGCGAACCCGGCATCGGCGGCGTGACGATCACACTGACCGGCAAGGACCGGGCGAACAACGCGGTCAGCCGCACGGCGACGACTCTCAGCGATGGCACGTACTCGTTCCTCGATCTCCTGGCGTCGGATGCCACCGGGTACACCGTGGCCGAGACCCAGCCGACCGGTTGGGGGGACGGGCTCGATACGTCGTCGGTGCACGGAACGATTGGCGACGACGTCGTGAGCGGCGTTGTCCTCGCCCCGGGTGAGCAGACGCCCGTTGGGCGATTCGGTGAACTCGCGCCCGTCGCCGTAGGAGACCGGGTGTGGGACGACCTCAACGGCAACGGCGTCCAGGACACCGGAGAACCAGGAATCGACGGCGTCTCCGTGACCCTTGTCGGCATCGACGACCGCGGCGTCCCGGTGAATCGCAGCACCACCACATCGAGCGCGGCCGGATCGGCGGGCGGGTGGCTCATCGACGCACTGCGGCCCGGTACCTACACCGTGACCTTCGCGAAACCCGGAATGGTTCCCACCGCGACGACGGTGGCCGCCGGCACGAGGGCCACCGACTCCGACGCCCTTGCGAACGGTTCCACGGCGTCGTTCGAGCTCCGGGCGAACATCGATCTGCTGTCCACGACGTCAGATGACCGCGACATCGACGGCGGCCTCTACACCCCCGTGCGCATCGGTGACTACGTCTGGCGTGATGACGACCTCGACGGCGTCCAGGACGCCGGTGAACCTCCTGTTGGCAACGTCACCGTGACCCTTCGCCACGCCGGGCCAGACGGCATCTTCGACACCGCCGACGACCGCATCACCGCGACAACCACCGATTCGTCGGGTGGCTACCTCTTCACCAATGTCGCGCCGGGCAACGTCCGGGTCGTCATCGACCCGCCGCTCCGCTACGGCCATTCACCCCGCGGGGTTTCCGCGGGCGATCCGACCGGAGGCGGAACCGACGCGCTGATCGACTCCAACATCGATCCGGTAACTCACGCGGCCGACGTTGTGCTGGTCTCGGGGCGTGACCGCTCCGACGTCGACGCCGGGCTCCTACCGAAAGGCAGCCTCGGCGGACGCGTCTGGAACGACGGGACCAGCTCCGGCGACGGACGACAGGGAACCGGTGAGCCCGGCATCTCCCGCGTCGTTGTGCGACTCCTCTACCCCGACGGCACTCCCGTGCTCGCGGACAGCGGATCACCCCTGACGGTCGTCAGCGGCCCAGACGGGTCGTATCTCTTCGACGACATCGTGGCCCGCTCCTACATCGTCGCCTTCGATGTGCCGTCTGATCTGAAGGTGACGTTGCGGGGGATCGGTGACGCCTCGACGGACTCCGATGTGGATCCGAAGACCTTCCGCACGGGCGTGCTCGTCGTCCTCCCCCTCACCGACGTCCGCCACGTCGACGCCGGACTGCTCAGCCCGCTCGGCCCGCCGTTCATCGTTCCGCCCTCGACGGCCGTCACGACGACGACCGCGGCTCGGCCAGTGACCACGACCACCGCCGAACCAGTGCGTCGCGCGTCACCGACGAGCCTCACCCCGAAAGCTGACGCAACAACGACCGTCGTCGACCGCGCTACGACAACCACCACTCCGCCCCCGTCGGCGACAACGGCTCGCGTCCCGCGCCAACCCGGAACCGCCTCGACCGACAGCACAGACAAACCGGACACCGAGGTGCGTTCCCGTCTGGCGTTCACCGGGGCGAACGTTGGTGTGTTCATCATGTTCGGACTTGCGCTCGCCGTCAGTGGCGCCTTTCTCGTGCATGTTTCGAGCCGTCGCCGTCGCGTGCGCTGAGCGCACGGTTGGTCCAGTGACGAAGGGTCCGGTGGGTCCGAGCCGGCTGGCTGCGGGTTGCATGGGGTAATCATCCCAAAGCAGCGTTTCCATCAGCATCCGATGCCTGGCATCGTTCTCGCGTTACGGTGATGGGCGTGGTCTTCATGGACCACCAACTCCGGGGCCGCACGGACGAGCAACCACGTCCACCTGCGTCTGTCGTTTCCAGGCGCCTTCCAGCGACAGTAGAACCAGATGAGTGTAAGTGCCCCGACAATCGACCGGCCACGGCTGCTCTTGGTCGATGATGCGCCCGAGGTGACGTTGCTGATGCAGACGTCGCTCGAATCCGAGGGGTTTGCCGTCGATACGGCATTCGACGGTGAACGGGCGCTCGAGATCTTCAACGATGTCAAGCCGATTGCCGTCATCTTGGATCTCGGACTCCCAGGAATCGACGGCTTCGAAACCTGCCGTCGGCTGCGCGAGATCAGCGACGTCCACATCATCATCCTCTCCGCCCGAGGGGACGAGGTGGACAAGCTCGTCGGATTCACGATCGGGGCGGATGACTACCTGACCAAGCCGGCGTCGATGCGTGAGCTCGCGGCGCGCATTCGTTCCGTGGCCAGACGCAAGAGCAATGAGGCTGCGGCGAAGCTGGCCACAGGTACTCCGTCAGACCGTTCCGGTCTGACGCCGTCCGCTCCATCGACCATGCCGACACCGGCATCCACAAGAGCACGACCGTCGAACGCCGAATTGCCCGCCGACACCGCCCTGAGTATCGACGCCCAGGCCCGCATTGTCACCATCGGCGGATTCTCGACCCAGCTCACGCGGACAGAATTCGCGCTCTTTCGTGAGCTCGCCAAGCGCTCGAACTCTGTGGTCTCCCGAAGCGATCTCCAAGCCGTCGTATGGGGACCCGAGTGGCACGGCGGAAGTCACCTGGTCGAGGTGCACATGTCGAACATCCGGCGGAAGCTGAGCGACATCGGCGCCAGCTGGCTGATCCAGACCATTCGTGAGGTCGGGTACCGGATCCGGGCCGACATCACGATCTCCTGACCTTGGTCAGTGTGCGGTCGAGGACGGCAACGTTTCGTCGGCCTCGCGCGATCGTCGACGAAGGGTCGAGGCCGCTCCGAGTTCGGCTTCGGACATCCGAAGCTCAGGAGGCAGTCGTGGACATACCCGGACGCTGTGCGGCGGCCAGAAGGGCGAGCTGGTCAAGAGCGCCTGTGCCGACGCCTTCCAAACCGACCGACCTGACGATCGTCTCCAGCGCCAGGCAGTAGCGCCCGAGGCCGTCAACGCCGAGCACGATGGCAGGCGAGCCGAGGGTGTGTGCCGCACCGGCGAAGGCATTGGCGTCACCGCGTTCGAACGCGTCCCGAATCGCCGCGAGCCGGCCCTCGAGAAGCGAATCGAACATCTTCAGTGGCGCCGAGAACACGTCGGACGACCGGTTGGCGGGTGTCGGTTCGTCACCGGCATCGGCCGACCGGAGGTCGATGACGAGTCCAGCCGCCTCGGTCGAACGAAGCGCCATCGTTCGACGCACGGCCCTCACCAGTTCGATTCTCGAGAACGGCTTGACCATCACGAGGTCCGCGCCCGCTGCAAGGTAGCGCGAGGAACTCACGGTCTCGACATTCCCGGTGGCGACAATGATCACGCTGTCACGGGTCGTCTCGAACAACCGCAGCGCCCGCGAAAGATCAGCACCGTCATGCGGAGACATCATCCCGTCAAGGATCACGAGGTCGTAGTGTTCGCGGCGGGCGAGCAGCAACGCCTCTTCCGAATCGATCGTCGCGTCGCAGGTCTGGCAGATCGGATCAAGTGAGTGGGCGAGGAACTGTAGGCCCTCGGGCGAATCGTCCACGATGAGCGCCCGAGCGATGGACAGCTCGAGATCGGGCTCGACGGTCGGGCGTGGCTGACCTGCCCGCGCGGGAAGAGGAAGATCGATGTGCACGCTGGTCCCGGCTCCGCGCTCGACGCTCACGTCGACCCGACCGCCGAGTGATGCGATCAGTTCCCGCGCAATCAGCAATCCGAGACCGCCGTTCGACCGACGATCGCCGGCGCGCTTACGTCGATCGGGCCGCAGAAGGTTCCCGTCGGCGGACTGGGCGATGAGTCGTGAGCGGGCGAACGACGGCATGCCGTCACCTTCGTCCCGGACAATCAACCGCACCACGCCGTCTTCGAGTTCGCCGACATGAATAGAAAGAACACCGCGCTGCATCGCTTTTGCACCGTTGATGGCGATGTTGGTGAGAATCTGATTGATCCGACCCGCATCACCGAATCGAAAGACAGAACACGCTTCGTCGACGGACGTCCGAACCGCGACATCGGGACCGGAAATGCCCGACACGACTGCGCCCACCTCGCGTAGCAACACGCGGATGTCAAAGACGGCGACTCTCGGCTGGAGTCGTCCGTTCTCCAACTGGGCGACGTCAAGCACCTGCTGCACCGTCGACCGCAGACCGCTGCACGCGTCGGCGAGCGCATCGAGGAGCGGACTCTGCACCATCGATGAGGGCTCGTCCCGAAGTCGCTCGACGAGCCCAGAGATCCCATGGAGTGAACCGCGGACTTCGTGGGAGGCGGTGTAGAGCAACGCCGTCTTCTGGTCATGCAGGCGCGACATCGCCGTCAACTCGTCTTGGTTCTCGTCCTGTCTTTTGCGCTTCGACCCCGCTCGGCTCGATAGGAGACTGCGCAACTTCGCGGTCGGGCTCATCGTCCGAATCGGTCGGAGAATCCCGTGGGCATCGTTGTCTTCGCCGTACGACAGTGAGTGATGAGCAACGTCGCGCCCTTGGTCAGAGGTAATGATGGGAAACGTAGCACCGAGCTTGTCGTTTTGCCGAGGAAAGAAAGTCCTATTCGGCTCACGAATTCCTCAAGATTCGACCTCCATCGCGGTGCGGAATGCCCGGATCGGCTCATTGCTCGTGTGGAAGCGGTTACAGCGAAGAACCTGTTCGCCATCAGGGCTAAGACGGTCTGAATGATTGAGCCTTCAACTATCTGATGCATCGACCGACTCCGACAGCGGCAGGAGACCACGTGAGGCGCCCATCACCGTGATCGGGCGTCGGGGAGAGCGGGCAGTTCACGTTCGGCCGTCGGGCTCGCCTCACTGTCGGTTCGTCGTCGGCTCGCCCGTCGTTCGACCATCTGCGCCCGCGAGGGCGACGCGGCAGGAACGACCTCCTTCGACGCGGGAACCGATGATCGATAGGAGTCAATGAGTCGACCCACACCCCAAACCGATGCTCGGAAGAACGCGAACGTCACGACGAAGCGAAGGGCAAGGTCCGCCAGGTTGACGGATCCCGTTCCGAGCTCGTCGATGGCGTTTGGACCCCACACCAGAAGGGTGAGAGAGAGACTCGCGGAGAGGCGGAGGAAAGGTGTCATGGGCGGACTAGGAGAGTTTGAAGGCAGGAGGGGGAACAGCCGAGCAACGGGCGCGCGTCAATTGGTGATGAGATCGGGAATCCAGGAAGCGTCACCGAGGCGGTCATTGAGCAGTCGAAGCCACAGATCGCGTGACGCCACCTGACCGTCGATGCGACCGACGGGAACCCCCGCCTCGAGAATCGCTGCCGGTGTGGTCGTCTCCGACATCCCACTGACCGCAAGCGCGTGAAGGCCCCCGATGCCGCGGGTCCAGGCGCGGACGTCCTCGGCCTTGCGGGTCGCCGACACGGCTCCCCAGCGCATCGTCGGGCGTAGAGCGGAGACTGCGAGCCGGCCCCACGCGATGTCGTGACGGGCGAATCCGATGTCGACGGCAACAACGGTCACGGTCGAACGACGCGTCCACTGTTCGCGTCGATCAGCAATCTCGTCGATCACATTGACGAGTTCGCCGCGGAAGCCCTCCGGCCGCGAGGCGGTCGTGAGCAAGACGCACGTGGCGGGATCCTGGCGAAGCGCAACCGAGATGGCGCGAGCAACGTCGACGACAAGTCCGAGCTCGCCGACAACGGCAATCGTCGTCCCCGGGGTGGTGATCATCGCTGGCGGAGGCGTCAGGTTCCCGAGGACCGCGCCGAGGGATACACGCCCGTCGATGTGTTGGAGCAACCATCGCTCAGGGACGCCCAAACCGACGAGGTCTGCCGTGGACACTTCGTCGCCGCGGCGCATCGCTCCGGGACGCCGTCCCCCGACCTCGGACACCAGCGGGCTGGGCAGAGGAACGAGTCCGGCCCGTTCGAGTGCGGCGATATCGACCACCCGCTCGTCGGAGGCGCTGGAGCGGACCGACCGCGTCGAGCTTCGCTTGCCGTCGATGCGATTGCGTCGACCGAGAACGCGTCGTGGAGTCGGCGTGCTCGCCTGGTCAGCGGAAGCACTTGGTCCGCCGTCGTCGAGCCACCGATCGAAACGGCCATCCCGGGCCGCCGGCGCGACAGCCCGATCGAGGAACGAAGCGAAGTCGTCCTTGGACGCTTGCGCTCGACCCCGGCCCGAGCGTGACACGTCACGCTCGGCTTCGTCGGCTGCGGCGACGAGCGCCGCCAGCGCAGGGGAGGGGTCGGAGCCGGCCGAGGCCGCCGCCGACGCAGGCGCGACGGAAGGGCGCACCCGAGCGCGGCGCGATCCACGCGAGCCGATCGTCGCAGCACTCGTCGCGGCGATCTCGTCCCCGGCACGATCGACACGTCGGGCCCGACGTTTCGTCGTGGGCCTGGACACCCCGTCGGGCACCTCCACGATCACCTCGAAGCTTTCGACGGCGAAGAACCCCGCGATACCGCCAGAGCGGCAACGGTTCGCACCGACGATCTTGGCGTCGACGCCGTGGTCCCTGCGAACGCGCTCGAGCAGTTCGCCCAGGTCTTGTCCTTCGTACTTCCGGGTCGTTGTCATGGCCGGTCTCCGATCGTTGGTCGCGTTCGTTCGTGTGGCAGAGGCAGGGAGGCTCCCGCCGGGTCGATGGGGAGGTTCATGTCAGAACCAATTGGTCGGACTGGATGACGCCGACCGTTTCGATGGTGAGCCGTGAACCGAGCTCGGCATAAGCGAGCACCGGGGTGTCGGGGGCCGCGCTGCGCACCAATTTGCGCATCGCCGGACGCAAGGGACCGCTGCAGACGATCACCGGTCGTACCCCGCGGTTCTCCACCTCTTCGACGAGAGCAGCGATCGAAGCAACGATGCGCTCCAAGGTCGAGGCATCACCGGTGAGGAACGTCCCGTTCTCTCCCGAGCGAAGGCCTTCGAGCAGCGTGCGCTCCACCAGCGGGTCGAGGGTGATCACGCTCAGTCGGGCATCATCGGCGAGCGGAACCGAGATCGCCGGACCGAGCGACGCTCGCACCGCCTCGACAAGTGCTTCGGGGTCCTTGGTAACGCGTCCGCGTTCGGAAAGAACCTCGAGGATGCGGATCAGGTCACGAATGGCCACGCCCTCTTCGAGCAGGCTCTGCAGCACTCGTTGGACTTCCGCCAGAGAGATCGAGACGGCAGCGAGCTCCTCGGTGACCGCCGGGTCGGACGCGCGCACGCCGTCGACAAGAAGCTTCACGTCCTGGCGGCTCAGCAGTCGCGACGCATTCGTCCGAATGACCTCCGCAAGGTGCGTCGTGATCACCGACCCACGGTCGATCACGGTCGCCCCGGAGAGCTCCGCTTGTGAGGCGAACTCGACGGGTATCCAGAATGCCTCCATACCGAACACCGGGTCCGTCGTCGACTGCCCGGGAATGTGGGAAGGGCAGGGGCCGAGCAGAAGCGACACTCCCGGCGGCGCCTCACCCCGTCCGGCTGCGACGCCGTGGACCTTGATCTCATAGGTGTTGCCGCTGAGGGCCATCGAGTCGCGGGTGCGAACCGGCGGCAGGACGATGCCGAGCTCCATCGCCGTCTTTCGTCGCAGCGCCCGGACCCGATCGAGAAGGTCGCCTCCCCGGTTCGCATCCACGAGGTCCATCAACCCGTAGCCGATGTTGAGTTCGAGTGGCTCGATGCGCATGTCGCCGACGAGATCCGTCGGCGAGTCCGCGCGAGCCGGTGGAGCCTCGGCTTGGATCGCCGCTGCCTTCTCGGTCGAACGGGTCGTGGCGGCGCGCGTCGCGCCCACCCAGAGACCTGCGGCAACGATCCAGAACGGAAGCTTCGGCAAACCCGGCATGAGCGAGATCGCCACGAGAGCACCGGCAGCGATCTTCGCCGTCTTCGCATGACGTCCGAACTGCTGCAGCAGGTCCGTGCCGAGATCGTTCTCCGTCGCCGCACGTGTGACGATCAGACCCGACGCGATCGAGATGAGCAGCGCCGGGATCTGTGAGACCAGACCATCGCCGACGGTGAGCAGCGAGTAGTGGTTGATCGCGTCATTGATCGACATCCCTCGCTGGAGCACGCCGACGACGAACCCACCGATGAGGTTGATGACGGTGATGATGATGGCAGCGATCGCGTCGCCTTTGACGAACTTCGACGCTCCGTCCATCGCTCCGTAGAAGTCGGCCTCGGCGCCGACCTCTCGACGACGGACACGGGCTTCGTCCTCCGTGATCGCGCCCGCGTTCAGGTCCGCGTCGATTGCCATCTGCTTGCCCGGCATCGCGTCCAAGGTGAATCGGGCACCGACCTCCGCGACTCGACCGGCACCGTTGGTGATCACGACGAACTGGATGACGACGAGGATCATGAACACCACGAGACCGACGACGACGGAACCGCCGATCACCACATGACCAAAGGCTTCGATCACCCGCCCGGCATCGCCGTGAAGGAGCACGAGTCGCACGGTGGCGACGTTCAGCGCAAGGCGGAAGAGCGTGGCCACCAACAGGACCGACGGGAACACCGAGAACTCGAGCGCACGCTGGACGAACATCGTCGCGAGCAGGATCATCACGGCTGCCGCGAGGTTGATGACCAGCAAGAAGTCGAGGACCATGGTCGGGAGCGGCACGACCATGATGGCGACGATCGACACGATCGCCGCCGGAACCCCGACCTGCGCGCTTCGGTTGGATTTCACAGGACCTCGCTAGGTCTGTCGGCCGAAGTCGCCCCCGGTTGACGGGAGACGGCAGGGTCGGGTCGTAGGGATGGTGACCGTCCCTGGCCTCGTCGCTTCGGCGCCTTCCTGGCTCCAGATCTCAGATCGGCGGAAGGTTCACCAAGCTGCGCGAGTTCAGGCGGGAGATACGAAGGTCCCGACATCGTGAGGGGCCCACCGAAGGAGCTCCGCCGTCCGACCGACATGACGAACGCGAGGAGACGGGCGACCGCCTCATAGAGGTCGGCCGGGATCTGTTCGCCGACCTCGCACACCGCGTGCAACGCGCGGGCGAGCGCGACGTTACGCACGAGCGGCACGCCGGCTCGTTCGGCCTCGGCGCGGATCTTGGCAGCCAGATCGCCCGTCCCCTTGGCGATCACCCGTGGTGCACCGCTGTTTCGTTCGTAGGAGATGGCAACTGCGACATGCGTCGGGTTCACCACGACGGCGCTCGCCTTCTTCACATCGGAGAGCATGCGGTTCTTGCTCATCTCGGCGGCACGCGCCCGGCGCTGGGCCTTCATCTGAGGGTCGCCTTCGCTCTGGCGGTACTCGTCTTTCACTTCTTGCTTCGTCATCTTGAGAGACTTCAGGATCCTGCGCTTCTGAACGGCGAAGTCGAGAAACGAGATGAGCACGCCGGCAGTTGCGACGTTCCGCGCAAGGTGCAGACACGAGCCGCCGATGATGGAGATGGTTTCTCGAAGTCCACTGTGCCGGGCGACGAGTCGCGAGGTCACGGTGCTCATGGGTCCCCATGCGACGCCAGCGAGCACGGCGACCCGTGCGACTTCCTTGGTTGCCTCCCATAGACCCTGCTTCGAGAGGATGCGCTTGATCCCCTTCCCCGGATTGATCCGCTCCGTGGTCGGTTTGAGCTTGCGGAGCGTCACGGCCAGGCCGGTTTGGGCGAAGTTCGAGACCAGGGCCGTGAGCAGCAAGAGACCGGTGAGCGGTAGCACTGCGAGCACCCCGCCCTGCAGGGAATCACCGAGGAGTTTCACCGCGGAGCTGGCATCAGGACGCACCGTCAGATGGTCAACGCCGACCATTGTTTCGCGGAGCGTCTTCGCGCTCAGCGCAAACGTCGCGGAGATGGCATACGTCGCCACAAAGACCTGCAGCCAGGTGACGAGGTCGGTCGAGCGCGCGATCTGCCCTTTCTTGCGGGCATCGCGCTTCTTCTTCGGTGTGGGGGCTTCGGTCTTGTCGTTCGCCATGGTCTCAGTGGGGCGTCAGGTGCCGCTGATCATCCGGCCCGCGCGGACAACATCTCGAACGAGGTTGTCCATGGCCGGTGGCAGGAGAGGGAGTGCGAGGCCAGTGAGCAGAATGGCGAGAAGCGCCTTGAGGGGCATGCCGAGCTGCAACGCGTTGAGCTGCGGCGCAGCGCGGGTCAGCAGACCGAGCGCGACCTCGGCGAGGAACATCGCCGCGAGAACCGGGGCGGCGATCTCGCACGCGGCCACGATGAACAGACCGAGATGGGCGGTGATCATCTCGGCGTTCGCCGACGTGAGCCGATCGAGCGGCACCGCTTCGAACGACCGGAGGAAGCCGCGGACAAGCACGAGGTGGCCGCCGGACACGAACAGAATGGTCGTCCCAACGATCTGATAGGTCCGCCCGAAGACGCTGGCTCCAGCGCCGGACATCGGGTCGTACACCTGGGCCATCGTGAATCCGGCAAAGAGGTCGATCAGGTTGCCGGCCGCCTGAATGGCGCTGAGGAGCAGCAGGGCGAAGAAGCCGAGTGAAAGGCCGACGAGGACCTGCATGACCACGGCCGTGATAAGTCCGAAGGTGTCGAGGCGCACGTCCGCGACGTTCAGACGCGGCCCGGCGGCAATGGTCAGCGCGCCCGCCAATCCCACCTTCACCGTGATCGGAATCAGTCGGGTACCGAACGGTGGCGCGACGACGAGCCAGGCCACGCAACGCGACATCGCGAGGAGATACGCCACGAGGGTAGGCAGGGCTACTTCGACGCTCATGGACTCGGGATGGTGTTCGTGAGGTGGGGAGCGCGAACGCGCGCTAGTTGAGCAGTGACGGGATCATGGCGAAGAGCGCTTCGGAATAGGTCACGAGTTCGTGGAGCATCCAAGTTCCCGCCATCACGATGACGAGTGCTACACCGATCAGCTTCGGCACGAACGCGAGCGTTGCGTCCTGCAGCTGGGTGACCGACTGGATCAAGGAGGTGGCGAAACCGATCGCCATTGCCGTGATCAAAATAGGCGCGCTTACTTTTGCCGTGACCATCAGCATCTGCACGACGATGGTGACGACCTGCGAATCGGAGAGGGCGAAGATTCCAGTCAATTGAAACTCTCAATCAGGGAGCGGACGACCACGGACCAGCCGTCGAGAAGGACGAAGAGCAGAAGCTTGAACGGAAGCGAGATGACGACAGGTGGCAGCATCATCATCCCCATCGACATCAGGCTGGAGCTGACCACGAGGTCGATCACCAGGAAGGGGATGAAGATCACGAAGCCGATGATGAAAGCGATGCGCAGCTCGGAGAGGATGAACGCGGGGATCAGGGTCGCGTTGCTGACATCGTTCGGTGTGGCCGGCTTCTCTTCCTTCGACACGGCCATCATCATCTTGAGCTCGCGCGTTCCGGTCTGCTTGAGCATGAACGTACGCAGCGGTGCCAACGCGGCCCGGTAGGCGTCGGTCTGGCTGATCTCGTTCTTCAGGAGCGGCTGCAGCGCCTCGGTGTTGATCTTCTCGATCGTCGGTCGCATGACGAACAAGCTGAGGAACAGGGCGAGTCCGACGATCACCTGGTTCGGCGGGATGGATTGGAGGCCGAGTGCATTGCGCACGAGCGAAAGGACGATCGCGATGCGGGTGAAGCTCGTCAGCAGGATCAGGACGGACGGAGCGAGCGAGAGCAGCGTGAGCAGGATGATGATGAGCACGCTCTGGCTGGGATTGGCCCCGTCGCCCACCGTGATCGACACCCGGTTGGAGTCGTCCACCGGCTGGAAGGGCTGCTCGAAGACGAGGATGCCCGGATCGACCGTTGTCGGCGGCTGGCCGTAGGTTCCGGCATCGGTCGGGGTCACACTCGTGCGCTGCCCTGTCCGGTTGGTGACGTTGCCGGTGTCCAGTCCGGTCGGTGCCACGGTGGTGACCGGGGCCGCGGCGGTCGGAGCGGCCGTCGCCCCGCCGGGGGCAACCGTTGCGGGAATGCCTGCAGCGGGCGCGACCGTGGTCGGCGCCGAAGCAGTCGGTGCGACTGTGGTCGGAGCCGGGGTTTGTGCGGAGGCCACTCCCCCGAAGGCGAACACCATGGTGAACAGAGAAAGGGCGAAGGCGGCGAGACGCGCGGGCGCGATGGGTCGGTTCATGGCTTACGCAGCGTCCGGTCTCGCAATGAGTCGACGAGGGAACGTCGGCCCCCGATTGGCGTGAGCATCGAAGGTCCGGAATCGTCAACGGTTTCAACTGCGAGCGGTTGTTCGCCGAGCAGGGAAACCTGATGATCGGTGACGCCGAGCACGAAGGTTCGGCCACTGGTCTCGATCACGGCAATCGAGGCATTTCGACCGAGCGGTTGACGAGCGACTACTCGAATGGCTCCTCGGGCAGATCCGGCACCTCCGCTGCCGACGCGTCTCGTGAGGCGCGCGGTCAGCAGCAGTAGTCCGACGACGACGCCAACCGCGAGGACCAGTCGTAGGAGGACGACGGCCAGCGATGCATCGCTCACGCCATCACCGCCGAAGTCGTTCCGTTGGCTGATAGCCGATGACTTCGCTGACCCGCACACCGAACTCCTCGTCGACGACGACGACCTCACCGCGAGCGATCAGCGTGCCGTTGACGAGCACATCGACCGGGCTCCCGGCGATCCGGTCGAGTTCGACGACCGACCCGATCGTCAGGCTCAGGATTTCGGCAACGGTGAGGCGAGCACGGCCGAGCTCGACAGTGACACCCATCTCGACATCGGCCAGCATCGACACCGGTCGATGGGCGTTCGTGAGAGCGCCGTCGGCCAATTGCTCGAACACCGGGGCGGAGGCGTCCGGCTGAACGTCGAGATTCGTGGCCGTCGCGATCACGAGCGTGGCAACGTGCGTCTCCCCGTCCATCAGACGGACACCGACGAGGGATCCCCCGAGGGAAACCGTGGCGTCGTCGATGGCTCCCTCGGTGAGGGGCCCAAGGGAAGCGTTCGTATCGGTGAAGGCCGCGATCATCGCTGCTGCACCGGCGAAGCCCTGGCCGAGAGCCTCCTCGAGCGAGTCGGCAGATGGGGGTCCGACGATGAGGTTCCGGGCCAACGGTGACGCCAACACGAGGGCGAGCCGACCCTCACTTCCCAGCCAGGCGACCACGACACGCGCGTCGTCGAGCAGCGTCGGCGTCTCCTCGGCCACGGCAGTCCATGCCGTGCCGCCAGGAAGCGATGCCGCCACCTCCTCGCCGACGCGACGGGCGAAGTCGAGGACAACAGACGTCATGGTCGAGGAGCTCATGGCTTGTCTTTCTTGGTGATCCGGTCGTCGACGACAACGCAGGCGAGTCGGCGCCCGCGGCGGCCCGGCTTCACGTGGAATCGCGCAACGTCACCGATGGTGATGAACAGGGGTGAGTCGACCGGATGCGACATCGGCACGATGTCACCGGCACGGAGGTCGACGATGTCCGACGCAACCAGTTCGATCTGGTTGAATCGCACGGAGATCGGGACACCGGTCTGATCGATGCCGATCCGAAGAGCGCGTTCAACGGCCTCGTGGTCGATGTCGTTTCGACCGGTTCTGGTGAATGTTCCCGCGGCGTCCTCGAGAACCGTTTGGATCTGTGCGAAGGGGATGCACAACGAGAGGTTGCCGGCGTTGCCGGCCACATGGATATCGAACGACAGCACCACGACGGTGTCGTTCAGCGCGGCGATCTGAGTGAACTGCGGGTTCGACTCCTGGTGCGTGAGCCGCGGTTCCACGACGACCAGCGACTCGAACGCACTCGCAAGTTCACGGAGCATCCGCGCGATCAGGCCCTGCGCGAGACCGAGCTCGATGTCGGTGAGCGGGCGATTGGGGAGCTGACCGTTCCCCGTGCCACCGAGCAACCGGTCGATCACGGTCATCATCACCGGCAGCGGGACGTGAAGCAGGGCGAGTCCGGGCAGCGGTTCGAGTGAGACCATCGCCAGATACGTCGGATTGGGGATGTCTCGAACGTGCTCGTCGTAGGTCAGCTGGCCGACCCCGGCGAACGACACGTGCGACGAAGTGCGCACCGTCGTCGACAGCACGGTGGAGAATTGCCGCGCGAAGGTCTCGCCGATGAGCTGAAGCGCTCGGGCGTGGTCGCGGTTGAACTTGCTCGGCCGTTTGAAGTCGTAGGGAACGACTTTTTGGACCTTCGTGTTCGACGTCACGGAGATCTGATCGGCCGCCCGATGGGCGATATGACCTACTCGGTCGGATTTCTCTGATTCGGGCGACCCGGGCGGTAGCTCACCGGGATCGGCAGATGGTCACTGCATGACGAACTGGTAGAAGTAGACGTCCTCGATCTTGCCGTGGAAGACCTTGTGGAGCCGCTTCACCAACGCTTCCTTCGCCATGTTGCGACCCTCGCCGGAGAGCTCCTCGATCGTGTGCTGGCCGAGCTCGTCGATCGCGATGTCGAGCGCCTGTGCGTAGCCCTTTGTAGGGTCCCCCTCGTCGGATTTCGCGGCCCCGTGCCCGCCGCCGCCGCCAAGCGGTTCGTATTCGAGTTGGAAGCCGATGCCGACCTTGAGGACGTGCCCGTCCGCCAGGTTCATCGTGATGGCGTCGAGGGTGACGACCTGACCCATCGGGATCGTTGTCGTGGTGTTGACGATCTTGATGATCGTCTTGGTCTCGCCACCGCCGCCCATGACCTTCCCGCCGGCGAAGAAGAGCACGAGCGCGCCGACTCCGCCGATCACCATCTTCTTCTTGCTCTTCGGCGCCTGATCCTCGCCCTCTGCGGCGGGCGCTGCCTTTGCTTTCTTCGCCATGATGATCGTGTCCTTCGTGGTACCGGGTTGGTGGGGGTGGTTGGGAGGTTGCGGGTGGGAACTAGGCGATGGGTTCGATGGGTCTGGAGATGACGATCTCACCGGAGGGGTCATCGCCGGCCTGTGCATCGTTTGCTTGCGCGACAGCGGCGGCCTGCACCGCAGCCAGCGCGTCAGGCGAGTCGACGCCGGGGTTGCTGACCGCTGCTTCGATGACGATCTCGACCCGTCGGTTCTTCGCCCGACCCTTCGCCGTGTCATTGGGGGCGACGGGTTTCTGGTCGGCGAATCCGGAAGCGGTTCCGTGCGCCGGATCAAGGCCGTGCAGCGCGATGAGGGATCGAAGAACGGACGAGGCCCTGGCGGTCGAAAGCTCCCAGTTCGAGGGAAAGGTCCCCGATATCGGCACGTTGTCGGTGTGACCCTCGACCGTGATGTGGTTCGGGAGGACGACAAGCTGGCGCGAAATGCGGTCGAGCACCCGCTGGCCCTCTGGTCGGATCGTGGCCGAACCCGGTTCGAAGAGCACGATGTCGCTGTCGATCGTGATCACGAGGCCGCGCGTCGTCAGCGCAACACGCACCTGCGCGTCCTTGATCAGCGGGGACCCGTTGATCTCCTTGAGCGCACGGTCGAGGGCGGCCTTCGTGCCCTCGAGGACCTTCTGCTCCTGTTTCCACGCGGTGGCGCGCCCGTTGAGCGTCGAGATCGCCGCTTTTGCCGCAATCTCCGCAGGGGTAAGGCCGACAGGCGAAGCTCCACCGTCCATCACACCGGTGCCGCCGTCGAGCAGTGCCAGCTTGTCGGGTCCACCGAAACCGACGGCAAGGCTTTGGCGGAGCTTCTTGTACTTGTCGAGGTCCGTCTGTCCCATGGCGAACAGCACGATGAACAACACCATGAGCAAGGTGATCATGTCGGCATAGGTGATCAGCCAGCGCTCGTGGTTGACGTGTTCCTCGTGCTCTTCGTGCTTGTGACGGCGCTTCGACATGATTAGGCCGCCTTGGCGGATTCCTCGGGACGCTCGTCGTCGTTCAGGAAGGAGAGGAGCTTCTGCTCGACGATGCGGGGGTTGGCGCCGGCCTGCACCGAGAGCACGCCCTCGAGGACGAGCTCCATGTGGTGCGCGGTGACCGCCCCGACACGCGTGAGCTTGTTGCCGATCGGCAGCCACATGAGGTTGGCGGACATGACGCCCCACAGCGTCGCCACGAACGCACCCGCGATGAGATGGCCGAGCTTGCTTGGATCGGACAGGTTCTCGAGCACATGGACGAGACCGAGAACAGTTCCGATGATGCCCAGTGTGGGAGCAAAGCCGCCCATGTCGGCGAAGAACTTCGCACCCGCCTTGTCCTGGGTCTTGCGCGACTTGATCTGGGCTTCCAGGATCTCGCGGAGCTCCTCGGGATCGGTGCCGTCGACGGCCAATTCGATTCCCTTCTTCAGGAAGGGGTCGTCAATGGTTTTCGCCGCTTCCTCGAGTGCGAGCAGACCGTCACGTCGGGCCAGCTCGGCGAACCCCACTATGGCCTTCACCGTCTCTTCTGGAGAGTGTGCTTTTGTGAGGAGCGCCGACTTGATGGACTTCAGTCCGCTGATGGTGTCTCGCTTGAGACCGCACGCCATGGCAACACCGAAGGTTCCGAAGAACACGAGAATCATCGGGGGAATGAGTAACATCGCCGCCGGATCTCCGCCTTCCATGATCATCGAGATGATCACGGCGGCGAACGCCAGGATGATGCCGGCGAGAGTGAACGGATCCATGGCTACTGCTCCTCGGCCGGGCTGACGAGCTGCAGGCGAGTACGGGCCGTTGTGCGACCGGAGAATTCGTCGGTCGCGGCGATGATCGACGCCTGGTAGGAGCGCACGAGCTCGATCACGCGATCAACGCTCTCGGCGATGACGAATTTCGTACCGTCGATCAGGGTGATGACGGTGTCGGGGTTGGCCTCGACTTTTTCGATGAGGTTGCAGTTGAGTGCAAACTCGTGACCGTTCAGTCGCGAGACGATAATCATGAATGGGCCTTCCTTGGTCCAGTGAAACAATCCGTGTCGGAGAACCCGAAGGTCTCACCTCTGCCCATCGGTCGGAGGGACCGATACCTGCGGACTCCGTCGAGCCGCATCACCAGCGCGACGCGAGCGCGTGCGCGGGCGAGGTGAGCGAACTCCCGGCCGAAAGCTACCGACCGGCGAGTTCGCACTACCTCTCCACCGATAGAGCGTTACCGCTTCAGGTTGACGAGTTCCTGCAACAGTTCGTCGGCGGTCGTGATGACGCGTGAGTTCGCCTGGAAGCCGCGTTGGGCCGAGATCAACGAGGTGAACTCCTGGGCCAGGTCGACGTTCGACATCTCGAGCGTGCCGCCGGCGATCGAGCCTCGTCCGCCCGTTCCGGAGACGCCGATCTGGGCGAGACCCGAGTTCGGTGTCGGGCGGTAGAACGAGCCACCGACCTTCTCCAGACCGGAGGGGTTCGAGAACGATGCCATGGCGATCTGCCCGATCACCCGGTTACGGCCGTTCGAGAAGATGCCGGTGACCGTGCCGTCGGCGCCGATGCCGAACGTCTGCAGCGCACCGGTGGTTGCACCGTCTTGCGATAGCGCGGCAGCCGTCGACTTCCCGGCGAACTGGCGCAACCCGTCCGCCGACGCCTGGCCGAGATCGATGGTGACCGGTCCCGAATACGTGCCGAAACTCGGCGGAATGGTGATGGTCGGCGGCGTGGCCGGCGCCGTGATCTTCCCGGTCGCCGCATCGAACGTGACGGTGAAGGCCGCGCCGAGGACATCGGGGGTGGTGTCCACGTCGGCACCGTCGGGCGTGTACGGCTGCACCGCCCAGGTGTTGGCGGCCGTCATCTTCATCCCGAAGGTGAGGTCGAGCGACTTGCCGAGTTGGTCGTACACCGTGATGGTCGTGAGGACCTCCGCGCCGGGAAGCGTCGTCGGAACGGTGGCGTCGAGGTTGCCACCGAAGCTCACCTTGGAGGTCGCCTGGGGGCTGATCGCCTGACCGAGCGGCATCACCAGGTCCGCCACGCCGGCGTTGGTGTTGACGACGCCGTTGGTGTCGGCGGTCCACCCTTGGATGATGCCGCCATCGGGTGAGACCATTCGTCCGAAGGCGTCGAAGGAAAGCGCGCCGGCCCGGGTGAAGAGCGTCTGCCCGTCGTTCCTGGCGAGCAAGAATCCGTCACCCTGGATGGAGATGTCGGTCGAGTTGCCGGTCAGCTGCGAGGCACCCTGGCGGAACGAGGTGACCACACCGCCGATCTTGACGCCGAGTCCGACCTGCGACGGGTTGGTGCCGCCGAGACCACCCGGGCCCGCCGTCGGGACACCGGCGCTGGAAAGCTTCTGGCTGAGCATGTCCTGGAACACGACGGAGCTCGATTTGTAGCCGACGGTGTTGACGTTGGCGATGTTGTTGCCGATGACGTCCATCATCGTCTGATGGCTCCGGAGTCCGGAAACGCCGGAGAACATGGAACGAAGCATGTGGATCCTTTCGTAGGGGTGCTGCTGGGAGAGTTGGTGGGAAGACGTGGGTTCGCCCGGCGCACCCGAAGCTGCGACCGGAGAAGAACGGGGTGGTCAGCAGCGCCTAGGCCGCGGAGACGACCGGAGTCGCCGCAGGCGTCGGAGTGACCGCGGGAGCCGGAGCGGATGCGTGAGCCGGTGCGACAAGGGTTGCCCGGACTTCGAGCACCGAACCGAGGGGAACCTCGGTGCGTCCGATCATCAGGATCGGATTGCCGCCGTTCATGCGGGCGGACGTGACGACACCGTCGACGACGTTGGTGCCGTTGTCGTAGGAGATGGTCTTGCCGACGAGGTCCGCCGCCGTTCGGCGATTGGCATCGAGGACGGAGGTCTCCGAGAGCTTGGACAGCTCTTCGAGCTTCTCGGTCATCGTGAGCTGCGCCGTCTGCGAGATGAACTGGGTGCCGTCCATCGGACTCAGGGGATTCTGATACTTGAGCTGCGCGACAAGCAGCTTCAAGAACGCGTCCTTCCCCATATGGTCGTTTGGCACGGTCGTCGGTTTGGCCACGGCGGGTTGTTGCGCGGAGCCGGGGGACGCCGCTGATGCGGTGGACGGCGTAAACGACGAAACGGTGTTGGTGATCATGAGCGAGGACCTTTCGTTTCACGACGGGAACGTCGTGAGGAGCTGGGTTTGGTCGGGAGCCCGCTCGCCACCGTTGACCGGGACGCGAGCGGGCTGACGCAGGGCGGGCTAGAGCTGGACGTCGAGTCGGTCACGACGAGGTCCCTTCTGAGTCGTCGCCGGATCAGGCAACAGTCGGTCGCTCGCACGCATCGCTCGGAGCGCCGGCCCCAGGTCCCGGCGATCCGCGACCTCGGCGAAGGAGCGCGGACTCCGGGACTGATCTCCACGGCCGCTCGACTGGTCGAACATGTTCGCGAACGCCCCGGACTGCTCGCGACGCGAGTCGGGTCGATCGAACGACTGACTCCACGCATCGTGTGGGTCAGCCGCCTGACCGAAGCGACCGTCGGAGAGACCGCTCTGGATGTCGACCCGACCGGCCGAGAATCCGGCGGCGACGAGGGAGGACCGGAGCTCCCCGATCGACGAGCGGAGAAGGTCTTTGGTGTCGCCTCGCTCGGCGACCATCGCGACGTGCACCGCTCCGTCCTCGATCGTCACCTCGACGGCAACGGCGCCGAGGTCACCGGGATGCATCTCCAGACGCATGTGCTGCGTACCGTCGGCAGCCTGGGCACGCTGGGCGGCCCGAACGATGTGCTGCGATGTGTCACCCGGTCGGACGCCTGCGACGACCGGGAGAGTCGGGGCCTCCGCCCTCCCGGCGCGATCAGCGGTCGCCACGTGGCCGGATCGCGCGGGGACTCCGACGGCTGACGGGGCCGCGCCATCTTCCTTCGCTGCGGACGGCTCCTCCCGAACGACACGTGTCGTTTCGGCGGACGCGGGTACCTGTGCCGGCAGTTCGGTCACTTCGGAGCCAATGACGGCTCGAGCGGCCGCGCGCTCCGGAGGGACTTCCGGTGGAGCAGCAAACGCGGACGCGTCCGTCTCCACGGCCAGAGGGGTTGCGGCACTTTCGGCCGACATCACGTCAAGCGCGTCGGCGGTCCCGGATCGGGGAACGCTGGTCCCCAACCGACTCGGCGTCGCGACAGGCGGTTGCCCGCCGAGTGCGACGACCCTCGCCGCAATGGCGCCACCGTCGGAGAGCACACCGATCGACTGCGTCGTCGGCGACGCGGCGGGAGCCGAACGGATCGGCGGGACCTCTTGTGCGGACCGTTCATCGACCGCAGAGGACAGAACAGCAGTCGGCTCACCGTCGATCCCGGGAGGACCATCGGTGACCGAAAACGAAACCGCGCCGGATGGATCGTCCTCTGCCTTCAGGGGACGGTCGGCAAGCGACGGGTCGCTCAGTCGAACCGTGCGCTGCGTGATCCCACGACCGAGTGACATCGGGCGATCGAGCGCGACGGGACCGAATGACGGCACGGACGTCTCGCGTCCGGTCATCGACGACGCAAGCACCGTCTCGGTCAGTGCATCGACCCGGCTCGCGTCGGCTCCCTCCGCCGGAGTCGTCCCGGTCCGGGCGACGGCCGGATCAGCGCCCGCCGTAGCCCGCGTGTCGTCGATGTGGTCCGTCGAGGCGGAGCTCGCCGTGCCCGACGCCGCGACGGTCGATGCCGGGGCAGCTGGTGGGGTCGTTGTCGCGACATCGGCGAATGGTGGGGTGTCGATCTCGGAGGCAATCGGGTTCGAGCTCGAGATCCCGATGGCCGAGGGCGGCGGAGGGACCAGGTTCGCGGCGCCGGCGGGTGTCGCCGCCACCACATCTCCCGCCGCGGAGGCTTGGGCCGACGAGTTCGCGGCGTCGGCCGGCTCGATTCGCGGTCGCAGCGGCGACGGGGCAGATGGTGCCATCATCGCCGCGAGCAGCACGGCGAAGTCGCTCGGGGCGACATCGTCACGGTGATCGTCGGACGACTCGTCGGATGCGAGCCCCGAAAGCGCGGATCCGTCAACGGACGCGGCGGAGCTGTCCGAACCCGTCGCTGGCGAGGCGAGGTATGCCGCGCTGCTGGCGGAGAGGAGAGTAGGTGTCATGAAGAACTCACTTTGCGGGGGTGAGAGGAAGGAGGGTCCGGGCGATCGGACTCGATGTCGATGTCGCCGCGGGTGTCGATGTCGATGGCGCGGGCGGGGTTGCCGGAGCTGCAACCGATGCGGCCGCCGGCGCCGCCGAGGGGGCCGGAGGTTGGACCGGGATCACGTCAGGCGCGTCAGGAAGCCCGAGTGCGTCGCGGTTCACGTCGTTGAGGGTTTGGCGGAACTCGGGGGAGATCAGCTGGGCGGCCGTTGCGTTCTGCAGGATCTTGAGCACACCCTTGGCAACCGGACCCGGTGCCGCCGCCACGATCGCCGCCACTTCGGCCGACGAGGCCTGCTCCAGAAGTCCCGACTCGAGCCAACTCGTCGTGTTGGAGCCGCCAACGCTGGTGATCTGCATCTGGGTGTTGGGACCCCACGCACCCTTGGTCGGCGATACCGGCTTGCCTTCAGGGAGCGTGAACCCGGGTACCCCGCTTGCGGTTGCCGGGACCATCGACGGGGAGGGAACGGTGGAAAGGGGAACGAGTGTCGATGTCCCCGTTACCGTTGACGTCGCTGTCGCTGTCGAGGCAGCGGCCGGTGCCGCGGCGGCCGGTGCGGCGGCGGTCGACACCATTGGGCCCGCAGCGGCTGCGGCCGGTCCGGGCAGTGTCGCCAGCGCAGCGATCGCCGACGCCGGACCAGCGAGACGATTCGTCGCCGGGAGCAAGCCCATCGGGTGTGAAGAGCCGGCGTTGCGGACGGCGCCATCGCTGAAGAGCGGGGTCGACCGCCGCACCTGCGTCGGCTGATCGGCCAGACGCTCGACGCCTGACGCCGCCGTCAACGAGGCGTCGCCGATGCTGTTGTCGGCGAGGTCCGCCATGATCTTGCGGACATAGCCCTGCGTCTCCCGGTACGGCGGAATCCCTCCGAACTTCTCGACCGCGCCAGGCCCGGCGTTGTACGCCGCGAGCGCCAGAGGCACCGATCCGAAGCGACGGAGATGCTGACTGAGAAGGCGGGCGCTCCCGTCGACGGCATCGGCCGGATCGAAAGGGTTCACCCCGAGCGCTTTTGCGGTGCCGGGCATCAGCTGCATCAGTCCCTGCGCACCTGCGGGGCTGACGGCGTTCGCATCGAACCCGGACTCCTGCTTGGCGACTGCTTCCAGGAGTTCCGCCGACACGCCGTATCGCGCTTCGGCGGCAGAGAACAGCGCGAGGTAGCCCATGTTGGAACCGCTCGCGCCGTCCCCGGCTCGGGGCGCCGACAACGACGGGGTGACACCGGCATCGTTCGCCAGGATCCGTCGGATGGTGATCGGCTCACGGCGGATCTGTTGCAGCTTCACGACGTCGCCGGTCCGCGGAGCGACAACCATCTGGCCGTTGCCGGCGTAGATCCCGATGTGATCGACCGGTGTTCCGAATGCCACCAGATCACCGGGGACGGCTTCGCTGAGGCTGGCGACCGGTTGACCGACCTGTGCCTGATCACGCGACACGCGCGGGAGGTCGATTCCGAGCTTGGCGTAGACGAACTGCACCAGCCCGGAGCAATCGAAACCGGACGGGTCTTCGCCACCCCACACGTAAGGGACGCCGATGTGTTCCGAGGCGAGGTCGACGATCCGCTCACCGGCGTTCGATTGCACAGCCGGGTCCGTTCCGTCACGCTGCTCCTCGACCGTCGTGACGGCACCACGCGTGGCTACCGGCGACGGTTCATGCGCCTGCAGGAGCTGCCCGAGAACGTCGGCAAGCGCCGAGGACGCGTCGCCTGACCCATTCGATGTGGACGACGACACCAGACGGTCGACCAACTGTCCGAAGGAGGAGTCGGAGCTGTCGGCTCCCGTCCGGGCGCGTGATGCCGAGGCCAATGCCGTTACGGCCGCGCCTGACATCTGCGGTCGCGCTCCGAAGCGGGCCTCGATCGAGGCAATCCGATCGGTGATGTTCGAGATGGGGTTGCCTGCTGTATTCATCGGGACTCCGCGGAAGTGGTGGGAGGTGAGAGGAGATGACGACGTGCCGTGGTGCGTTCGTCGGCGTCGAGGACGTCCTCGTGAAGCACCGCGGCGACGAAGGATTCGGTGTGCCGGTCACGGAGACGGACGAGCGCCGAAACGCGCTGGGCGGCGAACGACCAGTCGACCCGGCGGTCGGCAACGACCTGCTGCGTTGTCGTCACGTCGGCGCGTGCCTGGGCGACGGATTCTGCGAGACGTTCTGCGTGAAGCCGGTCGGCAAGGAACGCTCCCGTGTTCGTGACGGAGGGACCCTCGGTGGTCTGCCGGCGATAGCGATCGAGCGACGCGTCGGCGCGATCGGCGGCGCGACGGGCGTCGGCCCGCGCGAGGGACAGACGACCGAGCTCGACGTCCTCCTGCACATGACGAACGCGAAGGACGGTTGCGAGCCGGAACGGGCTGCGTTTCACGAGCCCACCCCGACAAGCCGGGCGAGTTCGCTCCAGCTCCGCTCCGCAGAGATGCTCTCGTCCAGATCCTGGGTCAGGAACGCCTTCGTCGCCGCTTCGAGCTGAACGGCCCTGTCGACGAGCGGGTTCGACCCGGGCACGTAGGCGCCGATCTCGATGAGATCCTTGGCGTCGCGATGCGCAGCCATGAGTCGGCGGAGCTCCGTCGCCGCCATGCGCTGGTCCGTCGACGTGATCGCCGGCGCTACACGCGAAATGGACTCGAGAGCGTCGACCGTGGGGAACTGCCCGGCGGTGGCGAGTTTGCGGGACAGCACGACGTGACCGTCGAGGATCGACCGCGCGGCGTCGGCGATCGGCTCGTTCATGTCGTCACCGTCGACCAGCACGGTGTAAAGACCGGTGATGCTCCCCCGTTCGCCTGACCCGGCCCGCTCGAGCAGTTGAGCGAGCAGAGAGAACGTCGACGGCGGGTATCCCCGCGTCGCCGGCGGCTCACCGGCGGAGAGCCCGACCTCGCGCTGAGCCATCGCGAAACGCGTCAGGCTGTCCATCAGAAGGAGCACGTCGTCTCCGTCATCACGGAACGACTCGGCAATCCGCGTCGCAGTGAGCGCCGCCCGAAGGCGCACGAGGGGCGGTTCGTCGGAGGTCGCGACGATCACCACCGAGCGGGCGAGACCTTCCGGCCCCAGGTCGCGGGCGATGAACTCCTGAACCTCGCGTCCACGTTCACCGACGAGCGCGAGCACGGAGACATCGGCTTCGGTCCCCCGGATCATCATCGAGAGGAGACTCGACTTGCCGACGCCCGAGCCCGCGAAGATGCCGATGCGTTGACCGCGTCCGCAGGGCACGAGCGTGTCCATCACCCGGACACCGAGGGAGAGCTGTTCGCTCACCGGTCGGCGACGCAGCGGATGCGGAGCCGACCCGGAGACACTGACGCGTTCGAGTCCGGCAGGAAGCGGGCGGCCATCGATCGGTCGGCCCAGCCCGTCGAGGACGCGGCCGAGCAGCTGTCGACCAGTGAAGATGGTCGGTGCCCCTCCGGTGGCCACTGCAGGCGCACCGATGCGCACGCCGCGAAGGCTGCCGAAGGGCATGCACGTTGCCGATCGATCGTGCACGGCAACAACCTCGCAGCCGACCGAGCCCAGAGGACCTTCCACCGACACCGCGTCGCCGATCGCGACATCGAGACCGACGACGTCGACTTGAATACCGAGCAGGCGACTGACCCGACCCACCCGACGAGGGCCGGCGGCGCGACGGATCTCCGAGAGCAGGTCCGTGGAAAGGAGCGACGTGGTCGTCACGACAGGATCTCCTCTTCGACGTCGTCGAGGTCGCTACCCATCACGGCGCGGACCCGGGCGATGGCATCAGCGAGACGGTTCTCGATCTGGGCCGACGGAAGGTCGATGACACAGTCTCCGGACTCGACCGAGTAGTCGGCGACGATCGACAGATCCTGGTGCAGGCGGGCGAGATCAAGCTGCCCGAGGTCATCGAGATCCGATGGATGCAGCCGCGCCGTGCAGGCGACCCGGGGCGGGACCAGCGAGAGCGCGGCGCGCAAGGCTTCCTCCCCGGTTCGCGGGTGATCGCGGAGGTCGCGTCCGACGATCGCAAGAGCGATGTCGAACGCGGCGTGGATGAGGACGTCGGTCGCGTCCGAGAATTCCCGCCGGACATCGGCGATCGCGCCGTCGGCGGCGCCCTGCAACGCTTCACCGACCAAGGCCATCCGACGATCGCTGGCGGCGTGCTCGGCAACCGTGCTGGCACGGCCGATCGACATACCCTGCTCGAGTCCGACCTCGTATCCGGCGGTCCACGCCTGCTCGGGTGTCGCCATGCCACGCCGATTCTTCGACGGATCGACGAACTGCTCGTCGAACCGGGCGACGGACACACTTCCGCGGAGCGGACGAACAGGACTGCGGCGGGCGTGGTCGGACACACCGGCACGGCGGCCGAGATCAGAGGACGAATTCATCGGCACCTCTCGACAGCACGAGCTGTCCGGCTTCTTCCAGGGCGCGAATGACCCGGACGATGGCGCCCTGCGCCTCTTCCACCGTCTTGATGCGGATCGGACCGAGCATGTCGATCTCTTCCTTGAGGTTCGCCGCCGCGCGTTCGGACATGTTCCGCCCGATCTTGTCCCGCACGTCGGCCTTGACGCCCTTGAGCGCCACGGCAAGCTCCTTGCCGTCGACCTGACGGAGGACAAGCTGGATCGAACGGTCATCGAGGCCGCCGATGTCCTCGAACACGAACATCCGCTGACGGATCTCATCGGCCAATTCCGGGCTCGTCCGCTCGAGTCCTTCGAGGATCAGGCGTTCCATGGCGCGGTCGGAACGGTTCAGGATGTCGACGAGGTTCTGTACTCCGCCGAGCGAGCTCAGTTCGTTCGGCTGCATCACCGAGGAGAACTTCCTCTCGAGCTGATGCTCGACCTGTTCGACGACGTCGGGAGACGTGCGATCCATCACGGCAAGGCGGGTCGCAACGTCGCGCTGGAGGTCTTCGTTGAGACCGCTCATGACGAGAGCGGCGAGCTCGGCGCTCATGTGGGCGAGGACCAGCGTGATCGTCTGGGGATGCTCGTCCTGGATGAACGAGAGGATCTGGCGCGGATCGGCCTGGCGGAGGAACTGGAAGGGGACCTTCCCCATCGACGCGATGACCGCTTCGATGATGTCGTGCGCGTCCTCCTTGCCGAGGCCGCTCTCCAGGATGGACTTCGCGACCTCGATGCCGCCACTGGTGGTGGCAGGCCGCGACGTCACCTGCGTGAGGAACTCCTCGACGACACCTTCTGCGGTTGATTCACTGACCGTCGAAAGGCGAGCGATCTCCGAGGTCAGTTCGGCCACCTCGGTCACCGAGAGCATCTGCAGCATCCGCGAGGAGTCGCGTTTGCTCATCTGCATGAGCAGGAGCGCAGCCTTCTGCGCCCCGGTGAGGTCGCGTGCCACGTCACGACCTCCTGTCGGCGAGCCACTCGCGCAAGGTGTTGGCCACGTCGCCCGGCTGCTGTTCGATCAGGGCGGCGATGTCCGGCCGGGGGCTCACGGTCAGCGGAAGCGGCATTCCCATCGGGGCGACGGCGGGCGGAGCGGTGTCGTCTTCGTCGTCTTGCAGGTCGGCCAGCGACGGGAGGGCGAGCGATGACGACCGGGGCAGGCTGTCGAGCGGGATGGCCGAGATGATGCGGCTGTTCGCCTTCTTCGCCGCACGGTAGGCCATGAGGACCGACATGAGCGCAAGGAAACCGAGGAGTCCGCTCTTGATCAGATCGAACATTGCCTTCTTCTGCTCCCCCGCGGTAACCATCGCGAGTTCCGTCGCCATCGCCTTGGTCGATGAGTTGTCGAACGAGAGCTGACCGAGCTCGAGGGTGTCGCCGCGGCTCGTCTGGAGACCGGAGGCTGCCGCCACCAACTTGCGAAGGCTTGCGGCATCCGCTGGCTTCAGCTTCTTCGACGAGTCGAGGAGCACGGCGATCGACATACGGTTGACGGTGCCAGGAAGTGCGTCGGTCTTCTCGACGACCTTGCCGAGAGCGAAGTCCGATTGGCTGTCCTGCTTGGTGTAGCTCGACGCGTTCGACGGAACGTTCGGCGGAGTGGTTACCGCCGTCCCGTTGGCGCCGAGGACCCCGGTCGCCGGCGCCGCCGAGCCGCTCGCTCCGGTGAAGGTCTCCTTCGATGTCTTCTCGGCGAGAGCCGTACGTGTCGCCGGGTCGGCGAAGCTTTCGGTGGTTGTCGACTTCTTATCGAAGTCGAGTTCCGCCTTCACCCGAACAACTGCGTGCCCGTCGCCGGTCACCTTCTGCACCATCTGCTGAAGCGAAATGGTCAGCGAGTCTTCGAACGCCTTGGTCTGCTCGACGCGCACACTCGACGAAGCGGCTGCGTCCTGGCCCGGCGCGGCCAGGACGTTGCCGGCGGAGTCGGCCACGGTGACGTCTTCCGGAGCGAGGCCCTCGATCGACGATGCCACGAGGTGCACGATTGCCTGCACTTGGCCTGAACGGAGCTTCGTGTCGCCCACCGTGCGAACCAAAACCGACGCGCTCGGCTTTGTGGCGTCACCGCTGAAGAGGTCTTCCTGCGGGATCACGAGGTGGACCGAAACGGCAGAGACACCATCGATGGAGCGGATCGTCTTGGACAGCTCGCCTTCGAGGGCGCGTTGGTAGTCCACCTTCTGACGAAACTCACTCGTCGTCAGTCCCTGCTTGTCGAGGAGCGCGTAGCCCGGCGAGCTGTCCGCCGGAAGGCCTTCGGCCGAAAGGTCGATACGGGTTCGATAGACCGCGTCCTGAGGTACTTGGATCGAGGTACCACCGGCGCCGAGTCGATACGACACACCCTGCGAGTCGAGACGTTGGGTGACGGCAGCAGCGTCGGCCGGCGCGAGGTTGGCGTAGAGCGTCGAATACGGCGCTCCTCCCGACCACCGCGAGAGCACGAGCGCGCCCGCAGCCACGGCGACGCCGGCCAGGACCAGCATCGTCTTCTGGCCCCGCGTGAACCCATCGAGGGTCCGCCGAGCGCGTTCGCTCGCGACCCCGAAGTCAAATGCCGCCATGTGCTCAGATCCCCAGAGTTCGTGTTGTCGCGAAGATGCAAAGGTCCATCACGGCGCTAGACCGTCATCCGCATGATGTCGTTGAACGCCTCGACGGCGCGGTTGCGAACAGCAACCGTGAGCTCCGTCGCCAACGACGCTTCGGTCGCCGCAATCATGTACTCGTGCGGGTCCGAAAGCTGGCCGACTGCAGCCTTGTTGGCCAACTGATCGGCGTTGTTCTGCGCCGCGCTGACGTTGTTCAGTGCCGAGGTCACGAGGTCGCCGAAGCCGTCGCCTGTTCCGCTCCCGACCGTCGCAGACCGTTCCGGTCGTAGCGAGGTCGAGCCGGTCACGACTGTCGAGATCGGAGGAATGCTCATGGTCACTTCCCGATCGTGAGGGCTTGTTGGTACGCGTCGCGGACACGTTCGACGGCGGCGACGTTGGCCTGGTAGCCGCGCTGGGCGATGAGAAGCGAGGTCATCTGCTCGTTCATGTCGATGTCGGGCCGACGGACGAATCCGTTCTCGTCGGCCAGGGGATTGGTCGGATCGCTGACCACGACTCCGGTCGGATCACCGAAGCGGACCGCAGTCACCATCACGCCACCGGCCGGGTCAGCAGTGGCCTGCACATAGCGCGCCTGATAGGCCGCCTCGTTCATCGGCCGAACGGTGTTGAGGTTGGAGAGGTTGTCGCTCACGGAGTCCAGCCACGAGCGAAACGCGCGCAGACCGCTGGCCGACACGCCGAGCGCAGCGAACATGGTCATCGCGAGAACTCCCGAGCCGTCTCGGCCGGGCCATCGCCGAACAACGACGTGGTCATCCCTGGCCCCGGATCGCGGTCCGGAGGAGGCGGTACTTGGCGTTGAGTGCTTCGACCGAAAGTTGGTAGCGAAGCGCGGTGTCCGTGGCCAGAATGGTCTCGTCGTCGAGGTTGACGTTGTTGCCGTTCACGCCCGTCGGATCCATCGAGCGGCTCTGGGCGACTTGGGACCGCGACGGGTCACCATCGGAGGTGGCCTGCTGCAGGCTCGATTCGAAATCGACGCGCTTGGCGAGATAGTCGGGGGTTTCGAGGTTCGCGAGGTTGTCGGTCAGGGCTCGCTGACGCTGAGCGAGGCCGGCGAGTGATTGACGCAAGACGGTGATCGTCTGGTCGTTCATGGCATGGCCGCCTGAGGGGCCAGCGAACGACACGAAGTCGGCAACAGACAGCGCACGGAACCTGCTCGCTTTCGAAACGGTACGAGTCGCTGCCGATCCTTGGCAGCTCGTGGTGCACTCCGTGCAAGCACACCGATCGTCGTCTCAGGTTCGAAGTTGCGTCCTCCCGAACCGAATCATCAGGAGTGATGAGGACCGCTGCGGCCCGCCCGTGCGTGTCCCTCAGAACCTCTGGTCGATGAACATCGGAATCGATGAGGGTGACGTCGGTTTCGCCCTGTTGTTCACGTCGACCATGTGCAGCGCAACGAGAGCGGCGGCTCGATCGAGCCGCCGTGCGAGCACGGCTACCCGCTCGAGGAGTGCGTCGGGAACGGGTTCGTCGGGAGCTTCTGCGGCAAGGGCAAGGGGCGGCTCGTGCTCGCGCGCCTCACCGCTCAGCCCGTTCTCGAGCTCGGTCAGTCCCTCCTCGAGCGAGGCCACGTACTCCGGCCAGGTCGGTGGTGTCGGCACGTCGATGTTCAGCCGGCCTGGGCGGCGCCGCCGGCCACAAGCGCGGCCGCCTCGTGCCACGCCGATCGCAGTGGTTCGACGATGCGCAGGCACACGGCGAGGCGCGCCGCATCCTTGGTCGTGTTCGCCGCGATGAGCTCGCCGTAGAGATAGGTGTACAGCGCACTCAGGCCCTGCGCCCCGCTCCACGTGCGGGTGTCGAGCGACGATTGCAGTTCCAACACGATGTCCTGTGCATGCAGGAGCAGCGTGTTCGCCTCCGAAAACGTCGCGGTCGCGATCGCCAATTCCGCCCCGGCGATGTCACGGACCAGACGGTCGTAGAGCATCGTGAGGAGCCGGGCAGGAGAAGCCGTTTCGATGGCGTCCTGCACGTAGCGAGCGCGGTGGAGTTGGGTGTTCATCCGTGAGACCCTTCAGAGGAGGTGGAGGTGCCGCGGCGCGGAAGACGGCGTACATCCATGACGCCGAAGGTGGTTGTGCGCAGAAGCATGAGGAGGGAACTGCATCGTTATCTGTTGGACTGGAGCTTGTTGAGCTCACCGGCGAGCCGATTGCTCTGGGTCTGTATGCGGCCGAGTGTGACCTCGAGGTTGCTGAACATGCGCCGCAGTGATGCTTCACGCAGCGCCAGGCGGGTGTCCCAACTCGAGATCTGGGTGGTGAGGTTCTTCGAGAGCTCCTGACCGCCGGCGATTGTTGTCGTGAGAAGACCGGACACCGAGTCGGTTGCCGCTTTGCCGATGGTCTCGACCCGGGCCGCGAAACCGGACGTTGCGTTCGTGAACGCCGCCTGCACTCCGGCCGGGTCAGCCTGATAGGCGGCGATGAACTTGGCCTGATCGAAGTTGATGTTCGCTTCTTTTCCGAGCGAGATGCCGAGAGCGGCGGCACCTCCACCGATCGTTCCGAACGCGTCGTAGATCTGGCGCTGCAATGCACGTGCCGTGTTGTCGCCGAGGAGCGGCCCGCCCCTGCGCGTCGTCGTGTCGTATCGCGACTGGCTGGTGATGAAGTTCAGCGCGCCGTTCACGGATTCGACGAGGGTCTGGACCTTCGTGGCGAGCGCACTCGCATCGTTGGTCACGGCGATCGTCACGTCCGTGGTAGGCCCGGCTTTGAGCAGGGCGACCGTGACGCCCGGCAGCACCTCAGCCTTGTTCTCCGACGAGGTCACGACGTACGCGGCGGGACCGGACCCGACGGTGAGCTGCGCGTTGACGGCAGCGCTGAGCGTTTGCATGCCGCCGAAGGCGACATCGAAGATGGTCGTGTCGGCGGTGATCTGGCCCTTCTCGCCCGAAGCCGTTGCGGCGAGCTGAAGGCGATAGGCGCCCGGGCTCACCTGCACGGTGGTTGCCCGGAACCCGGCCGCTGCCGTGTTGATGGCGTCGGTCACCGTCGTCAGTTCTCCGTTGCCGAGGTCGACGTTCACTGCTTTCGCGGTACCGGCCCGTAAACCCCCGGACAGGGTGGCGTTTATGGATCCGGCCGTCGGGGCGGCAAGGCTCACGACGGTGCCGGAGGACAGGTCGGTGATCGTCGTTGACTGCGTGCCGACGGTGACGATCGCGTCCGTCCCGGCAGTCGCGGCATCGCTCACGCTGAGCCCGAGGGACGCAAGCGCCGAACCACCGGTGAGGGCGAGTTGCGCTGCGCTGCCTTCGCGGGTCGTCGCCAACTCGAGGCGTCCATCGTTCGTGAAGCCGGCTCGCAGAGACCCTCCGGACGCGGCGGTGACCATGTCGGTGAGGGCCGACCGTGAATAGGTCCCGGCCGTGAGTGTGATGGTCTGCGTGGTCGACGTCGACCCGTCGGTGGCGATCTCGATCGTCGCACCGGCTCCGACCGTGACACTGTTGCCAAGCGTCGTGCTCGTCGCCTTCGCTCCCGCCGACGATTGCGTGACGGTGATCGTGTGAGAACCGACGGCGAGGTCGTTCGACGAGGTGAGGCTCGATACGCCGAGTGCCGACGCCGCAGAGACGAGGTAGTGCGAGTTCGGCGTGGCGACGACCGCGGTCGTGCTCGAAACCGAATTGCTGGAGACCAACGAGTGGGTCGTGGCCAGACGGTCGACGCGAAAGGTCAGGTTGCCCGCGGGAGCAGTGCTCAAGGTGGTGGCCGTGGCGATCGTCACGTCGCTCGATGTGGCCCGGGTGGCCTGCCAGCCGGCGGCGGCTCGGAGCGCCGCTCCCCCGTCCTTCATCGCCAGCATTCGGCTGTTGAGCTGCTGGTAGATGCCGACGAGGGAGTCGTTCGCCGTCCTCTTCGCCGTGAGGCGGTTCTGCGACAGGCGCTCAACGTTCATCAACTGCGTGATGGTGTTCGTCGTGTTGAGCCCGCTGATGAGGCCATCGACACTGCTGGGCATCTCGTCGGTCCTCTCCGTTCGGTGCGCCTGGTTCGCAACTCGTCGCCGTTCGGATCGGTCGGACCCGGATCAGCGACGAGAAAGATCGGAAACGTGATGGTGACCGGGCGCAAGCTAACCGGTCACCATCACGCCTCCATCGCCTGACCCCTCCCGGCCAAACGACTTCCTGCAACGTTCCATCCCCGTCTGACATGACCTCTGGCGGGGACGAACGGAGGTGAGGCCGACGCCGAAGCATCGACCTCACCCGTTCAACAAGTGAGGGCTCCAGAGGGAGCGGAAGACGGCGCCGAAGCGCCACCCTCACCGCATCAGAAGAGCGAGCTCAGCCTCGGAGAAGCTGGAGAACGCCCTGCTGCGACTGGTTGGCCTGGGCCAACATCGCCGTACCGGCCTGGGTCAGGATCTGCGTGCGGCTGTAGGCCGTCATCTCCATCGCCATGTCGGTGTCACGGATACGTGACTCCGACGCCGACAGGTTCTCAACGGTGACGTTGAGGTTGGCAATCGTGTGCTCGAAGCGGTTCTGCACGGCACCGAGCGAGGCACGCTGGCTCGAAACGGTCGTGATGGCCGTGTCGAGAGTGGCGATGGCCGCAGTGCTTCCGGCGGCGACGTTGGCACCGACCGAACCCGCACCGCTACCGGTAACTGCACCGGCGGTGAGGTTGAGGGCGGTGCCGGCAGCAGCCGTGCCACCGGTGACGTTGATCGATGCCGTGGCGCCGGTTCCGACCGTCGACAGCTTGACCTTGTAGGTTCCTGCGCCGTCACCGACGAGCTCAGCCTTGAGGTCCTGGGAGAGACCGGCGGACTGGATGCCGGTGGTGAGAGCGGCCTGAAGGGCGTCACGCCCGCCAGCCGTGGTGGTGTCGTAGGTACCGGCCGCAACCGTGAAGGACGTCGCGACGCTGGTGGCACCGGTGGCACCGGTGTTGTACGTCAGGGCGACGGTGGCGGCGGCAAGGACGACCGGGGCACCAGCGAGGGTTCCGGCAGCGCTCGTAGCGGCGGTGCCGGTGAGGCCGAGGCCGGCCGCGGACATCGAGGCGATGTTCACGGTGACCTTGTCAGTTGCTGCCGTTCCGGCGCCCACCTGGAAGGTGAAGCCGGCAGTCTGCGATCCGTCGAGCAGATTCTTCCCACCGAACGCCGTCGATGCCGAGATGCGGTTGACTTCGTTGACGATCTGGTCGACTTCAGTGCTGGCTGCGGTGCGGGCGGCGGCGTCATTGCCGCCGGTGTTCGCGGCCTGAACGGAGAGGTCACGGGCACGCTGAAGGAGCGAGTGGACCTCGGTCAGGGCACCTTCTGCCGTTTGCACGACGGAGATACCATCCTGAGCGTTGCGGACGGCGACCTTGAGGCCACCGATCTGCGAGCGCATGCCCTCGCTGAT
>JANMYF010000081.1:0-5245 GCA_031381685.1 Acidimicrobiia bacterium
TCGACGACGGAACCATCGGGGATGCGCGTCGTCGCGTCCTTCGCCGAGACCACGCACGGGAGGCCGAGCTCGCGGCTGACGATGACGGCGTGGCTGAGCGGGCTGCCGACGTCCACGACGACGGCCGATGCCGACATGAACAGCGGGGTCCAGCTCGGACCGGTGTTCGGGGCGATGAGCACGTCGCCGGGCTGGAGGTCGCGTGGATCGCCGGCGTCGAGCACCACGCGCGCCACACCTCGGGCGATGCCGGGGGAGCCGCCCACGCCGGTGAGCGAGTCCCCGTCCGTGAGCGTTGTCCCTTCGACGGCGACGCGGCTCCGCTTTGCCCAATGACCCAAGGGGGGCACGTTGCCGTTGGCGATGATGAAGGGCGGCTCGAGTTCGAAGAGCGTGCGCCACTCGTCGTGACGATGGCGGAGCGGGTCGTCGAACGATGACGGATCGGCGACGTACGCGTCGAGCTCGCGGTCGAGGAGCTGGAAGACGAGGTCCCCGTGACCGGTGCGTCGCCCAAGCTCACGAAACGCGAGGCGCGCCTCGTGCAGGACGCGCACGATGGTGGTCTTGGTCTGCTCGCGGTGCGCCATCATCTGTCCGGCCGTCAACCCGGCGTCGAGCAGGCCCAGCATCTCCGTGTTCCCGGCGAGCCGGAGCCGAGCGTCGGCGATCGTCGCGTCGCGTTCGTCGGCTCCTCGTTGGTTACGCAGCCGCGGCGACTGGTCGTCGCGCTGGAGCCGAACCCGGTCCAACGCAGCAAGGGCCAGATCGGGGTGGGTCTCCCAGCTCGGCGACGCGATGTCCCACTCGTCAGGGCCGCGGGAGCCGAACGCCTCGAGGAACGATGCCCATGCGTCGAGGAACTCCTTGGACTCGACTCGCGACAGCACAGCGTCGACGCCGGCGTCGAAGGCGCCCGTGAGCGAACGGTCGTTACGGATCAGTCTCGACAGATCCCAGAGCGCGAAGCTCGCATCGGCGGAATCGACCGAGCCGAGGCTGGAGAGCAGCGTCATCGCGAAGCCGGGATCTTCCAACGCGGTGCCGACGAGAGCGAGGACGCCGGGCGCGACCGCTGCGCTGGTTCCCGACACGACGTGCTGGGAGAAGAGATGGGGCAGCCGGGCCTGCACCGAGCGCGCCCGGGCAACGAGCTGTTCGGGCGTGAGCAGCCGCAGATCCCCGCGAGAGGCGCGCAGTGCAGCGGCGTCGGCCTTGTCGTCGCCGAGTTCGGGCCATCCGCCGCCGAGCACCCAGTTCGTGTGGGCTTCGATCGCCGGCAGCAGGTGCGGCTTCTGATCGTCGGGGTGCTCGACGTAGGGCGGCACGTCCGGGTGGTCCCCGAAGAACGCGGTGTCGAGCATCTCCACTGTCGCCGCCGGATTGCGGGCGCCCTGCATCCGGATAGCCGACAGGTTGATGTACAGGTAGCCACCGAAGCAGGCCACGGTCTCGGGGTGGTCTGGATCGAAGTCGGCGAGCTCGTACACGCCACACCTGATCAAGCCGGCCCGATAGCCGGGCACGATCCCGCCGTCCCAGCCGAAGGTCCAGCCGAGAGGACTGACCGGGTCGGCGAGGACTTCGCCGGCGTTGGCTCGCGTGTAGTGCGGGAACCTTGTGCTCGCCGGCCAGTCCGTGATCCACCGGTCGTCCATGCTGCCCTCGCAATCGATGGAAAACACGGCCGTGTCGGCCGCGTCGACAGTCGAACGCAGAAGTGATCGTCCGGTCAATTCCGTCGGCCGGGTGATCGCCCGCCTCGTGGATCAGGAGGTGCTCAGAGTGAGCGAGGGTCCGGGGCCTCGGTGTTGATGCCGGCCGCGGCGATCGCCTTGGCCACGCTCTCCGTCCCGATGCGTCCGTCGAGGGCAAGGGCGTGGAGCACGCCGACGACGATATGGGCGGCGTCGGTCTCGAAGTGGCGACGCAGCGCTGCCCTGGTGTCGGAGCGTCCGTAGCCGTCGGTGCCGAGCACATGGAAGCGTGACGACCCGCCGGGGACGAAGCGCGTGATCTGATCGGGCAAGGACTTCATGAAGTCGCTCACGGCCAGGATCGGTCCCGGCGCGTCGCCCAGCAGCGATGCGACGATCGGCGTGCGCGGCGCCTCGGTGGGGTGCAGACGGTTCCACCGTTCCGCCTCGAGTCCGTCTTCACGCAGGGTCTTGTAGGACGTGGCACTCCAGAGCTCGGTGGCGACGCCGAAGTCGTTCGCCAGGATCTCGGCCGCCTCGGCGGCGGCGAGGTAGGCCGTTCCGCTGAAGACGATGGTGGCGGTCGGCTGGTCGCCGGCACGGTCGGCGGGTGCGGGACGGAAACGGTAGAGGCCGCGGGTGATGTCGGCACTCGACACGTCGGCCGGTCGGGCCGGCATCACCATGTTCTCGTTGTAGAGCGTGACGTAATAGAAGACGTCTTCGGGGTTCGCTCCGTACATGCGGTGGAGGCCCTCGGCGATGATCGCGGCGAGCTCGTACGCGAACGCGGGGTCGTAGGTGACGACGTTCGGGATGGTCGAGGCGAGGATGAGTGAGTGGCCGTCCTCGTGCTGGAGTCCTTCGCCGTTCAGGGTTGTGCGGCCCGCAGTGGCGCCCATCATGAAGCCGCGGCCGCGCGCATCACCGAATGCCCAGGCGAGGTCACCGGTGCGCTGGAAGCCAAACATCGAATAGAAGATGTAGAACGGGATCATCGGCTGACCGTGCGTGGAATACGCCGTGCCCGCCGCCGTGAACGACGCCATCGCGCCGGACTCCGTGATGCCCTCCTCGAGGATCTGGCCCGACTGGATCTCCCGGTACGACAGGGCCATGCTCGAGTCGACCGGGTCGTACTTCTGACCGAATGGGGCGTAGATGCCGACTTCTTTGAACAGCCCGTCCATGCCGAACGTGCGGGCCTCGTCGGGGATGATCGGCACGACCTGCTTGCCGATGTTCGCGTCGCGAAGCATCGAGCGGAGCATGCGGGTGAACACCATGGTGGTCGACACCGCGACCTTGCCGGACCCGCCTTCGAACTCGTTGAACACCGGTCCGTCCACGGGCGGCGTGTCGAGTGGCTTGGCGCGTACGACCCGCTTCGGGACCGAGCCACCGAGCACGCGGCGGCGGAGCATCAGGTACTCGTGCTCGGGCGATCCGTCCGGGAAGCGGACGAAAGGCGGTTCGCCGTCGGAGATGTCGGCGTCGGAGATCAGATCCTCGAGGTGCAGGCGTCCGCGGACCTTGAAGAGGTTGTCGGTATCGAGCTTTTTGATCTGGTGGGTGGAGTTGCGGCCTTCGACGTCGGCGCCGAGCGTCCATCCCTTGATCGTCTTCGCCAGAATGACCGTGGGCTGGCCCTTGTGTTCGGTGGCGGCCTTGTAGGCGGCGTAGAGCTTGCGGTAGTCGTGACCGCCCCGGGGCAGGTTGCGGAGGTCTTCGTCGGAGAGGTGCTCGACCATCTTGCGAAGGCGGGGATCGGGGCCGAAGAAGTTCTCCCGGATGTAGTTGCCCGACTCGACCGAGAACTTCTGGAACTCGCCGTCGACGGTGGAGTTCATCTTGTTGAGCAGGACGCCGTCTTTGTCCTTGGCGATCAGCTCATCCCACTTGGATCCCCAGATGAGCTTGATGACGTTCCAGCCGGCCCCTCGGAACACGGTTTCGAGCTCCTGGATGATCTTGCCGTTGCCGCGCACCGGACCGTCGAGGCGCTGCAGGTTGCAGTTGACGACGAAGATCAGGTTGTCGAGACCCTCGCGGCCGGCGAGCGAGAGAGCGCCGAGGGACTCGGGCTCGTCGCTCTCGCCGTCGCCGAGGAACGCCCACACCTTGGAGTTGCTGGTGTCGGCGACGCGACGGTTGAGGAGGTAGCGGTTGAACCGTGCCTGGTAGATCGCGTTGATCGGGCCGAGGCCCATCGACACCGTCGGGAACTCCCAGAAGTCGGGCATGAGGCGAGGGTGCGGATAGCTCGACAGGCCCGTGCCGTTGATCTCGGTGCGGAAGTTGTCGAGGTGCGCTTCGGTGAGGCGTCCTTCGAGGTAGGCGCGCGAGTACACACCGGGGGCGGCGTGGCCCTGGAAGTAGATCTGGTCGCCGGAACTGCCGTCGTCCTTGCCGCGGAAGAAGTGGTTGAAGCCGATCTCGATGAGGGAGGCCGACGAGGCGTAGGTGGCGAGGTGACCGCCGATGCCTTCGGAGCGGTGGTTGGCGCGAACGACCATGGCCATGGCGTTCCACCGGATGACGGCGCGGATGCGGCGCTCGAGGTCTTCGTCGCCGGGGAACCACGGTTCCTGATCGGCCGAGATGGTGTTGATGTACGGGCTCGACACCAGTGACGGAAGGCCGACCTGGAGTTCGCGGGCGCGGCCGAGCAGTCGGTTCATCAGGACCTGGGCGCGGGCCTTGCCGTGCGTGGAAACGATGGCATCGAGCGAGTCGAGCCACTCCTGCGTTTCCGAGGGGTCCACGTCGGGAAGCTGTCGGGCGAAGCCATCGAAGATCACGCCGAACAGTCTTCCATCGTCAGGACCGATGGAGGAACGCTTCCTGTGCTGCCGCGGCTGTGTAGGTGTTGGGAGAGAGGTTGCCCCCATATCTGGGGGCAAAACACCTCCCATCGTCGTTGGGAGGTGTTCTGCCCCCACGGATTGGGGCAACCTCTCTCCCAGTAAGTGGGGTCGTTTGGTCGCGAGCAGTCGAGCGGAGCGAGCGGCGCAGCGCCGAAGGGAAGAGGGGCAACCTCTCTCCCAGCGGGTTACTGGTAGCGGTCGACGGCCGGTGGGGCGGGGACGAGAACGCCGGCGGCGCCGACGGTGGAGCGGAAGGCCTCGGCCCACTCGCCGGTACGGATCATGTCCTCGAGCGCGTCGTTGACGAAGGTGCGCAGCTCGGTGTCGCCCTTCGGCACCCCGATCCCGTACGGCTCGGTCCGGAACGGGTTGCCGGTGAGCCCGAAGCGCTTGTCCTGCAAGGCCAGTCCCAGAAGGATCACGTCGTCGGTCGTCATCGCGTCCACACGACCTCGTCGGAGCTCCTCGAAGCACTCCGAATACTTGTCGCGCGTGATCGAGATGTCGGCCTTCGGCGCGGCGGTCTGCAGGTTGATGAGCGACGTCGACCCGTTGACCGAGCAGACCTTGCGGCCATTCACGTCGTCGATTCCGCGGATCGTCCCGCTGTCAATGAGCTCTCGACGGGTGAGGACGTCCTGGCCGGCGATGTAGTACGGCCCGGCGAAGTCGACCAGCTGC
>JANMYF010000100.1:0-7161 GCA_031381685.1 Acidimicrobiia bacterium
GAAGGTTCTCCGGTTCTCGCCACGCGGGCCCCGACCAGCACGATCAGCACGGTGCCGAGCACCGCGCTCTCGATCACTGGGAGGCCTCGAACACATCGGCGACTGTATCGCCGACCGGGGCGGTGACTGCGTCAGCGCGGAACGGCCCTATCGGAACCGGCTCGCAGCCACGTTGAGGACGAGACCGATGGCGAAGAACGCCGTGATCGTCGAGCTACCGCCATAGGTGAGGAACGGCAGCGGGATGCCGGTGACCGGCATGATGCCCATGGTCATGCCGATGTTCTCGAAGATCTGGAACACGAACATCCCGAGGACCCCTCCGCAAACGAGCATTCCCTCCGGATCGCGGGAAACGGCGGCGGCTCGCCAGATCCGCCAGCAGATGATGGCGAACAACAGGACGACGAGGATGCCGCCGGCGAATCCCAGCTGCTCGCCAACGACGCTGAAGATGAAGTCGGTGTGACGCGCCGGCACCCACGAGCCCCGGGTCTGCGTGCCCTGGAAGAGACCCTGCCCGGTGACCCCGCCGGCGCCGATGGCGATCTTCGACTGGAACACGTTGTATGCGGCGTCCTGGGCGCTGGCGCTGGCGTCGATGAACGAGGTGAGCCGCTTGACCTGGTAGTCCTTCAGCACCCCGAAGCGGATCATCAGCCACGCCATGGCGATGCCCGATGCCACGAGCCCGAGGACGTGCTTGCCCTGGGCGCCGCCGAGCCAGGCCATGACCAACACGATCGAGAGGTAGACGAGCGCGGTGCCGAGGTCGGGCTGGAGGAAGACGAGCATCGTCGGGAAGCCGGCGATGGTCAGGAAGACGACGAATCGGCGGAGGTCGAGCTGGTTCCGCTGAGCGGCCCCGTAGGAGGCGAGACCTCCGATGATCACGATCTTTCCGAACTCGGCCGGCTGCAGCTGGAACAGGCCGAGCTGATACCAGCCGTGAGCACCGTTCTTCGCCGGGACGAGGAACAGTCCGAGAAGGGCCACGAGCAACACGGCGAACGCCAGTGGCATGCGCTCGAGGAAATTCCGGTAGTCGAGGCGAACTGCGGCAGCGCCCGCGACCAGGCCGAACGTCATGAAGATGATCTGCTTCTTGAGATACAGAGCGGGATCGGCGCCGACGGCGAGCAGCGAGTCACGACTCGCCGCGTAGACCATCACGAGGCCGATGCCGGAGAGGGCGACGACGGCCGATCAGCACCGCGTCGAGTCGTTTGACCGCGGATTCGGCGCGCACAGACCCGGAGACCCGCGCCCGCGGCGCAGCATCGGTCATTGCCATACACACCACCCGGACGATGTTGTCGAAGACATCAGAACTCCTGTCGAAGACATCAGAACTCCGCCCCGCCGCCCGTGACAGTGCGAACCGGGTTCACCGGAAGGCCGCACAGGCCTTCGAACACCCGGCGAACACCGGCGGCGGCCTGGCGACCGAAGCCGCCCTCCTCGACGACGATGGCGACGACATATTTCGGCTTGGGCAGCGGGCCGAAACCGACGAACAGGGAGGTGTCCTGCTTGCCGGTTCGCTGCGCCGTGCCGGTCTTGCCCCCGACCCGGCACTTGTCGAACGGGAACCCTTCGAACGCGCTCACGGCGGTACCCCCGTCGGCCGATGTGACGTCTTCGAGCCCGGCGAGGATCACCGCACGGTCATCTTCGTTGAAATCGAGGTGGTTCTCGACCGTGGGCTTGGCCAGAATCGGCGGGAGCGTCGTTCCCGAGGGGATCCCGAGGTCCGGTGAACCGACAGCGCCGACGATGGGTTCGGCGGGGATCGTCGTCGTGGTCGGTGCGGGAGCCGCGGGCCCGGCGACCGAGGTTGACGCGGCCGGATTCGTCGTCGTGGACGACGTCGCCGGCGCGACCGTGGTTGGTGAGGGTTGCGCCGAAGCCACGGCGGCCGACGAGGCCTTCGACGCGTCCCCGGCCGTGGCGACGGCGCCGATGGCACGGTCACGGATCTCGAGGTCGATCTTCCCGTCGACCACGGTGCCGCCGTTGATCAACGTTGCGTACCCGCGGGCGAGACCGAGCGGCGACGTGAGCACCTCACCCTGTCCGATCGACACGTTGATGGTGTCGCCGGTGAACCAGTTGTCGTTGGGGAACTTCTTACGCCCGTACAGCGACGTGAGCTTCTTGCGATACGCCTCATCGGGAACGGCGCCGGCTCGTTCGTCAGGAAGACGGATATTGGTCGGCCGACCAAGTCCCATTTCCCGGGCCACCTGCTGGATGCCGTTCTCCTTGTCCTTGGAAAGGTCATCGAACTTGTTGCCAATGGTGTAGTAGTAAACGTCGCTGGATACCCGCAGTGATTTCCGAAGATCGGTAAGACCGAGCGCGGCTTTTCCGGCATTTTTCCAGCGACACTTCACGCGGCGTTTGCAGAGGTCTTCACGGACGAACTCGCCCTGATCATCGACCACGGTCTGGGCCGTGATCATGCCGGCCCGCAGACCGGCCACCGCCGTGAACGGCTTGAACGTTGACCCCGGCGCGTACAGGCCGAACGTCGCCCGGTTGGTCAAGGGCGAAGCCTTCTCCTCCCCCTTGAAGAGTTCGTCATAGCGTTCCCGGGTGATGCTCGGAACGAACTCGCGGGGGTCGTAGGTCGGGTGCGACGCCATGGCGAGCACCTCGCCGGTGTCGGGATCGAGCACCACACCAGCAGAGCTCGTGGCCTTGATGAAGGTGCTCGGGTTGTCCGCATCGACGTTCTGCCGGGCAGCACGTTCGGTCTGCACGAGCGTCTCTTCGAGCAGCCTCTGGAGGTCGAGGTCGAGGGTGAGACGGATGTCCTTACCCGGCACCGGCTCTTTGGTCACTTCGCGATCCACCACTCGGGAAAGGCGATCCTTGGTGATCAATTCCTGCCCGGGTTCGCCTCGGAGCTCACGTTCGAAAGAACGTTCCACACCGGTCTTACCGATGAAGTCGGCGCGCGCATACCCGAGTGCCAGAGGCTGCCGGGTGAGTTCTTCGGCGGTCACCTTTCCGACATAGCCGAGAACATGAGCCGCGAGTTTGCCGTTCGGATAGACCCGCTGCCATGCCGACCCGACGGCGACCCCGGGGTACAGTTCGGGATGTTCGGCCAGTTCGATGGCCACCGATTCCTTGACGCCACGAGCGACCTCACGCGGAGAGAACTCCCCGCCGGCGCTGTCGTCGAGACGGCGCTCGAGAAGGTAGAACGGAACGTCGAGCAGTGCCGACAACCGACTCAACGTGCGAACCCGGTCAGCCTTCTTCAGCTTCTTGCGATCGATCCGGACGACGTTGAGGGGGAGGTTGTCGACAAGCACTCGGCCGCTGCGATCGAGGATCCGTCCACGGGTCGGCTCGATCGGCTCGGTGTCAAAGATGTTGCGGGCAGCCTGACGTTTGGCGTCGGACGATTCAACGGTTTGGAGGATGCCGAGCCGGCCGGCGAGCGCGGCGATGAGCACCACCACGATCACGCCAACGACCCGCAGGCGCTGCTGGGAGTTCATCGGCCGATCCGTTTGGGGCGGAGCAGGCGTCGCGTTGTGGCGACGAAGAACGGCGCCAGCAGAACATTCCAGAGGCAGGCGAAGACGATGATCGTGAGATAACGCAGCGGCGGAGGGAAGCGGGTCTCGGAGACGGCAAAGGAGAGCGTCGGGTAGAGCAGGAGACCGAGGACGGTACAGCTGACGACGGCGACGATGGTGGCCGTGCGCTGACGCTCCTGATTGAGCTGCGCTCGCAGCGTGCCGAGCGCCAGACCGATGACACCGCACACGATCAGCCAGAGGCCGAGCGGGCTCGACGAGAGCAGGTCAGCGGCCAGTCCGGCAATGCCGCCGAGCAACGCTCCCCCACTCGGGCCGAGTTGGAGTGCGCCGACGATGGTGAGCAGGAGGAACGGCTCGGGCCGGACGGCAAACAGCGAGAAGCGGCTGAACAGAAGCACGTGAAGCACGAGGACGGTGACGCTGAGCAGCAGCACCCGGGCGACCGGCACCCGGGCGTCAGGGCCAAACGTCATCACGGGCCGACCCACAAGAGGACCGACACGTACACGCTCCGTTCGAGGTCCACAGACGGGCGCACGGCGATCTTCTGGTGGATCGTGCCGGGCCGAACCCGGGCGACCCGCCCGATCGGGATGCCGGGCGGAAACTTGCTGCCCTGCAGACCGCTGGTGACGACGACTTCGCCGATGGCCACCTTGGTCTCGAGGTCGATCAGGTCGAGGTCGAGCGCGCGCCCTGTCGACACACCACGGGCGATGCCCGTATCGCCCGAGCGTGACAGCCGGGCGCCCACGGCCGAGGACGCGTTCGACACGGGGCTGACACGCGCCCGGTCCGGGCCGACGCCCACGACGACCCCGAGCAGCCCGGCGCCGGTGACCACCGGGTTGCCGACCCGCACGCCCTGCTTCGCGCCACGGTCGATCTCGATGGTCTCGTCGAAGTTGTTGATCGGCCCATCGATGATCCTGCCGTCGATGGCGGCGATACCGGTCAGCTCGCTGTACTTGGAAAGGGTGAGGAGTTCCTCGCGCTCACGCAGCGCGTCCTCGAAGCGCAGGGAGGATGCCCGGGCAGCGTCGAGCTCGCGGCGCAGGCGGGCGTTCTCCTCCCGGAGTTTCTTGTCACCGCCGAATCGACCCAACCCGACGCTGACACCGGCGGTGGCGTTGCGTCCGAGGTCGCGGACCGGATCGAGCTCCGCACGGATGCGATCCCTGGCCGGTGTGAGACTCGACGACGCGGCGAGCACGGTGAGGCCGCTCAGCATGATCAGTGCAAAGAGGAACCGGGGCCGGGAAGACGACGTCACAGCCACCCCTCGATTGTATCGGTCTGTGCATGAGCGCTCCGTGGGAGCGGGCCGACCCCTGGCCGTGGTCGGGTCAGGAAGACGGCTCCGGCGGTGGCGTTGCGCCGGTTAGGAGCGGCGGTCGGCGTCGAGAACGCCCTTGAGCATGTCGTAGTTCTCGAGGCACTGTCCGGTGCCGATGGCCACCGCGAACAGCGGGTTGCGGGAGATGAAGACGGGCATGCCCGTCTCCGTCGACAGCCGGTGCTCGAGGCCTTTGAGCATCGCGCCCCCACCAGTGAGGAAGATGCCCTTCTCCATGATGTCGGCGGCGAGCTCCGGGGGCGTTTTGTCGAGGGTGTACTTCACGGCGTCGCAGATCGCCGTGACCGGCTCTTCGATGGCCCCGCGTATGTCCTGGGTGGTGGTGATGACCGTCTTCGGCAGTCCGGTGCGCAGGTCGCGGCCCCGGATCTCGGCGCGCAGTTCCTCGTCGAGCGTCCAGGCCGAGCCGAGGGCGATCTTCACTTCCTCCGCGGTCCGCTCGCCGAGGGCCAGGTCGTACTCCTTGCGGGCGTAAGCGATGATCGCTTCGTCGAGTTCGTCGCCGCCGATGCGGATCGACTGACTCGTGACGATGCCGCCGAGAGAGATGACGGCAACTTCCGTGGTGCCGCCACCGATGTCGACGACCATGTTGCCGGTCGGTTCGTGGACCGGCAGGCCGGCCCCGATGGCGGCGGCCATGGGCTCTTCGATGGTGTGGACCTGGCCGGCACCGGCGAAACTGGCGGCGTCTTCCACGGCGCGCTTCTCGACTCCGGTGATGCCCGACGGGATACAGATGATCATGCGCGGCTTGGCGAAGCGGCGCTGGTGGACGCGGTGGATGAAGTACCGCAGCATCTGCTCGCACACTTCGAAGTCGGCGATGACGCCGTCTTTGAGCGGACGGATCGCCTGGATGTGGGCGGGCGTGCGCCCGAGCATGCGCTTGGCTTCGAGGCCGACCGCGACCGGGCGGCCGGTGCGCACGTTGATGGCGACGACGGACGGTTCATTCAGAACGATGCCGCGACCGCGTTCGTAGACGAGGGTGTTGGCCGTCCCGAGGTCTACGGCGAGGTCGCGCCCCATCAGAGAAGACATGCTCGCTCCATTTCGTCTGTTCACGCCGGCCTCTCCCACCTGCAACGGGTCGAGTGCCCAGATGAACACCCCAAGGTTACGCCCTTTGACTGGGGTTTGTTCCCGTCACCCGCTGGACGCCTCCGGCGCCCGCTGAGCCAGGTACGCCACCAACGGGCGGCTCTCACGAGTTCGGGAAGAACAGACCGATCTCGCGGGCAGCCGACTCGGCGGAGTCGGAGCCGTGGATGAGGTTCTCGGTGAACAGGATGCCGAGGTCGCCGCGGATCGTGCCGGGGGCCGACTCCTTCGGGTTGGTGGCGCCCATCATCGTGCGTACGACCTTCCAGGTGTCGCCGGGTCCTTCGACGACTGCGAGCACGGCCGGACCGCGGGTGATGAAGGACACGAGGTCGGCGAAGAACGGCTTGCCGTCGTGTTCGGCGTAGTGCTTGCGTGCGGTGGCCTCGTCGATGGTGCGCATCTCGACGGCGACGAGCTTGAGGTTGCGACGCTCGAAGCGGGCGAGGATCTCGCCGACGAGGCCTCGTTCGACGGCGTCGGGCTTGCAGATGATGAACGTTGTATCCATGGGGCCGGAAATTCTACGGGCACCCATGACCCTCCCCGACCACCGAAGGCCAGCTGGCGGTTACAGGCCAGACCCGCCAGTTCTTCGAAGCCACCGGCCCACGACGTGGTTCGTCAGATGGTCCGTCAGAAGCGGGCGCAGCCGGCGACGGGCGAAGTGGCCTGGAAGCCGACACGCAGGGCCCGTACCCGGTCGAAGATGGTGGACGACCCGCCCGTGCGGATCACCGTGATCAGGGCTTCGTCGACGTCGCCCGGCGACAGGCTGATCGGGTCCTCCGCGGTGCCGCTCTCGCCGCGCTGGGCCGAGCCGAGCCAGGAGCCGGCGAGGCACGTCGCCCGGAGCTCGGCCTTGACCGAGCTGTCCCGCGTGGCCTCGCCCAGGAGCTGCTGCACTCGGGTGGCCCAGCCGAGCACGAGGATCATGGACGCACCGACGTCACCGACTTTGGTCTCGGCGTCGCTGAGGGCATTTTCGCTGACCCGTATGAGGGGCTGTCCGGAGCCGCTGTCGGGGCACACGGCAACACGCTGTTCGAGGATCGCCGAGGAGTTCGGGCACTCCCGGCTGAGCGCGGCAACGGTGGCGCGGTCCGTCCGCTGCACCGCGGTGATGGGCACGAACCCGGG
>JANMYF010000336.1:0-13450 GCA_031381685.1 Acidimicrobiia bacterium
AGGCGCTCGGCGCGGTCACCGTCGGCACCCGACGGAACCGACTCTGTGGCTTTCAGGCCGGAGAACTCGCCTTTGGCCTTGTCGAGTCCGGCGGCGGCCGCGTCGTTGAACGACTTGTCGCCACGACCGGTGAGGTCGAACATCAGGGCGACGGACTTCGGCTCCGTCGCGGCCTCGGTGGCGGCGGCTTCGGTCTCGACCGCAGCCTCCGTTTCGGGGGCCGCAGCCTCGGTCACCACAGCTTCGGTCTCGACCCCAGCCTCCGTTTCCGGGGCCGCAGCCTCGGTCACCACAGCTTCGGTGGCCGGAGCGTCGGTGGTCTTGGAATCGCTCCCGCACGAAGCGAGCAGAAGGGCGGACGTTGCCGCCAGTGCGACAAATCGCCCAGTTGATCGGATCCGCATCGGTTACACCTCGGGAGTTGGTGGCGGGCCGGGTCGTCGGCCGCTCGGGTGCGGCGCATGGCCGTCGGTCGGGTGAGTGTACGCCGGAAAGCCGGGTCGGGCACGGTCCACGGGCTGAGCGTCCAGCGGCCGCCTTCGAGACGCTCCTCCCCGGGTCCCTGACGGGGTGTACCGAACGCAGCCACGCCAGCTTGGTGATGGTGAACGCGGCGACCGGGACGCTGCCCACGGCGTCGGCCCATCTCTTGGTGGTCCGGCATGGGTAGGCGGGTCGAACCACTACGTTCGTCGCCAGTGTCCACGCCCTCCCGATCGCTCCGTTCGCGCAAACGCGAGGTTCCCGCCGATTTCGACATCGTGGCCGGGCACTACGACCTCCTCGTCAAGCGCAACCCCGGCTACGTGGATCACTTGGCGTTGTCGGCCGCCCGGCTCGGCCTGCCCGATGGGGGGCGCGGCATGCGGTTGCTCGATCTGTGTTGTGGGACGGGGCTCTCCACCGCCGGGCTCCTGGCGAGCTATCCCCACGCGGAGATCGTCGGACTCGACGCCTCGATCGGCATGCTCGACCTCGCTCGGGCGAAGCCGGCGCTGCGCCAGGCCGGCGTGCGCTTCGTCCTCGGTGATGCCATGGACCCCGCGGCCGCCGTCGCCGGGGCGTTTGGCCTCGCCCCGGAAGAACTCGCCCTCGACGGGATCGTGATGGCGTACGGGATCCGCAACATGCCCGACGCCGACGAGTGCCTCGACCGTCTTCTGCCCCTGCTCAAGCCGGGTGCGCCGATCTGTTTCCATGAGTATTCCGTGGCCCACTCGCCCCGCTCGAAGGGCACGTGGACGACGGTCGCCTGGGGGATCATCATCCCGTCGGGCTTCATCGCTGCCCGGCACACCCGGATCTACCGCTACCTGTGGCGCAGCGTGCTCGACTTCGACGGACGGCCGCAGTTCGAGGACCGCCTCCGGCGTCACGGCTTCGACGACGTGCACACCGAGCCGATGGACGGGTGGCAGAAGGACATCGTGCATTCATTCCTCGCCCGCCGTCCGGCGGCGACCCACTCGTGACCCGCGCTCCGGGCGGCCGCGACCGACGCGCCGTTCAGGTCGTCGGCTCCGACGCCGCCGGTGGGGCGAAACGACTGGGCGTCAACCCGGGTCTGCGGGTCACCGTCGTCGGCGGTGGGCTGGCCGGGATGGCTGCGGCGGTGTCGTTGGCCGAGCGCGGCGCGGCCGTCACGGTCCGGGAGGCCGGGCCTGTCCTCGGTGGGCGACTCTCCTCGTGGCCTGACACCCTCAACGACGCGGCCGGTGGTGGCCTGGTTCAGATGGAGCGCGGGTTCCACGCCTTCTTCCGGCAGTACTACAACGCCCGGGCCCTGCTCCGCCGGGTCGACCCGTCCCTGTCCTTCCTCCGTGCGTGTGACGACTATCCGCTCTACGGCCCGAACGGTTCCTTCCAGTCGTTCGCCTCGCTCCCGGCGACACCGCCGCTGAATCTGGCCGCGCTCGTCAAGCGCACGCCCACGCTGAACCTCGCCGGGCTGCGAGGCATCAACGGTGATGCGGCCGCGGAGATGCTCGCATTCGACGGCGACGACACCTATGCGCGCTTCGACGGGATCAGTGCGAAGGAGTACCTCGACCAGGTCAACTTCCCGGCCGACGCCCGACGGATGCTCTTCGAGGTCTTCGCCCACTCGTTCTTCAACCCCGAAGAGGTCATGTCGGCGGGCGAAATGCTGATGATGTTCCACCTCTACTTCTGCGGTTCGGCCGAGGGGATCCTCTTCGACGTCCTCGATGGGCCGTTCGGCGAGGCGGTGTGGGCTCCGATGCAGCGCTACGCCGAATCGCTCGGCGTCCGCATCACGCTTGGAGATCCGGTCGATGTGCTCCCCGAACCGGGCGACGAAGCGGCGGTGGTGCTGGCGACCAACGTTGACGCGCTGCGCCGGATCGTCGACACCAATCGCTGGATCGGCCACGGCGAAACGGATTGGCTCGCCAACGTGGCGGCGCGCCGCCAGGCGCCGCCCTTCGCCGTGCTCCGGCTCTGGTTGGATCGCGATGTGCGGCCGGATCGAGCGCCGTTCGCCGGGACGGCGGCTCTCGGCATCCTCGACAACATCTCGTGCGTGCACCACTACCAGGACGAGGCCCGGAGTTGGGCCCGCCGCACCGGTGGCAGCGTCGTCGAATTGCACGCCTACGCCCTTCCCGCCTCGCACCACCACGACGAGGCACTCGTGCGGCGTGATCTCCTCGAGCAGTTGCGCGGCGTCTACCCGGAGACCCGTGACGCGACGATCCTCGACGAGCGTCTCCTCCTGCGCGCCGACTGCCCGAGCTTCGAGGTGGGTTCTTACGCCGGTCGGCTGCCGGTCACGACTCCGCATCCCCGTGTGGTCCTGGCCGGCGACCACGTGCGTCTCGCGTTCCCAACGGCCTTGATGGAGCGCGCCGTGACCAGTGGCTTCCTTGCCGCGAATGAGCTTCTCCGCCCGTTCGGCGTCGCCCCCGAACCGATCTGGTCGGTGCCGACCCGGGGTGTGCTCGCTTCGCTGCAGGCGTGGCAGCGTCGCCGACGGGGCGTTGCGATGCCTGCCTGAAAGCGCTTGCGCGTGTCCGTACACTGGTGCGCGAATGCGGTGTCCGGGTTCGGGGTTACCGCCTCGAAACGGTGTGGCAGAAGGGGCAGACGTGGGGAATGTGGTGATGGCCCGGGCGGCGATCGTACGATCGTCCGTTGTCGGTATCCTCGGCGCGCTGTACCCCGACCGAGATGCGGTCGCTCTGTTCGACGGGCTCTGCGCGGTGAGCGCACGTGCGGCCTCGGCCCGGACATCTCAGCTGCTCGACCGTGACCGTGCCGCGGAGTTGGCGCCGGACTGGTTCCAGTCGAACCGGATGATCGGTTACGTGGCGTACGCGAACCGGTTCGGCGGTGATCTCGGCGGGGTGGCCGAGCACCTCGACTATCTCGAGGAGCTCGGGATCACCTACGTGCACCTGATGTCGGTGATGCGCCCACGCGACGGTGAGAACGACGGCGGGTACGCGATCGCGGACTATCGAGACGTCGACCCTCGTCTCGGCACGATCGATGATCTACGCGCGCTTATCACCGACCTGCACGAACGGAACATGGCGGTGTGCATCGATCTCGTGATGAACCACACCGCCGACACGCACCCGTGGGCCCTCGAGGCGATGGCCGGCGACGCAGCCAAGCGCGCGTACTTCCTTACCTACCCCGACCGGGTCGAGCCCGATCGCTGGGAGCGCGGTCTTCCCGAGGTGTTCCCCACGATGGCGCCCGGCAACTTCACGTGGAACGACGCCATGGGCCGATGGGTGTGGACGACATTCAACTCGTTCCAGTGGGATCTCAACTACGCCAATCCCGACGTGCTCGTGGAGATGCTTGACGTGATGTGCTTCCTCGCCAACCTGGGCGTCGATGTGCTGCGCCTCGATGCAGTGGCGTTCACCTGGAAGCGGGTAGGGACGAACTGTCAGAACCAGCCGGAGGCCCACCTCATCGCCCAGGTGCTACGGGCCATGCTGGGCGTCGCCGCACCGGCGACGATCGTGCAGGCCGAAGCCATCGTCGGACCCGACGACCTGGTGCACTACCTCGGTGCCTACGGGTCGCGTCAACGTCGCGAGTGTGAACTCGCCTATCACAACCAACTCATGGTGATGGGGTGGTCGGCGCTCGCCGAGCAGAACGTGCGGCTCGCCACGCAGGCGCTTTCGCGCATGTCGCAGATTCCGCCGTGGGCCACGTGGTGCACCTACGTGCGTTGCCACGACGACATCGGCTGGGCGGTGACCGACGAAGACGCCGGACGGGTCGGGCTGTCCGGAGGTGCGCACCGCCGTTTCCTCGCGGATTTCTACCGTGGCGCGTTCGCCGGGAGCTATTCGTCCGGTGTCGCGTTCTCCGCCAACGATGACACCGGGGACGAGCGCACGAGCGGATCGGCCGCGGCACTCGTCGGAATCGACAGCGCGCGTAGTAGTGGCGATCTCGTCGCGTTGGATCTCGGGGTCCGACGCCTGCTGACGCTCTACGGGTTGGCGTTCGCGTTCGGGGGCATTCCGCTCGTCTACATGGGCGACGAGCTTGCCTTCGCGAACGATCATACGTACACAGATGATATCGCTCATGCGGCGGACAGTCGATGGATCCATCGTCCGGTGATGGACTGGTCCGTCGCCGAACGCCGTCGGGATCCGAGCACGATCGAGGGTCGGGTCTTCGCCCGGTTCCAACGGCTCGCGGCGGCCCGTGCCGCCACGCCAGAACTCCGTTCGGGCGGAACCATCGAGGCGTTCTCGACCGGCAGCGACCGGGTGCTCGGCATCCGCCGGTGGCACCCGCTGCACGGCCCGGTGCTGGTCGTTGTCTCGTTCTCCGCCGAGACGGTGACCATTGCTCCGGTCGGTCCGCCGCCGGCGGGCGACGTGTGGTTCGACGCGCTCCACAGTGAGCGGGTCCGCGGTGACGTGCCGCTGTCGCTGAGCGGCTACGCGATGCGCTGGCTGGTCGTTGCTCCGGAGCACTCCGTCGTGCCCGAGCCCGGCCCGCGCTGATCTCCTTCGGCTGATCTCCGACGGTTGGCCCGGCCGGTGCGCCGTGGCGCGTCGGGTCTGCTCGACTCAGGGTTGGCCGGGGCGCCATCCACGGGCGCGCAGGGCGTAGATGCGCTCCGCATAGCGGGCGTCGTCCCGCCATAGGCGCGAGGCCATGGCGGCGATGATCGGTCGCGCCACGGCCGCGCCTTTCAGCATCGTGGAGAACCCGGGACGCTCGCTCGTGGCGAGCGTCGCCTCGATGACCGCCGTGCGAGGAGTCACGCCAGGGGCGGCGTGGACCATCGGCGTGGCATGGGTTTCGACGACCGAGCCGGTTCCTTCACCACCGGTGATCGTCATGACGATCGTCCGCGGGTCCGGGCAGTCGAAGCGGGCCTCGACCTCGATGCGGTGACGGGGTGTGATCCGGTAGGCGACCCGGAGGTCGAGTGCATTGTCGGACGCGGCCACCACCTCGAGTGATGCGAAGGCGTACGGGTGGAAATGCACCCCGTGCCACGGGTCGAGCCGGTTGGCGAGCACGTCGGCCGGTTCAGCCGTGACATCACGACGGATCACGGCGTCGAGAAAACGATCGGGCCGCTTCGTGATGATCGGCGCGTCGATGTTGTCGTCAGCGCTCGGCTGGAGTTGGATCCACACCAGCACGCCGTCATCGTGGACGGGCAAGGGAGACCAACGGCCTTGGCCGTCGACGCGTTCGCCCGCCCGGGCGGGCAGTGCCAGCCCGTGCCACGGGCACACGAGGTTTCCGGCGCCGTCGACTCGCCCGTCGGCCAGATGCGCGCCGAGATGGGGACACGCTGCAGGAGCGGCAGCGATTCCGTGATCGCCGACCCAGGTCACCACGTCGATCCCGTCGATGGTGTGACGTTGCGGCCGGGCCGGTCTGGAGCGAAGGGTTCTCCGGGAGCCCAGTACGAACCAACCGCCGCTCGGTTTGGCCTGCGCGTGTCGGAGCGCCGACGCGATGGACGGGCCATGCGCCTGCTTCCAGTCCGGTTCACCTCGTGACGCCATCATGGTCAACGCTAACGGCACAAGTCCCGGGAGAATGAGGCGGTCCCCAGGGAGGCGGCGGGGCCTCAACCCGGGGACCTCACCGGAGCAGGTGGCGGGAACCTGAACCGGTGTGATGCGTATCGTAGGTGGATCACCCATCGGAACGGAAGGTGATCGTTCACGGTCGCGGTGCAACCTCGGCGAAGCCCGACACGGCGGCCAACGGCGTCACCGAACGGATATCGGCGTTCACGGTCGGGCCCAAACGCAGCCGGCGGAGCTCGCCGCCGCGAGTGCAGGCGAGGACGAGGTCGCCCGTCGTCGCCCATGAGCCGAACCGGGCGCCACAGCCCGGCGTCGTCCAGCGTCGGGTCTCGCCGTCGACGGTGACGCCGATCAGCTCGTCGGTGCCCCGGCTGATCACGACGACGTCCGGACCCGTCCCGGCGAAAGCATCCGGCCGCACGATCACATCAGAAGGCGTGGTTCCGTCGAGTGCGATCCGGCGCACGAGGGAGAGCCGGCCGTTGTCGAAGGTCCACCACGACACGCCTCCACGCAACTCCTCGGAAATCACGAGGGTGAACGGGTCGGCGAAGACCGCAGTCCGGGGCCCGGAGCCGGCGGGAAGTCGCTCGGTACGCAGCAGGCCGAGTGTGCGGGCATCGAGAACGTGCAGCGAATCCGTGCCGAGATCGGCGACGACCACGTAGCGATCGTCGGTGGAGACCGCGCTCGAATGCGCATGGGGACCCTGCTGGCGCGTCGGGTCGGGGCCTTGCCCGGAGGGGAGTCGAACGCGTTTCGTCGCCTTGGGCACTCCTCGTTGGTCGAGAGCGACCCGGGTGATGCTGCCGTCGGTGTAGCCGGCAACGAATGCGGTCCGTCCGTCGGAGTCGAGCGCGATGTGGACCGGACCTGCCCCCGTCCTCGCCCGTCCCAGCTCGCGCCATCCCGCCACCGACGGCGTGACGGCGACCAGCACCTGATTGCCGGCCCCGGACTCCTTCGTCACATAGAAGACCGGAAGGGTCGGGTGGGCGGCGACGTACGTGAGTCCCGAGAGCCCACCGACGGTGGGCGAAGCCTTGGCATCGCCCTCGACGATGAGCGGGCCCGACGCTCGGGGCGAGACCGCCAGTATTCGTATGCGGGGCGTTTCGGCGGGTGACACCCCCAGAGCTCCCGACGCGGGGGGTGCGGCGAACCCGACAGACCCGGCGACCATTGCGAAGAGGGCCCCGAGAAGGCCCCTCCGCGCCGCCCGGATCACCATCAGCGTGCCCGGAGGCTCACGATGACGTTGTTGCGGTCATCGGCGACGAGGAGCGAGCCGTCGGGCATCGGAATCACGCCGACCGGCCCGCCGAGGTTCTGCGTGTCGCCGTTGGCCAAGTCCTTCTCGCCCCAGTCGTCGATCAATGTGATTGGCTCACCCACGGGACGGCCCTGCGAATCGACATCGAAGGCGATGAGCCGATGACCGGTGTCGCGGTAGCCGTGGAGCGAGACGATCAGCCGGCCGGCGAACGCCGTGGGCGCGTTCGGGCCGGTCCAGTAGGTCAACCCGAGCGGCGCGCTGTGCGCCGGAAGGAGACGGAAGGGTTTCGTCGTCCTGGCGCACGTGAAGGAGCGGAACTCGGGGGACGCGAGCGCGTTGTCGTAACAATGCGGCCAGCCGAAGTCATTCACGGTGGCGCGGTCGAGCAGGTTCAGCTCGTCGTGCGGGAGGGTCTCGTCGTCGAGCTTCGGATCGGCCGCGTTGATGTCGTCCCGTCCGTTCTCGACTTGCACCAGCGTCCCCGAACTGTGCTCGGCGAGACCCATCGAGTTCCGCAACCCGCGGGCCACGAGCGTCCACGCGCCGACCCGGCCTTCGGGCCACGTGAAGGAATAGCGGCGCACCACCGCCACGGCGTCACGGCCCACGGCCGACGGGCACGCGGTGCGACCTTTGGATTTCTCGCAGTTGTTGGTGTCGGACCCGAGGCTGACCAGCAGCGAGCCATCCCGAGTGAAGAGGAGTTGGGTGAGCGGATGAAGACCGCGAGCAGGCAGGCGGGGAGTCGATGAACGCCCGCCGATCACGTCTTCTCGTTTCGGCTTGTCCGCTGTCGGGTCGAAGCGGAACACCGTGCCGGCGACCCCGACGTAGGCCCTGTTGTCGGGGCCCAACGCGATGCCGAGCGGCCGGTCGAGGCCGGAGAACACCACGATGCGTCGCCATGCCCCGGAGCTGTCGCGGTCCAGACGCGAGAGCCGGCCTTGGCCCTTCGTCCAGCTGAATTCGGTCACGAAGATCCTGGTGTCGCTGGTCGCCAGGAGCCCGCGTGGAGCGCGGAGGCCGGACGCGACCACGGACAGCTTGAGCGAACGGTGCACGCGCACGTCGAGCGTTCGCGGACCTTCGGCGGGTGCCGGGGCGGCCAGCGCGACAACGGCGATGACTGCGCCGGCGATCGCCGCGGCGGCTCTCCTCACGCCCGCTTCCCGACGAACGTCACGCCGGCTCCGCCCTCACTCGACCATTCGCCCGCAGGGCTTCGCAGCAGCGTGGTCGTCGAGGGCACGAGGGCGAGCGCGTTGGATCCGGCCAGGCGGAGCGTGCGGGCCCGTCGGTCGGCGAGCCAGGTGTCGCTCCCGGGGAGGATCGCCATACCGGTCACGAGTCCGAGGCCGATGGTGAACGCGCCGCCGCGGGGATCGAGCATCGGATCGCCCAGGGCCGATGCGGCGGCGCCCTCGGCGATGATCGGGACACCCCGAGCGAATGCGGCAAGCAACGCCGACCAGGCGAGCGACCCCGACATCACCGATCGGAGATGCAGCGGCTGGCCGCCAGTGAAGAGGAGCGCCTCCGCCGCGGCGATGACGGTGACGTGCTCGGGGTCGTTCGCATCGTGACGGGTGAGCACGCCGCTCCTGACGACCTCGACACCGAGCGGGGCGAACCACTCGACCGCCGACGCCGTGGCCGACGCCGGGTCCTCGAACGCCGCCGCAGTGGGCACGACGGTGAGCGTCCGTGCCACGCCAAGCACGCGTCTGGCGACGTCCTCGCTGGCCAGCCATCCCGAACCTCCGTGCAGGGCCAGCCATCCGGTCGTTGATGCGTTCACCCGAGCCTCCTTGTTTGGTGCGTCGCCGACTTCACGCGAGGCCCGCTTGCCGGGTTCTCGACTTGCGGGACGTTAGTCCCTCGCGTCTACGGTTCCCTGATGGCATCAGTACCGGAGAACATCGCGACAACCGAGGAGTCGGCGACCCCGTCGGGCTTCCGCTCGGTCGGGATCGTCGGTTCCGGCATCATGGGCGCGGGGGTGGCCGAGGTTGTCGCCCGGGCCGGATTCGACGTCATCGTCGCCTCCAGGAGCCAGGAACGTGCCGATGAGACCGCCGCGTCGTTCGCATCGTCGCTGAACCGCCAGGTCGAGCGGGGCAAGCTGACCCTCGACGAACGGGACGCCGCGCTGTCCCGGCTCTCGACGACCAACGACATGCACAGCCTGTCCGTGTGCGACCTCGTTCTCGAATCCATCGTGGAGGACCTCGAGCGAAAGCGAGACGTCTTCGGGGTGCTCGACGAGGTCTGCCAGCCCGGTGCAGTCCTGGCCACGAACACCTCCACCCTGCCGGTGGTCGAGCTCGCCATGCGGACCAAGCGGCCCCAGCTGGTGTGCGGGATCCACTTCTTCAACCCGGCCCCGGCGATGTCGCTCGTCGAGGTCGTCAACCAGATCACCGCCGCGCCCCCGACGATCGCCCGCGCACAGGCGTTCGCCCGGGAGTGCGGAAAGGACCCCGTGGTCGTGAAGGACCGTGCCGGGTTCATCGTCAACGCCCTGCTCTTCCCCTACCTGAACAACGCCGTCCGCCTGCTGGAGAACGGCGTCGCCAGCCGCGACGACATGGACAAGGCGATGAAGGGCGGCTGCGGGTTCCCGATGGGTCCGTTCGCCCTCCTCGACCTGGTCGGCATCGACACGAGCGTGGCCATTCTCGAAGCCCTTTTCACCGAGACCCGCGACCCCCACGTGTCACCTCAGCCGCTGCTGCGTCGCATGGTCACGGCGAACATGCTCGGTCGCAAGACCGGTGTCGGCTTCTACGACTACCCGAAGCGCTCCTAAGCCCTCCGACCGGGTCTTCGGTCCCGGGCTCCCCGCACTCCGCCGCACATCGGTCGGGCTTTGCCGCACATCGGTCCGGCTGTGCCGCACATCAGCCGTGTCTTGCCGCACATCGGTCCGAAACACCCGTTTCGCCTACGTATTCGCCGATGTGCGGCACAGGACGGTCGATGTGCGGCGGAGCAGGGTGGATCTGCGGCGGTAGTGGCCGGGCGCGAACAGGCCGGCGCGGGTGAAGCAGAGCGCGGGCTCGGCAATTGGTCGGGCCCTAGGGCATGATCCGGCATTATCGTCGTCCGGGCGATGGAATGTGGTCACTGCCGGTCGGAGAACCCCGCGAACTTCCGCCATTGTGGATCGTGCGGACAGCGTTTGGCGGCGACGCCGTGCGACGCGTGTGGCTTCGTCACGCCGGTGCCCTTCTCGTTCTGCGGGAACTGCGGGACGGCCCTCGACCTGCATCGGGCCAGTTCTCCGGAGGAGCGCCGCCTGGTCACGGTGCTCTTCGCCGACGTTGTCGGCTTCACCAAGCTCGCCGATGACACCGACCCCGAAGACATCGCCCGGGTGATCGACGCCGCATTCCGTCAGCTCAGCGATGTTGTCGCCGATCATGGCGGCACCATCGACAAGTACATCGGCGACTCGCTCATGGCGGTGTTCGGTCTGGCTCAGGTTCACGAGGACGACGCCGAACGCGCGGTCGCTGCCGCGCTCGCCATGCAACGGACGGATACCGGGCTCGGGTTCGCCATCGGCGTCAACACCGGCGAGGTCATGGCTACGGCGCTCGCCGGCGGGTCGGTCACGGTGATGGGTGATCCGGTGAACGTGGCCGCCCGGCTGGAGAAGGCGGCGAAAGAGGGTGAGGTGCTGGTCGGCCCGGTGACGTACGAGCTCACGGCGGGCCGCATCAACTATCGCGATCGACCCCCGATGACGCTCAAGGGCAAGCGCGAACCCGTCGAGGTGCACCAGGCCCTGTCGTTGCGGGCCCAGAGCCTTGCGGTGACCGCCGATGTCGTGCCGATGGTCGGTCGCGTCGAGGAGCTCGACTTCCTGCTGTCGCAGTGGAAGCGGGCGGCGTCGCTCCGTCGTCTCGGCACCGTGCTGCTGACCGGCGACGCCGGGATCGGCAAGACCCGACTGCTCGACGAACTCATCGACCGGATCGGCGACGAGGCGCTCGTCATCCGATCGTCGTATCCCCCCTACGGCGGAGCTGGAGGGGTGCGAGTCGGCGGCGACCTGCTCGCCCAGCTCGGCCCGAGTACCGATGAAGCCATCGACCGACGTGTCCGCTCTCTGGGAGGCGACATCGACGCGTCGCTCCTCGATATCGACCCGGCGGCACTGCGCAAGGAACAGGTATGGGCCCTCCGCCGCCTGGCCGAGATGCGGGCGACCGAGCGACCGATCCTCGTCGTGATCGAGGACGTCCACATGGCGTCGACCAGTATCGAGTTCCTCACGAGCTTCATCGCCCAGGTGATCGATCTTCCGATGCTGGTCGTGCTTGCCGGCCGGCCGGAAGGCCGGTGGCTGACCAGCTTCTCGATGGCGAGCACGCTGCGGCTGCGCGCGCTCACTCTCGAGGGTTCACGGGTCCTCGCCGGGCTCTGGCAGCCCGACTCGGAGCCCGATCCCGCGCTGTTGGCGTGGGCGGCCGGCAACCCGTTGTTCCTCCGCGAGCTCCTGGCGTTCGCCGCCCTCAATGGGCCGGAGTCGGTGGAGCGCCAGCAGTGGCCGGTGAGCCTCCGCGCCGTGCTCGCCGCCCGCCTCGACACGTTCACTGCTGCGGAGCGGGCGGCGCTGCAGGACTTCGCCGTGATCGGTGACACCGCCACGGTGGAGCAGTTGGTCGCGCTCGGCGGATCCAGCATCGCCGAAGGGATCAGCGGACTGACCAACGCCGGCGTGGTGCGGCACCGGCCCGACGGCACGTTGCGCATCACCGAGCCGCTCCTGCGAGAGGTGGCCTACGAGACGATGCCCCGTACGACTCGCGTGGAGCGGCATCGGCGCATGGTTGACCTGTCGACCGATCTCGACGACCGTGCCCGACACCTCAGCCGGGCGAGCGAGCAGGCGCCCGAGGATCTCGCGCTGCGTGCGCGGGCCGCCGAGGCGCTGGCCACCGCCGGGCTCGAGGCACTCAACCGCTCGCGCCGTCCCGAGGGCATCTCGTCGTTGCGGCATTCTGTGGCCCTGGGGCAGCGCGATCCGCACGCGTTGCTCGAGTTGTCCCGTGCGCTGATCGAATCGGACAAGGGCGAAGCGAGGCGTCTTCTGGAGCTCTTCCCCGAGCCGAGCGGCGATGCGATGGTCGACGCCGAGCGGGTGCTCGTTCGAGCGAACGCGCTGGTCGATGACGATCTTCCTGCTGCCCTTATCGCCTTCGACGAAGCGGCGGAGCGGTGGTTCGCCATCGGCGACCGGGTGAAGGAGGCGTGGTCGCATTCGAACAAGGGCGTTGCGCTCGCGCTCGGTGGACGAATGGGGGAGGCCGACGGCGAGCTGGTGAAGGGGCTGGAACTGTTCCGAGCCGAATCGAACCGATCCGGTGAGCTCGCCACGGTGAGCTTTCGGGCCCTGGTTCGACCGGACCATCCGGACGTGGAGACGTGGTTGCAGGAAGGGCTGGCCTATGCGCTGGAGCTCGGCGATCGGTCGAAGCATGTCGCCGCCCTCACGGCCCTCCAGTGGCACAGCTTCTTGACCACGCGCCTCGGCGGAGCGGTCGAGACGATGACGGCTCGCTCCTGGATCGACGAGCATCTCGCCCTGACAAAATCGCTGGGCTGGACCGATTCGATGCTGCAGGGTCTCTGCCTGAAGGCGAGCCTCCTGCGCAACGAGGGCGACGTTGTGGGTGCCCGCGCCGCCGCCGAAGTGGCGCATGCCGTAAGCGTACATAGTTCATCAGGAGAGCGGGCGCTGCTGGCGGCCGTCGATGCGTCGCTCGATCCGGGTCGTCCGTTCCGGCGATTCGATGGGATCGACCCGTTCTCGTCGCTGGCCCTCGTGATCCAGATGGAGACGGCGCTGTTCGAAGGGCGTTTCGCCGAACTGTTCGAGGCGAACTTCATTCCTGGCCACGATGGCCTCGGCCGCCACCAGGCCATCGTCGGATTCGTTCCGGCCGCCGCCGGCCTTGCTTCGATCGGCGATCTCGCTGGTGCCGAGCGTCTCGCCAGCCTGGTCATCGACTCCGCGAATCGCTCACGGCGTGAGTTGCCGCGGATTGCCGCCGAGGCGATCCTGGCCGAGTGCCGTATCCGCCGCGGCGATCACGTCGACGTTCCCCCG
>JANMYF010000337.1:0-2907 GCA_031381685.1 Acidimicrobiia bacterium
AGGGCGCGGAGGTGGTCTTGTTTCTCGCCCGGATCGGTCGGTGTGGTCGATGGGGTCTTGGTGGCGAACATGGCGGCCATGGCGGCTTCGAGTCGGCCGTGGATGCGGGCGCCGGTTTCGGGGTCGAAGGTGCCGGAGAGATGCCACATGCCGCTGGCCCGGTCGGTCCAGGTTCGTAGGCGGGTGGCGCGTCGTTGGCGTTCGAATCGGCTCATCCCGCCGTCGGCGGCGATGCGCTCCGCGGTGGTGTGGAGGCTCGCGGCGAACTCCTCGGGTGTTGATCCCGATGCTGCGGCCGTCTCGATGAGTTCAGGTGCGGCGTCGGCGAAGCCGGCTTTGACATCGCCGTCGAGGGTGGCGAGAACTTTGGCGAACACGTCGACGTGGTCACCACTCAAAGAACCAGTCTCGAGGGCTTGGCCGAGTGATGGCGTGTCGGCGAGTGCAGCGGCACGGGCCAACACCTTCGTCCCGTGACGGTTCGATCGCTGCGCCGATGCGGCGATGTCGCGTTCTGGTGTGGGCGACGTGTCTTTGAGCCGCCGGGCGATCTCGGCTTCGACCCCGTCGAGACGAGCGCGGACACGGCGAACGTCGTCGAGCGCACGGCGCAGTTGCACCGCGCTGGCCGAGGAAAGATCGACGCGACGGAACCCGCTGGTGAGTTCTGTGGGGTCGACGAGTTCCATGCGTACAAGTGTACGAAGTGGGTGTGACAACTTTGGCAGGTTCTGAGATTTTCGGAGAAGAATTCGGTGGTTCTCGCGCTCGACGTTGGTGAGCCGAACGAGCCCAGCTGAGCTCGAACGAGGGGAATCGACCTTCGTTTGATCGTCCATCGAACGGGTCATGCGGGGACGGACAATCGGAGAGCCACTCAGAGCCAGGTCAAAGCCTCGGCGATGGGTGCGAGGGGCGCGGGGGAGTGGGGCGCCGGGAGGTAGACGATGCCGACGTCGGCTCCGGCTGCGGCCCACATCTCGGCCTGCTCAACGACCCCACCGACACCCTTCTCCGGCACGTAGTGGAGGTTGACGGAACACTCGATCTCGCTCGGGTCGCGACCGATGTCGTCACAATGCTGCAGAAGGATCTCCTTGCTCCGCTTCCACGAGTCGACGGTGCGGGAAATCGCGTTCCAGTGTTGGGCGTAGCGGGCCACGGCTCGCAGCGTCCGCTTCGGGCCGGTCCCGCCGATTGCGATCGGGGGATGCGGACGCTGCACGGGCTTCGGCTCACAACGGGCGTCATGGAGTTGGAAGTGCGCTCCGTCGAAGTTGGCGACCTCGTCGCGCAGGAGACGGATGATGACCTCGCACCCTTCGTCGAACTGGTCGAAGCGCTCCTTGAGCGGCGGAAGCGTGATGCCGAGCGCGGTGCACTCGTCCTGGTTCCAGCCGGCGCCGAGACCGACGATCAATCGACCGTTGCTGATCACATCGACTGTCGCCGCAATGTTCGCCAACACCGCCGGATGGCGATACGGCATGCCGGTGACCTGGCAGCCGATCCGGATACGCGATGTCGCCACGGCCATGGCGGCAAGCATCGACCAACCTTCGAGGCACGGCCCGGTGCGGTCGGAGAAGATGGGCTCGAAGTGATCGAAGTTCCACACGCTCTCGTAGAGCTCGATCCCGTCGGCTTCCTTCCACGTAGCGAGCACGTTGGCCCACGTCGTGTGCATGGGCGCGGTCTTCATTCCGAATCGCATGCCGTTGACTCTCCTACCGGCGCTCCGAAACCGCAACCCCGGCGCGAACGGTCAGGTTCGCTCGACGCGAACCCGGATGATCTCGATGAGCTCGTCGAGCGAATCGCACGAACGCATCGTCGGCGAATCGACGAGTACCTCCCACGACGAGCCGTCCCGCCGCTGCCACGCGCCGGGGAGGGTCTCAGCGACTATCGAGGAGTGATCGTCGCCTAGTTCGTCGCGGTGCAGGAACGACACGGTCGCGTCGAGCGACGCGACGAAGTCGCGCCACTTCTTCTTCATCCCGGCGAAGCCGAAGGTCACTGCGCAGAGCTGGCAGTCGTAGGTGCTCGGCCGGACGATCTTGTGGACGAAGTCCTTCGCCTTCCCGGAGAGCGTCCCGTCGGCGTTGTAGACAAAGACGATCTCCGGGCCCGGCATCAGACCCGAGGGAGGTCGACGAGCGCCGCAGCAATTGCCTCGGCGGGGTAGTCGTAGTCGACCAGTCGTCCGTGGATGTAGTTCTCGTACGCAGCCATGTCGAGCATGCCGTGACCGCAGAGTGCGGTGAGGATCACCTTCGACTCACCAGACTCCTTGCATCGCAGTGCCTCCTCGATCATGGCCGCCAGAGCGTGCGTGGGTTCGGGTGCGGGGATGATGCCCTCGGTGCGGGCGAACTGGACGCCGGCGGCGAAGCAGTCGAGCTGGTTCTTCGACGTCGCCTCGATGAGGCCCAGCTCGTAGATGTGGGACACGAGCGGGCTCATGCCGTGATAACGGAGGCCACCGGCGTGAATCGGGTCGGGGATGAAGTTCTTCCCAAGGGTGTGCATCTTCATCAGCGGGGTCATGCCGACGGTGTCGCCAAAGTCGTATGCATACACACCTTTCGTCATCGACGGGCATGCTGTGGGCTCGACGGCAACGATGCGGGTCTTCGCCCGACCGGCGATGTTCTCGGCGAGGAAGGGGAACGTGAGCCCTCCGAAATTCGACCCGCCGCCCACACAGCCGAAGATCACATCGGGATACTCGCCGGCCATTTCGAACTGTTTGAGGGCCTCCTGTCCGATCACCGTCTGATGCATCAGCACGTGGTTGAGTACCGAGCCCAGCGCATAGCGGACCGAGTCGCCTGAGGTCGCCGCGACCTCGACGGCTTCGGAGATGGCGATGCCGAGCGAACCCGGCGTGTCGGGCATGGCGGC